>NZ_JBEXOT010000003.1:0-20913 GCF_040611675.1 Streptomyces sp. NPDC006551
CAGGGCTTCACCTCGACACCCCGCCCGCTGGACGGCGTACCGCCGTTCGTCTGGCACGGCTCGATCCGCTCCCCCGAGATCGCCGAGCAGGCCGCCTACTACGGCGACGGATTCTTCGCCAACCACATCTTCTGGCCCAAGGAGCACACCGAGAAGATGGTCCGCCTCTACCGCCAGCGGTACGCGCACTACGGCCACGGCACCCCCGAGCAGGCCATCGTCGGCCTCGGCGGCCAGGTCTTCCTGCGCAAGAACTCCCAGGACGCGGTACGGGAGTTCCGCCCCTACTTCGACAACGCCCCCGTCTACGGCCACGGCCCCTCCCTGGAGGAGTTCAGCCGGGAGACGCCGCTGACCGTCGGATCGCCCCAGGAGGTCATCGAACGCACGCTGTCGTTCCGGGAATACGTCGGCGACTACCAGCGTCAGCTCTTCCTGGTGGACCACGCGGGTCTGCCGCTGAAGACGGTCCTGGAACAGCTCGACCTGCTCGGCGAGGAAGTGATCCCGGTGCTGCGCAAGGAGTTCGCCAACCTGCGGCCGGCCGGCGTCCCGGCGACCGCCCCGCTCCACCCCGCCGTACGCACTCAGGAGGCGTAAGTCATGCAGACGCTCAAGCTGGTCGCCGTGTCGGCCGGGCTCAGCCAGCCCTCATCGACCCGGCTGCTCGCCGACCGGCTGGTCAAGGCCGCCGAGGAGCGGCTGACCGAGCGGGAGTACGCCGTCGAGGTCCAGGTGGTCGAGCTGCGCGACGTCGCCATCGACATCGCGAAGAACTTCGTCACCGGCTTCCCCTCGGCGCGACTGCGGGCCGCGATCGACGCGGTGACCGGCGCGGACGGAGTCGTCGCGGTGACCCCGGTCTTCACCGCCTCGTACAGCGGCCTGTTCAAGTCCTTCTTCGACCTGATCGACCCGGACGCGCTGACCGGCACGCCGGTGCTGATCGGCGCGACCGGCGGCACCGCCCGCCACTCGCTCGCGCTCGACCACGCTCTGCGGCCGCTCTTCGCCTACCTGCGCGCCCTCGTCCTGCCGACGGCCGTCTACGCCGCCTCGGAGGACTGGGGCTCGGGCGGCGACGAGTACACCGACGGCCTGCCGTCCCGGATCACCCGCGCGGGCCGCGAGCTGGCGGACGCGGTGGCGGGCCGTCCTGCCCGGCGACGGACGGACGAGTCCGGCGACGACGACGTGGTGCCCTTCGAGCAGCAGCTCGCCGACCTGCGCCTGGACTGACGGGCGACTGCTCGACGGACGGCGGGCGACCGGCGACGGGCGACCGGCGACGGACGGCGATCCAGGCCCTTGGCCCCGACCCCGGGGCCGGGGCCGGGCGCCGGGGGCGTCACTTGCGGTTGTAGAGCCGCATCGTCACCGCGCCGAAGACCACCACGAACAGCGCCGACCACCCCAGCGACCAGGCGATGTCGGCCGCCGGCCAGCGCCCCGCCATCAACTCCCGCACCGCCGTCGCCAGATGCGTCACCGGGCTGTTGTTGACGAAGGCCTGCAGCCAGCCCGGCATCGTCCTCGGGTCCACGAAGACGTTGCTCAGGAAGGTCAGCGGGAAGATCACCATCATCGAAACGCCCATGACCGACTTCTCGCTGCGCAGCATCAGCCCGAACATCGTCCAGATCCACGAGAAGGCGAACGAGAACACCAGCAGCAGCGCCACACCCGCCAGGACGCCGAGGACACCGCCGTCCGGGCGGTAACCGATGATCAGGCCGACGGTGAGCATCACCACCGAGGCGATCAGATAGCGCACGACGTCGCCGAGGAGATAGCCGACCATCGGGGCGGGCCGCCAGATCGGCAGCGTGCGGAAGCGGTCGAAGACGCCCTTCTCGATGTCGGTGTTGACCGAGACGCCCGTGTACATCGTGATCATCACGACGCTCATCACCAGGATGCCCGGCAGCAGGAACTGGATGTACGCCGACACCGAGCCGGCCAGCGCGCCCCCGAAGAGGTACGTGTACATCAGCACCATCATGATCGGGAACGCCGTCACGTCGAAGAGCTGCTCCGGCACGTGCTTGATCTTCAGCATGGCGCGCCAGCCGAAGGTCAGCGACGCCGACAGCGCGCTGGGGCGGGGCGGCCGCTCCTGACCGACGAGGAGCGCGGCCAGCTCCTCGGCCCTCGGGGCCTCGAAGGCCAGGGCGTCGCTCTGCTGCTTGTCCTTGCTGGTGGCGACGGTGCTCATGCCGTCGTTCCCTTCCGGTCGGTGAGGGCGAGGAAGACCTCGTCGAGGCTGGGCTGTCCGAGACCGAAGTTGTCGACCGTGATTCCTTGCGCCGCCAGCTCCGCGAGCGCCCGGGCGGCCTGTTCGGCGGCGCCGAGGTCCGTGCCGTGCCCGTTGACGGTGGCGGTGAGGGCGACCGGGTCGGCGTCGAGCTGTACGGAGGCGTTCAGGGCGGTCGCGAGGACCCGCTCGGCGGCCGAGCGCTGCTCGGGGTCCCGCAGCCGTACGTGGACCGAACCCGAGCCCACCGACGCCTTCAGCTCGCCCTTCGTGCCCTCCGCGATCACCTTCCCGTGGTCGATGACGGCGATGCGGGAGGCCAGCTGGTCCGCCTCGTCCAGGTACTGGGTGGTGAGCAGGACGGTGGTGCCCTGGGCGACGACCGCGCGGACGATGTCCCAGACCTGGTTGCGGCTGCGCGGGTCGAGGCCGGTGGTCGGCTCGTCGAGGAAGAGCAGGTCGGGGGTGTTGAGGATGGACGCGGCGATGTCGATACGGCGCCGCATCCCGCCCGAGTAGTGCTTGACCTGCTTGTCGGCGGCCTCCGCGAGCCCGAACGCGGCGAGCAGCTGCGCGGAGCGGTCACGGGCCGCCGGCCGCGAGTGGCCGAGGAGCCGGGCCAGCAGGACCAGGTTCTCGGTGCCGGTCAGATCCTCGTCGACGGAGGCGTACTGGCCCGTGAGGCTGACCCGGCCACGGACGGCGTCGGCGTCCTCGACGACATCGCGGCCGAAGACCCGGGCCCGGCCGCCGTCCGGTCGGAGCAGGGTGGCGAGCATCTTCACGGCGGTGGTCTTGCCGGCGCCGTTGGGGCCGAGGACGCCGTAGACGGTCCCGGCCGGAACCCGGAGGTCGATGCCGTCCACGGCACGGTTCGTGCCGAAGACCTTGACCAGGCTCTCGGTCTCGATGGCGAGGTCGGTCATGCGATTCCTCCGGGATCCGGGGACGTGTGCCGTGCCGGACGCGTCACTTCTGCCGTGCGCCGCGTGCACCGTTTCTGACGTGTGCCGTTCCTGACGTGTGCCGTTTCAACCGCTTTCACCAGTCTCCGACGGCGGCGCGCCCAGGTCTACACGGACACGATCTGCTGCACCAGACCTCCGTCCACGGCCAGCTTCACCCCGGTCGTGAACGTCGCGTCGACGGCCAGGAACAGCGCCGCCTTCGCCACCTCGTCGGCCGTGCCGTGCCGGTGCATCGGCGTGGCCGCGTCGCCCGCCGCCTTGAACGCCCGGTGCTCCTCCTCCGTGAGCCCCTGGACCCCGCCCCCGGGAGTGTCGATGTAACCGGGCGAGACCGCGTTGACACGGATCCCGCGCCCGACCAGCTCGGAGGCGAGTCCCTGCGCGAAGGACCACAGCCCGGCCTTGGTGGCCGAGTAGACGCTCATGCCGGGCGTGCCCGTGACATCGGCGACCGAGGTCGTGAAGACGACGGCGCCGCCGTCCCGCAGCAACGGCAGGAGCCCCTGCACGGTGAAGTACGGCCCCTTGAGGTTCACCGCGAACATCCGGTCGTACTGGTCCTCGGTCATCTCCGCGATCGGGCCGAGCTCCGAGATGCCCGCGTTGACGAAGAGCAGGTCCACGCCGCCCAGCCGCTCCTCGACGAGCGCGGGCAGGGCCCGTACGGCGTCGAGGTCGGCCAGGTCCGAGGAGACGACGTGGGCGGCGGGGCCCAGTTCGTCTGCGGCCTCCTTGAGGTTCTTCGGGTTGCGGCCGGTGAGCAGCACCTCCGCGCCGCCCTCGACCAGACGCTTGGCGATGGCGAGGCCCATACCCATGGTGCCGCCGATGATCACGGCCTTCCGGCCTGCGTACTTGCTCATGTGCGCACAGCTCCCTGTGTTCGGTGTTCTCGGTGTTTGTCGTGCTTGCGGTGCTTGCGGTGCTTGCGGTGCTTGCGGTGCTTGTCGTGACGGGAACGACTCTGCGCGGGCCCGCTGACGGTCCGCTGAGGGAAGGCTGAGGGCCGGGCTGTGGGTTACGGTTCCGGCATGCGGTTCGGGGTGCTGGGTCCACTGTCCGTACGGGACGGAGCCGGGCGGCCCGTCAGCGTTCCCGAGGCGAAGGCACGCGTCCTGCTCGGCTGTCTGCTGGCCCGGGAAGGGCGGCCCGTCGCCACCGGCCTGCTGATCGACGCGCTCTGGGGCGACCGCCCGCCGGCCCGTGCCGCGAACGCCCTCCAGGTCAAGGTCTCCGTGCTCCGCCGTGCCCTCGGCCGCGACCGGATCGTGCACCGGCCGCCCGGCTATCTGCTCGTCCTGGACGAGGGCGAACCGGACGCGGCCCGGTTCCGCGCGCTCGTCGCCCGCGCCGGGCGGACGCCCGGGCCACGGGAGCGGGCGGCGCTGCTCGACGAGGCGCTCGGCCTGTGGCGGGGGACGGAGGCGTACGCGGACGTCGCCGACCACCCGGTCGTACGGGAGGAGGCGGGCCGGCTGGCGGAGGAACGGCTCGTCGCGGAGGAGGAACGGGCCGAGGCGCGGCTGGAGTCGGGCGACCGCACGGCCCTGGGCGCCCTGGCCGCGGACCTCGCCCCGCTCGTCACCGCGCACCCGCTGCGCGAGCGGCTGCGCGCGGCACAGCTGCGGGCCTTGTACGGCGCGGGCCGGCAGAGCGAGGCGCTCGCCTCCTACGAGGCCCTGCGCCTGCGCCTCGCGGAGGACCTGGGCGTGGACCCGAGCCCCGAACTCGCCGCGCTCCACACCGCGATCCTCCGCCAGGACCCTTCGGTGACGCCTCCGGTTCGCGCCGCTGGTGGGAGGACGGGTGCCTCGCCTTCCGGGCCGGAAGGCGGCCCCGATCCGGGCACAGGCTCCCCGGCGGCCGGCGGCACGAGCTCGCATCCGGCCTCGGGCGACGCGGCTCCCGGCGGCGGCATGGGTGCGGTGCGCGACGCGGGCACGGCCAGCGGCACAGGTGCGGCCGGCGGCCCGGGTCCGGTGGGCGACCCGGCTCCTGGCCAGGTCACGGGCCCGGGACCTCTCCCGGATCCTGCCTCCGGCACGGGCCCGGGCGCGGCCGGCAGCACTGGCGCGGTACGTGACGCGGGCGCGGTAGGCGACGGCGTAGCCGACACCCGGGCGGCCGCCGGGTCCGGCCGTCTCGTCATGCCCTCACCGGGCCCGCTCGGCGAGCGCCCCGCGGGGGCGGTGCGGGCCGTGCCGCTCAGCGGGCTCGTGGGGCGCACCGGGGAGGTGCGGGAACTGGGGGAACTCCTCGGCAGCGCCCGGCTGGTGACCCTGACCGGACCCGGAGGGGTCGGCAAGACCCGGCTCGCGCAGGAGGTGGCGGGCGACGGCTCGTTCGTCGAGCTCGCCGGTCACCGCGGCGACGCCGCGGAACTGGCGGAAGCCGTGGCCGCGGCCCTCGGTATCCGGGAGGACGCCGCCGCCACCCTGCCGCGCCACGGTGCCCACGCCGCCCAGGGTGACGCGACCCAGCGCCTGGCCGCCGCCCTGCGCGACCGGCCCACCCTCCTCGTCCTCGACAACTGCGAGCACGTCGTCGACGCCGTCGCCGAGTTGGCGAGCGGCCTGCTGCGAGCGGTGCCCGGCCTGCGGATCCTCGCCACCAGCCGGGAACCGCTCGCCGTCCCCGGCGAGTTCGTGCGCCCGCTCGACCCCCTCCCGCCCGCCGACGCCGTACGCCTCTTCGCCGAACGGGCCTCCGCCGCCGCCCCCTCCTTCGCGCTCACCGACGCCAACCGCGCCGACGTCACCGAGATCTGCGTCCGCCTCGACGGCATCCCGCTCGCCCTCGAACTGGCCGCCACCCGCCTCCGCGCCCTGAGCGCGAGGGGGTTGGCGCAGCGGCTCGGCGACCGGTTCCGAGTCCTGGCGACCGGCCGCCGGGGCGTTCCGGCCCGCCAGCAGACGTTGCGCGCGGTGATCGACTGGAGCTGGGAACTGCTCTCCGCCCCCGAACGGATCGTGCTGCGCCGCCTCTCCGTCCAACGCGACGGCTGCACCCTCGACGCGGCGGAAGCCGTCTGCGGTGACGGCACGGCCTTGGACGTGGTGGAGCTGCTCGGCCGGCTCGTGGACCGCTCGCTCGTGATCCGGGACGGGGAGCGGTACCGGATGCTGGAGTCGATCGCCGCGTACGCCACGGAGCGCCTCGATGAGATGGGCGACGGCGATGCGGTACGGGAACGGCACCGCGCCTACTACCTGGACCTCGCCGAACGCGCCGCTCCCCTGTTGCGCGGTCCCGGGCAACGGGAGTGGCTGCGGCGGCTCGACGCCGAACGCGCCAACCTGCGGGCAGCGTTCGACGCCGCTCCGGACCGGTTCGCGGTCGCCCTGTCGTGGTACTGGCTGCTGTCCGGGCGGCTGCGGGAGGGCCGCCGGCAGCTCGCGGCGGCGCAGGGCCCCGAAGCGCGGGTCCTGGCGGCCGCCTTCGCGTTGCTGTGCGGGGAGAAGGCCGGGACGTCGGATCTGCCGTACGGCTCGATCGGCGACCCGGGCGCCCGCGCCCGGGCCCGCTGGCTCGTCGCCTACGGCCACTTCAACACCGGTGACCTCGCCGAGAGCGAGCGGCTCGTGGCGGAGGTCGGGGACGCCGACCCCTGGGCGCGCGCCGCCGTCCACACCCTGCGGGCCGCGCAGGCGCTGCTGCGGGGCGACCTGGCGGCGCAGGGCCGGCACGGGCGCGAGGGACGGGCGCTCTTCCGCGCGCTGGGCGACCGGTGGGGCGAGTCGCAGTCCGTCTCCCCGCTGGCGGCGCTCGCCGAGATCGACGGCGACTACGCGCTGGCCGCCCGGCTCCACGAGGAGGGGCTGCGGCTCGCCGAGGAACTGGGCCTCGCCGCCGAGCGATCCGCACGCCTCTCGGGCCTCGGCCGGCTCGCGCTGCTCGCGGGCGACGTCGAACGGGCGGCGGAGCTGCATGAGCGGGCGCGGCAGGGGGCGGCGGAGCACGGCTACAAGTTCGGTGAGATCTACGCGGAGATGGGGCTCGCACTCGGGGCTCGGCGCGCGGGGCGCCTGGACGAGGCGGAGGAGCGGCTGCTGCGGATCCGGGAGTGGTACCGGGAGGTCTCCTCGGAGGAGGGCAACCACCTGATCCTCGCCGAGCTGGGCTTCGTCGCCGAACTCCGCGGCGACGCGGCGACCGCCCGCACCTGGCACCTCCGCGCCCTCACCGCGGCCCGCGCCACCCGCGACCCCCGCGCCCGCGCCCTGGCCCTGGAGGGCCTGGCAGGCGCGGAGTCCCTGGCGGCCACGGAGCGCCTGCCCGGCGGGAAGCTCCTCGCGAACACGGAGCACGTCGCTGGTGCAAAGGGCCCGGTCGGCCCGGAGACCCCCGCGGGCGGGGGACGCCTCGCCGGGGCAAGGGCCCCCGCCGGCAGGGAGCCCGACGCAAAACGCCTCGCCGATGCAAAGGCCTCGACCGACACGGAGCCTCTCGCGGACACGGAGCCCCTCGGCGCAGAGTCACCGGCCGGCACGGAATCCCTCGCGGACACGGAACGCCTCGCCGCCGGAAAGACCCCGGCCGGCACGGAGCCCCTCGCGGGCGCGGAGCCCCTCGCCGACGCGAACGCCTTTGTGGAGGCGGAGGCCCCGACCGGCACCGAGCCCCCCGTCGGCCACGAGCCCCTCGTCGACGGCGCCTCGCGGGCCGCCTGGTTGCTCGCGGCGGCGGCCCGGCTGCGGGTGGGGGCGGGGGCGCCGCTGGCCCCGCCCGAGCGGGGGGACGTCGGCCGTATCGAGGCCCGTCTGTCCCGCCTCGCCCGCATCGAGGCACGGACCTCCGCGCGCCGCCGCTGACCGGCGTCCCTCGGACCTGCGGGGAGGAGAGTGTCTCCCCCGCGCGGGGGAGACGGCCCGGCCGCCACGACGACGCCCCGGCACACCGCCGCCCGGCACGCTGAGCGGCATGATGAAGACCAAGGCGCTCCCGGACGTGCCCCGTTGGGCCGTCCTCGCCGCACACGCCGTACCGCTGATCGTGCTGCCCTCCGCGATCTGGCGGATCGCCCTGACCGTCGGGCTGCCCGTCGCCGAGGTCGACGACCCGGGCCTCGGTCAGGCCGCGTACCAGATCGTCCTCACCATCGGCGCCGAGCTGCTCGCCTTCCTCACCCTCGGCCTGGTCCGCTCCTGGGGCGAAGTGTTCCCGCGCCGGCTGCCGTTCCTCGGCGGACGCCCGGTCAACGCTGCGGCCGCGACCTCCGCCGCGCTCGCCGGGGCGGTCGCGCTGTTCGCGCTGGTGGGCTGGTTCACGTACGCCGCGTACGCGGGGCTCGGCGAGAACTCCGTCGGCACGCACACCGACGGCCCGGTCCAGCAGGTGCTGCTGTACGTCTGCTACCTGCCGCTGCTCGCCTGGGCCCCGCTCCTCGCCGCCGTGGCGGTCGCGTACCACCGCCGCCGCGCCGGCCGCTACGAGCGCGGCAACGGCCGCCCCGTCGCGTCCTCGTGGGTGTAGAAGAGGTAGAACGCCACGCAGAACACGCCGGCCCCGACGAGCAGCGCCAGCACCACGGCGGACAGCACGCTCGCGTTCGAGAGGCTGAACAGGAACCCGATCGCGATGCCTGCCATCGACCCCCACGCCACCGCGCGCAGCTCACGGGGCAGAGCCCGCTGCCACCGCCGCAGCGCGTGGAACGCGACGGCGACGACCGCCGCGGAGACGACGCCGAGCACGGCCTGACCCCAGGTGAGCGGGCCACCGTGACGCGCGACGGTCGACGCGTACAGGCCGTAGATCACGCCCAGGACGACGGGCAGCATCCACCCGCGGGCGGACCTGGTGGTGTCGGTGGTGCCGGTCGTGCCGGTGGTCGGACGACGGCGGTGGTGACGCCGAGTGGGCGTCGCGGCGTGTGCGGCCATGGCAGGAGCTCCTTCACTCTCGCCCCCTCCACCCTCAAGGGCACACCCGCGCCCCGCCCTCCCGCAACTGGATCAGGCCGCCGGCCGCACCGCGGATATCCAGGATGATCGGGCGCAAGGGGTGGCCGGAGTCCTGCTCAAGGTCCTTCGGCGGCGAGTGACGACAACGCGCCCAGGGCCTCGTCCAGGACCGGCAGGGACGGCGAGGCCAGCCCCACCCGTACCGCGTCCGGGGCCGATCCGGAGCCGACCGCGAAGGCGCTTCCCGGCGTCACCGCCACCCCGGCTCGCTCCGCGGCCGCCGCGACGAAGGTCTCCGCCCGCCAGGGAGCGGGCAGTTCCCACCAGCAGTAGGAGGACAGCGGCGCGGTACGGATCGCGTACGCGCCCAGTCGGCGCCGCACCACGTCGCCCCGGGCCGCGAGGTCCGCCCGCTTGGCCGCCACCACCGCCGCGACCGTGCCGTCGCCCGCCCAGCGCGTGGCGGCGGCCAGCGCCAGACCGCCCGCCGTCCAGGCCCCGGAGCGCAAGGCGTCCGCGAGGTCCGCCCGTCGCGCCTCCGGTGCGACGAGGTAGCCGACCGTGAGGCCGGGGGCGAGCCGCTTGGACAGGCTGTCCACGAGGACCACGCGCTCGGGGGCATACGCGACCAACGGCGCCGGAGCCACCGCCCCATCCGGCCCGCCTCGCCCGTCCGGCGCGCCCTGCTCGTCCAGAGCACCCCACCAGCCCGGCCCGCCTCGCCCGTCCAGAGCCCCCCGCCCGTCCGGCTCACCCCGCCCGTCCGGCGAGCCTGGCCCGTCCGGCGAGGCCGACCCGCCCGAACAGGCCCACTCGTCCGGCTCCTCCCGCCCGTCCGGGAGCAGGAACGCCCACGTCGTGTCCTCGATCGCCGTCAGACCGGACTCCCGCAGGAATCCCGCCAGTTCGGCCCGCCGTCGCGAACCCATCGTCAGGGAGAGCGGGTTGTGCAGGGTCGGCTGGACGTACACCGCGCCGAGCGGGGCCGCCCGGTGGGCCGCCGCCAGCGCGTCGGGTCGCATTCCCTCCGCGTCGAGCGCGATCGGCACCAGCCGTACGCCGAGGCGGTCCGCCACCGCCTTGACCAGCGGATACGTAAGCGCCTCGACACCGAGCCGGCCCCCGGGCGGCACGAGCGCGGAGATCGCCGCCGCGATGGCCTGGCGGCTGTTGCCCGCGAAGAGCACCGCGTCGGGGTCCGGCTCCCAGCCGCCCCGCGCGAGGACGCTCGCGGCCGCCGCCCTCGCCTCCCCGGTCCCCACCGCCGCCGTGGGCCGCCGGGTCGCCTCGGCGAGCACATCGGCCCGGGCCAGCGACGCGAGCGCGCGTGCCATCAGCTCCGTCTGCCCTTCCACCACCGGGTAGTTGAGCTGGAGATCGACCGGCGCGGCCCCGGTCGCCTCGGCGAGCGCGGGCCCCGGCAGCGGCGGAGCCGCCCGTACGAACGTGCCGCGCCCCACCTCGCCGACGACCAGGCCACGCCGGCGCAGCTCGCCGTACACCCGGATCGCGGTGGAGGCCGCGATCCGGTGGCGGCGGGCGAAGACCCGCTGCGGAGGCAGCCGGTCACCGGGCCGCAGCCGCCCGTCCGCGATCGCCTCCGCCACCCGGTCGGCGATCCTCCGATAGTCCTCGCCCACGTCGACCACGCTCCCCGATTGCACCGAGAGCAAAGATTTTATTGCACCGAGCCCAGAGGGCTGCCTAGCCTCCGAGCATGCCTTCCGCAGAGCTCGACGGAGTCGTCATCGGCTACGAGGACAAGGGCACGGGCCCCGCGCTCGTCCTGGTCCACGGCCATCCCTTCGACCGCACCATGTGGCAGCCCCAGATCGACCGGTTCTCCGCCACCCACCGCGTCGTCGCCCCCGACCTCCGGGGTTACGGAGCGAGTGACGTCGTCCCCGGCGTCACCCCGCTCTCCACCTTCGCCCGGGACCTCGCCGCCCTCCTGGACCGGCTCGGCATCGAGGAGTTCGTCCTCGCCGGGCTCTCCATGGGCGGCCAGATCGCCATGGAGTGCTACCGCCTCTTCCCCGAGCGGATCCTCGGCCTCGTCCTCGCCGACACCTTCCCCGCCGCCGAGACCGAGGAGGGGAAGGCGGGCCGGAACGCACTCGCCGACCGGCTGCTCGCGGAGGGCGCGGAGGGCATGCGCCGGTACGCCGACGAGGTGCTCGACCGGATGGTCGCCCCGTACAACACCCACGCCGCCGCCCCTGTGCACCGCATGATGTGCGCGACCGACCCGGCGGGCGCGGCCGCCGCCCTGCGCGGCCGTGCCGAGCGCCCCGACTACCGCGCGCTCCTCACCACGGTGTCCGTGCCCGCCCTGGTGGTCGTCGGCCGCGACGACACGTACACCCCCGTCGCGGACGCGGAGGCGATGCACGCCGCGCTTCCCGACTCCACGCTGGTGGTCGTCGAACGGGCCGCCCACCTGCCCAACCTGGAACGGCCGGAGGAGTTCGACACGGCCCTCGCGGGGTTCCTCCGCTCACTCGTTCGGCCCCGCTGAACGATCGGTTCCGGACCGTCGCCCGGACGATGGGCCCATGAGCCAGAACACCGCACCCCGCAACCCCCGCACCGCCCCCGACAGGGACACCGGCGCCGTCTGGGCCGCCGGCGGCACCCTCTTCGCCGGTGTCCTGATGCTGGTCACCGGCGTCATGGACATCCTTCAGGGCATCGCCGGAATCGCCGAGGACGACATCTACGCCCGCCTCGGCGACTACGTCTTCAAGTTCAACCTGACGACGTGGGGCTGGATCCACCTGGTCCTCGGCATCGTCGTCGCCATCGCCGGCTACGGAATCCTCAAGGGCGCCGAATGGGGCCGGGTCGCCGGTATCTCACTGGCCGCGCTGAACGTCGTCGCCCAGTTCCTCTTCCTGCCCTACCACCCGTGGTGGTCGCTGTTCTCCATGGCCATCTCGGTCTTCGTGATCTGGGCGCTGGCGACCGACCGCTCCTACGGCCCCGGGGCGGCGGCCCGATGAACCGCCCCCGCGCCCGGGTCCTCGTGACCGTCACCACGCTCCTCGCCCTGTCGTCCACCGCCTGTACGGAGGAGGACAGGGCGAGGGTCGGGGACGCCGTCTCGTCCGCCACCGCGGCGGCGGCGTCTCGGATGGGCGAGATCACGGACGGCGTGAACGCCACCGCCGACGTCAAGGCCGGGCCGGTGCGGGCGGAGGGGGGCCGGACCGTCGCCGACGTGACGGTGACCAACCCTCAGGACCGGAACGCCGACTACACGATCATGGTCAACTTCCGCAACGACGGCGGGGACCTCCTCGACTCGGTCGTCCTGAACATCGGCGGCGTCGCCCCGAGTACGTCCAAGACGGGCACGGCGCGCAGCAACCGGTCGCTCTCCGGCGCGACGAAGGCCGAGATCGGTCAGGCGCTGCGCCACTGACACCGGAGCCGCGCGGTCCGCACGAGAGCACCGCCCGGTCCGCGCGGGAGCAACCGCGCCGCCCGCACAGGCGTACCGCGCCGCCCGCACGGGCGTGCCCCCCGGGCCCGCACCAGGGCGCTCGACCTGCACGAGAGCCGCCGATCGGCCACGCTGGATGTCATGGACCACATGGACCGCATGGACGACGACCAGATCCTGGAGAGCATCGGCTCCCTCGTCGAGGAGGAACGCTCCCTGCGGCAACGCACGGGCGGCCTGCTCCCCGAAGAACGCTCCCGGCTGGCCGAGCTCGAGGTGCAACTGGACCAGTGCTGGGATCTGTTGCGCCAGCGCCGCGCCAAGGCCGAATTCGGCGAGGATCCCGACACCGCGGCCGTCCGCCCGGCGGCCGAGGTCGAGAACTACCGCAGCTGAGCCGCCCCGCCAGGCCGGCACCCCCGCCCCCGTTGTGGGCATTCGTTCCGCTGGGGTGGTGCCCCCGCCCCCGTTGTGGGCAGGGGCCGGGGCCGTACGTTGGTCGCATGGCGACGCGCACCGCACGGCTCTCCCCGCCCCCCTGGCTCACCGCCGGGCTCCGGCCGCAGGCCGCGCCCGTCCCGTGGGCCGCCGTCGTCCGCGCGTCGATCGCGCTCTCCGCACCGCTCGCCGTCGGGTTGGCCGCGGACCGGCCGGTTTACGGCGCCCTGGTCTCCATGGGCGCCCTGTCCGGGGTCATCGGCGACACCGCCGACGCGTACCGCATGCGGTTCTACAACATCGCCGTCCCCCAGCTCTTCGGCGCGCTCGGCGTCACCCTCGGCACCCTCGTCTTCGGCCACGGCTGGCTCGCCGTCGCCGCCCTCACGCTGATCGCGCTCGCCTCCGGGATGATCTCCTCGATCGGCGCCGTCGCCTCCGTCTCCGGTCTCCTGCTCCTCCTCAACGCCGTCGTCGGCGCGGGCCTGCCCATGCCCGACCCCTGGTGGCTGGCACCCCTCCTGCTCACGCTCGGCGGGGTCGTCGTCCTCGTCCTGACCCTGCTCGGCTGGCCCCTGCGCGGCGGGGTGCCCGAACGCACGGCCGTGGCCAACACCTACCGGACCGCAGCCGACCTCCTCGAAGCCGCCGGTACGTCCTCGTACGACGAGAAGCGCCAGGCCGTCACCACCTCCCTCGACCAGGCGTACGACCTCGTCCTGGCCCGCCGCGCCCGCCACCACGGCCGCACCCCCGCCCTCGTCCGGCTGCTGGCCCAGCTGAACGTGGTCATCCCGCTCGTGGAGGCCGCCGCGGCCGCGCACATGGCGGCGGTACGGTTCCACCGGCAGCTGCCCGCCGAGGTCCCGGCGGCCGTGCGCGCACTGGCCGACGACGTCGAGGAGGGCCGGACGGACGCCGCCGTCCCGCGCCTGCCCGAGCCGACCCGTCCCTCCGAGAAGGCCGTGGACCACGCCCTGCGCCACGCAGCGGCCGTCGTCCACGAGCCCGAACCCAAGCCGTTCGCCGCCGACGACCGGCTCGGCCGCCCCGCCGCCCTGCGCGTCCGGGCCCGCCGCACCGCCCGCGCCGTGCTGTTCTCCGGAGCGTCCTGGCGGTACGGGCTGCGGCTCGCGCTCTGCATCGGGCTCGCCCAGACGCTGGTCTCGCTCATCGCCGTGCCCCGCTCCTACTGGGTCGCCCTCACCGTCACGTTCGTGATGAAGCCCGACTTCGGATCGGTCTTCTCCCGAGCCGTGCTGCGCGCGCTCGGCACCGCCGCCGGGCTCGTCGTCGCCGCGCTCGTCCTCTCCGAAGTGCCCCGCGGCTGGTGGGACGTGCCGGTCATGATGCTGCTCGCCGCGCTGATCCCCGCCTTCTCGGCCAAGGGGTACGCCTTCCAGACCGCGGCGATCACCCCCGTCATCATGCTGCTCTCCGACCTGCTCAACCGGCAGGGCTTCGACCTGGTGCTGCCCCGGCTGTACGACTCGCTCATCGGCTGCGGGATCGCGCTCGTCGCCGGATACCTGCTGTGGCCGGAGTCCTGGCACACCCGGATCGGCGACCGGCTCGCGAACGCGGTCGCGGACACGGCGGCGTACGTGGCACGGGCGTTCGGTCCACCGGAAGTGGCGGACCAGGCGGCCCGGGTGCGCGCCCGGCGCGCGCTCTACCGGGACCTGTCCACCGTGCGCTCCGAGTTCCAGCGGGCGCTGACCGAGCCGCCGCCGGCCGGCACCCTGGCCGCCGCCTGGTGGCCGCTGGTCGTCGCCGTGGAACGGATCGTGGACGCCACGACCGCCGCCCGGGTCCGGGTCGACCACGGCGCCCCGGCGCCGGGAGCGGAAGAAGTCGAGGCCCTGGAAAGGGAGTTGCGCGAGCTCGCGGACAACCTGCGCCGCAGCGACGTCCTGGTGGAGGTCAGGGCGGAACTGGGCGGGGACGATGAGGGCGTCCTCGCACCGCTGCGCCAGGAGGTTCGGGCCGCCCGCGCGATCGCGACGCCCCGGAGGGACCCGGACTGAACCCGCGCCCCACCGCCCCGAGTCGCACGTCCGCTCTTACCGGCGGTCACCGAGCGGAACCTTCCGTACCGCCGTTACCGGAATCCACTCGTGCGACTACGATGCGCTCGATTCACCTTGACCCGTGCTTCCACCGGGGAGATCCGACCCGACCGGCACGGTCGCTCCGTCCTGCGCCATCTCCCCGTGCCACCCAAGGACATCGCCATGCGCACCACCACCGGCAGAGGGCTCCAGCCCAATGTTCTCGGGACCTTCGACACCATCGTCATGGCCGTCGCCGGCAGCGCCCCCGCCTACTCGCTCGCCGCCACCACCGCCGTGCTCTTCGGCGCGGTCGGCCTGGCCGGACCCGCCGCGCTGCTCTACTGCGCGGTGCCGATGCTCGGCATCGTCCTGGCCTACGCCCGGCTCGGCCGGATCGACGTCAACGCGGGCGCCGGCTACTCCTGGGTGGGCCGTACCCTCCACCCCTTCCTCGGCTTCCTCTCCGGCTGGGCGCTCGTCGTCTCCGCGACCGTCTTCATGGTCGCCGGATCCCTCCCGGCGGGAGCGCTGACGCTCTCCCTGATCGACCCCGCGCTCGCCGAGAACACTCCGCTCGCCGCGGCCGTCGGCGCGGGCTGGTTCCTGATGATGCTGCTCGTGGTCCTGGGCGGCGCCCGGCTCACCGTGCGGGCCCAACTCCTCATGTCGGGCGTCGAGATCGCCATCCTCGTCGTGTTCATCCTGGCCGCCCTCGCCCACCGCGGCCACGCCACCGCCTTCGACTGGTCCTGGCTCGGCTTCGGCCACTTCGACGGACCGGCCGGCTTCGCGTCGGGCGCGCTGATCGCCGCGTTCTACTACTGGGGCTGGGACGTCACCAGCAACCTCAGCGAGGAGACCCGCGACAGCCGCCGCACCGCCGGGTTCGCCGCGCTCGTCGGCGTCGGCGTCGTCTTCCTCTTCTTCGAGGCGTTCACCATCTCGGTCAACGTGCTGCTGAGCGCCGGACAGATCGAGTCCGCCGGCGCCAACGTCCTCGCCGTCCTCGGCCAGGAGATCTGGCCGGGCGTCGGCGGCAAACTGCTGATCGTCGCGGTGCTGCTGTCCACGGTCGCCACCCTGGAGACCACCCTCATCCAGGTGACCCGCTCCCTGTTCGCGATGGGCCGCGACCGCACGATGCCGGCCGCCCTCGGAACCGTGCACCGCCGCTGGAACACCCCGTGGGTGGCGATCGCCGCCGTCGGGGTGGCCGCGCTGCTGATGTTCGGCGCGGCGGCGACCGCCGGTTCGGTGGGGCGGATCCTCAGCGACGGAGTGGCCGCGATCGGTCTGCAGATCGCGTTCTACTACGGGCTCGCGGGCATCGCCGCCGTCGTCGCGTACAGGTCGGTGCTGCTGACCTCCGTACGGAACTTCCTGCTCGGCGGGGTGTGGCCGCTGTTCGGCGCCCTGTTCATGCTCTGGGCGTTCGTCGAGTCCCTCACCGAGTTGTCGAGGACCGCCCTCACGATCGGCATCGGCGGGCTCCTCGTCGGCGTGGTCCCGATGATCGTGTACTGGCGCAAGGGGAGCGCGTACTACCGCCCCGCCCGGCTCGACGCCGTACGCGCCCTGGCCGCGGCGGAGCGTTTCGCACCCAGCACACCGCGCGCCCGCCGCGCGGACGAGTCGCTCGCCACCGACTTCTGAGGCCACCGGATCGCGCCCGGTCGCCGACCGAGCCCGATCGATCCCCGACCGAGCCCGACAGATCCCCGACCAACCGACCCCCGACCGCGCGGTCCCCGGCGGAGCGACACCCGCCGATCGATCCCCGAGCGGCCGGCCCCCGAGTGATCGACCCCCCAGTGATCGCCCCCCGACCGGTCGCCGAGCCGACCGAGCGCCGACCCGAAGGAGGATGACTGATGGCCGTTCGCCGCCGCGCGTCCCGTTCGGCCCGCTTCTCGCCCGACTTCGACCCGGACTTCGGGGACCGCGCGCTCACCGAGGCCCGGCACGACATCGTCATCGGACGCTGGCAGGGCGTACGGGATCTCCTGGCCGCCACCGGCGACGACTGGACACGCCGCACGCACCGGCTGCGGCTCCTCGCGCACGCCGCCGCGGGCAGCTCCACGGTCGAGGCCTGGCGGGCCGCCGAGCCGGACAGCCCGGACGCGGCGGTGCTGCGGGCGGCGACCGAGGTGGTACGGGTCTTCGACACGGCCATCGCGGCCGGCCGGGGCACGGCCGTGGACCGGGGGCGGCTCGACACGACCGTCGACGCCTGCCTCGGCGCGGCGCACGCGGCGCCCGGCGACCCGATGCCCTGGGTCTCCCTGCTCTCCGTGGCCCGGCTCTACGAAGGCGGGGTGCCGCGCCGCCAACTGCGCCAGTGGTTCGACGAGGTGCGGCGGCGCGACCCGTACAACACCGAGGCCCACGCGCAGCTGCTGCGCTACTGGTCGGCGCGGTGGCACGGCACGCACGGGGCGATGTACGACTTCGCGCGCGACGCCGCGGGAGTGGCGCCGCCGGGTTCCCCACTGCCGATCCTGGTCCAGGTGGCCCGGGTGGAGGAGTACCGCTACATCGCGGACGGGGCGCTCGGCCGGGGCCCGGTGCGCGGCTTCGACCAGCACTGGAAACACGAGCTGGCGGTGACCGAGCTGCGCCGGACGTACGCCCGCTGGATCGGCGGGCGCGAGCCGGGCCGGCCGGTGGCGCCCGAGGAGGTGCCCGACCTCAACTATCTCGCCCACGCGGCCTGTTACGCGGGCCAGGCGGAGATGGCACGGGAGCTGCTGGGCATGCTCGGCCCGCGCGCCTCGTGGGTGCCGTGGTCGTACACGGGGGAGCCGGCGGAGCAGTTCGTACGGTTCAGGGAGGGTTTCGGGGTGGTGTGAGGGGCTCCCCCCGGGCCCCTCACACCACCGGCTCGTCACCGGTTCCGCACCGGTGCGTCCGATCAGACGCCGACCCGGACGTCTGATCGGACACCGGATCAGACGCCGATGTCGCGACCGTCCTTGCGCCACACGGCGACGACGGCCGGGCGGACGATCTTGCCGGGGCCGTCCGGCCAGACGGAGGCGGGCTTCTCGACGGACGCGCCGTCGACCTCGCCCGGGTGCTGGACGGCGACGACGACCCGGCGGTCCTGGATGATCGGGCCGCAGGTCTCGGCGCCCTTCGGGACGGTCAGGAACTGCTTGAGCTCACCGCGCCGCTCGCCCTGCGTGGCGACACCGAACAGGCCGTCGTGCGAGCCGAGCTGGTTGCCGTCGGTGGAGAGCCACAGGTTGCCGTAGGGGTCGAAGGCGATGTTGTCGGGGCAGGAGATGGGGCTGACCTTCTCCTTCGGGTAGCCCGCGAAGTACGTGGCCGGGTCGTTCGGGTCGCCGGCGACGAGGAAGAGACGCCAGGCGAAGCCGTCGGAGGCCGGGTCGTCCCAGTGCTCGGCGAGCTCCAGGACCTGGCCGTGCTTGTTGGAGTTGCGCGGGTTGGCCTCGTCCGCGGGGGCGTAACCGGCCTTGCCGCGGTTGGAGTTGTTGGTGAGGGCGACGTAGACGCGGCCGCTGCGCGGGGACGGCTCGACGTCCTCGGGGCGGTCCATCTTCGTCGCCCCGACCTTGTCACCGGCGACGCGGGTGAAGACGTACACCTCGTCGGCGGTCATGCCGGGCACGTGCGAGACGTCGCCGGTGGCGAGCGGGATCCAGACGCCGGAGCCGTCGAACTCGCCGTCGTTGGGGAGCTTGCCGGTCCCGTCGACGTCCTGCGGAGTGTCGCCGGTCAGCTTGGCGACGTACAGCGTGCCCTCGTCGAGCAGGGTGAGGTTGTGCTCGCGGGCGCTGCGCGAGTTCCCCTTCTTCATCCGCTTGGACGACACGAACTTGTAGAAGTAGTCGAAGCGCTCGTCGTCGCCCATGTAGACGACGGGACGGCCGTCCTCGGTCAGACGGGGCTGCGCGGCCTCGTGCTTGAAGCGGCCGAGCGCGGTGCGCTTGCGGGGCGTGGAGTCGGGGTCGTACGGGTCGAGCTCGACGACCCAGCCCTGGCGGTGCGCCTCGTTGGGCTCCTGGCGCAGGTCGAAGCGCTTGTCGAACCGCTCCCACTTGCGCTCGGAGGCGCCGGTGCCGATGCCGTACCGCTTGTCGGTGGCGCTGGAGCCGTAGGCGAAGTACTGGTTGAAGTTCTCCTCGCCGTGCAGCGTCGTGCCCCACGGGGTGGTGCCGCCGGCGCAGTTGTTGAGCGTGCCGAGGACGGTGCGGCCGGCGGGGTCGGCGGAGGTGCGCAGGAGGGGGGAGCCGGCGGCGGGGCCGCTCAGCTCGAACTCGGTGGTGGTGTGGAGGCGGCGGTTGAGCGGGTGGCGCGAGACCGGCGTGAGCTTGCCGGAGCGGTGCTCCTCCTGGACCACGACGACGGACAGACCGTGGGCGGCCCAGGCGATCTCGACCTGCTCGCGGGTCGGGTTCTCGAAGTCGTACCCCTTGAACATCAGGATCTCGTCGGTGTACTCGTGGTTGGCGACGAGCAGTTGCCGCCCGGGCTCGCCGCGCAGCGGCAGCAGGGAGAGGAAGTCGTTGTTGTACCCGAACTGACCGGCCTGCGCCTCGGCGGTCTGCTTGTCGGCGTCGAAGGCCGGGGCGCCGCGGAGGATCGGCTCGCCCCAGCGGATGACCACGTTCTGGGAGTAGCCGGCGGGAACGGTCACCTGGTCCGCGGTGTTGGGCGCCACCGGCGCGAAGCGCAGTCCACGGGCGCCGTCGGCACGACCGGGCGTCTGCGGACGCCCCTGCGGAAGGGCCTCGGCCACGGGGGCGTTGCCGACGGCGACGCCGGTCCCGGCGGCGGTGGCGACGGTCACGACGGCGGCGGCGCGCATCATGGAGCGGCGGGAGAGGGCGCCGGCTATGACGTCGCCGACGTACTCGTTGTCACTGGTGTTGGGCACCTCGTGGAAGCAGGCGTCACCACAGCGGAACCGGCAGGTGAGGGCGGAACGGCCGCCTCCGTGCGGGTTGGTGCTCAGCAGCGGCAGCAGTTTGCGCACTTCGTCCTCCTCCGGCGCACACTGCGCCGACATGGTGTCGGGAATACGTTCGGCGGCGACGTTATGTGCGCCTCTGTGCACAGGGGAGGCGTCAGGGTGAACGATGGATGAATGCGCGGCGACCGGGGACGACGGGTGCCGCCGACACCGCGTGTCGGGGCGCCGAAGGCGACACACCCGGGGCCGCTAACCTTACGTGTCCGCCCTGGCCAGGGATGATCCTCCCAGTACGGACATTCACCGCACCCAACTCATGCGAAAGGCCTCGCCCATGGGCATTCGGAGCTTGCTGCGTAAGGTGTTCGGACGCGACCGTGCGGACCAGCACGACGAAACTCCGGCAACCTCCGTCCCGCCCCAGACGGCGCCGGAACACGCGACGACGCCTCAAGAGCCCCGGTCGGTGACGCTCCCGTCCCCGACCCCGGGTGACGACGCGGCGAAGCGCGCGGCGGACGACTTGGTGGCAGCGGCCTTCGACAACCCGAAGGTCCCCCAGGCCCGCACGTCGAAGACCCTGGCGGATGTGCCGACGGCAGGGGAGACGCGATCGAGGGCGGCGACTCCGGCGCCGGTGCCGGAAGGGGAGCCGGCAGGGACCGGGTCGACGGGGTCGACCGGGGACGCTGAAGCTACGGCTCCGGCGGCGGCCGAGGCTGAGGCTGAGGCTGAGCAGGCTCCTGCGGAGGACGTGACGGCGGCCGCTGATGAGGCGGCCGAGCCGGAAGCGCCGGAGACTGAGACGGAGACGCCCACGCCTGACGCGGAGGCGGCCGTCGTGGGCAGGACGACCTCTGCCGACGAGGCCACCGAGCCGGAGGCCGCTGCTGACGACACCGACGCCGTGGC
>NZ_JBEXOT010000003.1:21013-21538 GCF_040611675.1 Streptomyces sp. NPDC006551
GGAGGCGGAGGCCGCTGCTGACGACACCGACGCCGTGGCGGAGGCGGAGGTCGCCGCTGACGACACCGACGCCAGGGCGGAGGCGGAGGTCGCCGCTGACGACACCGACGCCAGGGCGGAGGCGGAGGTCGCCGTTGACGACACCGACGCCACGGAAGCGGAGGCGGAGGTCGTGACGGCCGCTGCCGCCGAGCCGGAGGCTCCGGAGACGGAGGCTGCCGCCGAGGGCACCGAGGCGGCGCTCGTCGTGGACGAGCAGGAGGACGACGCCTCCGCAGCCGCGCCGGACAGCGACGAGGTCGCGGCGGAGCCGCAGGCGCCTGCCGGGACCACCGCCACCGCCGAGGCGCCCGAGCCGACAGCCGACCAGGAGAGCGCCCTGCCGGCGCCGGCCGTCGCGGAGGAGCCCGAGGCCCCGGCGGAGCCGGAAGCCGCCGCCGAGGAGGAACAGGACGAGGCCGTGGCGCCCGCCACCGAGACCGACGCGCCCGAAACCGCCCCCGAGCCGGAGGCCGACACGCAGGC
>NZ_JBEXOT010000003.1:21637-394653 GCF_040611675.1 Streptomyces sp. NPDC006551
CCGCCGAGCCCGTGGCCGCCGCACCGGCAACCGCGCCCGCCACCGAGACCGACGCGCCCGAAACCGCCCCCGAGCCGGAGGCCGACACGCAGGCCGCCGAGCCCGTGGCCGCCGCACCGGCAACCGCGCCCGCCACCGAGACCGACGCGCCCGAAACCGCCCCCGAGCCGGAGGCCGACACGCAGGCCGTCGAGGCGGAAGGCACCACCGAGGTCACCGCCGACGCTCCGGCAGAGGCCGGCGCCGGGTCCGCCACCACGCTCGGCAAGGTCAAGGCGGACGCGCCCCAGCTCGCCGAGGCGTACAAGGCCGCCGGAGCCGTGCTCAAGAAGCAGGGGCTTCTCGGGGCGCGGGCCGCCGTGTACCTCGTCGTCGACCGGTCCGGGTCGATGCGCGGCTACTTCAAGGACGGCTCCGTCCAGCGCCTCGCCGAGCAGACCGTCGCCCTCGCCGCCCACCTCGACGAGGACGCCACCGTCACCGCCGTCTTCTTCTCCACCGACATCGACGGCATCGCCGAACTCCGCCCCCAGGGCATCGAGGGCCGCGTCGACGAGATCAACGCGGGACTCGGCCGCCTGGGCCGTACCAACTACCACCGCGCCGTCGAAGAGGTCCTCGCCCACCACGAGAAGAGCGACCCCACCCGGCCCGCGTTCGTCGTCTTCCAGACCGACGGCGCCCCCGAGTCGAAGACCGCCGCGACCCAGGCCATGGCCCAGGCCGCCGAGCGCCCGATCCACTGGCAGTTCGTGGCCTGGGGCGACGAGGACAACAAGGCCTTCGACTACCTCCGTAAGCTCACCGCCCCCCGTACCGGCACCTTCCTCGCCGGACCGACCCCCGCCGAGACCGCGCACCCCGCCTTCTTCCGCGGGCTGCTCGCCGACTGGCAGATCTGACGCCGGACGGCGGCTCCCACGCCGAGCGGCCCCGGCAAGATCCGCCGGGCAGGCTCTACCGCCGGGCGACGGCCTGGTCGGCGACCGTGACGGGCAGCGTCACGGTCACGACCAGGCCGCCCCCGTCCCCGGCCCCCCGCGCCACGGCCTCCACGCTCCCCCCGTGCGCGTCGGCGATCGAGCGTACGATCGACAGACCGAGCCCCGCCCCCGGCCCCATCCGGTCGCGCCCCTCCCCCCGGCGGAACGGTTCGAAGAGCCCCGGCACATCCCCGGCGGCGACCACCGGCCCGGTGTTGACGACGGTCACCGCGCCACCGTCCACCGTCACCTCCACCGTTCCCCCGGGCACGTTGTAGGCGACGGCGTTGGCGAGCAGGTTCCGTACCGCCTGGGCGAGCAGCACCCGGTTCCCCCGCACCCCGCCACCGTCGCCCTCGCCCTTCATCACCACCCCGTACCTCTCGCACTCCTCCGCCACCACCGCCCCCAGGTTCACGTCCTCCCGCTCCTCCAGCCCCCGCTCGCTCCGCGCCAGCACCAGCAGCCCCTCGATGAGCCGCTCACTGCGCCGGTTGCTGTCGAGGAGCACCTGCTTGACCTCCGAGGAGTCGTCGATCCCGATCTGGATGGCCGCACGCTGGGTGGCGAGCGGCGTCCGCAGCTCGTGCGAGGCGTTCGCGATGAACCGCCGCTGGCTGTCGAACGCGGTCTCCAGGCGTCCGAGCAGCGCGTCGATCGTGTCGCCGAGCTCCTTCAGCTCGTCGTCGGGCCCGCTCGCCGCGATCCGCTCGTGCAGATTCCGCTCGGACAGCTTCCGTGCCCGCGCCGTCATCTCGTGGACGGGCCGCAGGACCCGCCCCGCCGTCCACCAGCCCACCGCGACCGCGACGAAGGCCATGACGACGAGAGCGAGGCACGACCACATGAGCATCTGCTCGCCGGCCGCCCGGCTGACGTCGTCGCTCAGCCGGTACGCGGTGACCGTCTCGAACGGTGCCACCACCCGCACGCGCGCCGCGATGGCTTCCGCCTCGCCCTCCGTACCGGCGCGCGAGAGCAGGTTCACGAGCCCCAGCAGGCACCCGCCGAGAACGACGAACACCCCTCCGTACACGAGCGCGATCCGCGTCCGGATCGTGGAGCCCGAACCGATCGGACCGCCGCTCACAGCGCGTACCCCACGCCCTGCACCGTACGGATCAGCGGCGGCTCGCCGAGCTTGCCGCGCAGCTTGCTCATGCAGACCCGTACCGCGCCGGTGAAGGGGTCGGTGTGCGCGTCCCAGGCACGCTCCAGGAGCTCCTCGGCCGAGACGGTCGCGCCGTCCGCCTCCAGCAGGATCTGCAGCACGGAGAACTCCTTCGGGGAGAGGTCGAGGTCCCGCCCGTCGCGCGTCACCGTCCGCCGGACGGTGTCCATGCACAGCCCCTCGCGTTCCAGGAGCGGCGGTACGGGACGGGCGCTGCGCCGCCGCAGGGCGCGCACACGGGAGACGAGTTCGGGGAACTCGAAGGGCTTGCCGAGGTAGTCGTCGGCCCCCAGATCGAGCCCCTCGACGCGGTCCTCCAGGGTGGCGGCGGCGGTCAGCATCAGGATCCGGGTCCTGGCGGCCCCGCCGACGAGGGCGCGCGCCACGTCGTCGCCGTGGACGCGGGGCAGGTCCCGGTCGAGGACGACGACGTCGTAGTCGTACAGCCCGAGGTAGGCGAGGGCGGCGTCACCGCTGTAGACGGTGTCGACGGCGAAGCCGGCCCGCCGCAGTCCGGTGGCGACCAGCTCCGCGAGGACCTCCTCGTCCTCGGCGACCAGTACTCGCATGCTCTCTTCCTCGCTGCTGCGCACGATGCTTTCTACGCCGGGAAACGTTTCGCGGACCTCTCCGTCTCCCGGGGCCCTTTATCGATGTGAGTGGATCTTCGTCGGCCCGTTAGGATTTCGACCATGGCGGCCACTGGATCCGAGAAGCAGGGGGGCGAAGGCGTGAAGGCGTACTACGTCTCGACCCCGATTTACTACGTCAACGACGCTCCTCACCTGGGCCACGCCTACACGACCGTCGCAGGCGACGTGCTCACGCGCTGGCACCGTCAGCGCGGCGAGAAGGTGTGGTACCTCACCGGCACGGACGAGCACGGTCAGAAGATCATGCGCACGGCCGAGGCGAACAACGTCACGCCCCAGGCCTGGTGCGACAGGCTCGTGGAGGAGGCGTGGAAGCCTCTCTGGGAGCACCTGAACATCGCGAACGACGACTTCATCCGGACGACGGAGAAGCGTCACACCGACCGCGTCCAGGAGTTCGTGCAGGACCTGTACGACAAGGGCGAGATCTACAAGGGCGGGTACGAAGGCCCGTACTGCGTGGGCTGTGAGGAGTACAAGCTCCCGGGCGATCTCATCGAGGCGGAGGACGGCACGAAGCTGTGCCCCGTCCACAAGAAGCCGGTGGAGATCCTCAAGGAGGAGAACTACTTCTTCAAGCTGAGCGCGTACGGCCCGAAGCTGATCGAGTTCTACGAGGCGAACCCGGGCTTCATCCAGCCGGAGTCGGCCCGCAACGAGGTCGTGAACTTCGTCAAGCAGGGCCTCGAGGACCTCTCGATCTCGCGCTCGACCTTCGACTGGGGCGTTCCGGTCCCGTGGGACGACAAGCACGTCATCTACGTGTGGATCGACGCGCTCCTGAACTACGCCACGGCGGTCGGTTACGGCTCCGACCAGGCGAAGTTCGACGAGACGTTCCCGGCGAACGTGCACCTCATCGGCAAGGACATCCTGCGCTTCCACGCGATCATCTGGCCGGCGATGCTGATGGCGCAGGGTCTGCCCGTGCCGGGCAAGGTCGCGGCCAACGGCTGGCTGATGGTCGGCGGCGAGAAGATGTCGAAGTCGAACCTGACCGGCATCAAGCCGCAGGACCTGACCTCGCACTTCGGTGTCGACGCGTACCGCTGGTACTTCCTGCGGGCGATCGCGTTCGGCCAGGACGGCTCGTTCTCCTGGGAGGACTTCACCGCCCGTTACACCTCCGAGCTCGCCAATGACTACGGCAACCTCGCCTCGCGCGTGGCGGCCATGGTCGGCAAGTACTTCGACGGCGCGCTGCCGGCCGCGACGGCCGACGGCGACGCGGAGACGGCGATCCACGAGGGCCTGGCCAAGGCGGTCGCGGAGGCCGACCGGAAGATCGGCGAGGAGCTGGACTTCCAGGGCGGCATCCTGGCGATCTTCGACTTCGTGAAGCAGGTCAACGGCTACATCACGGAGCAGGAGCCGTGGAAGGTCGCGAAGGACGACAGCGAGGCGGGCCGCGCCCGCCTCGCGACGATCCTCTACACGGCCGCCGAGTCGCTCCGCGCGGTCGCGGTCCTGCTGAACCCGATCATGCCGGAGACCTCCCAGCAGCTCTGGGACTCCCTGGGCGCCGAAGCCTCCCTGGGCGCCCTGCCCACCCAGCCGGTCCAGTCGGCCGGCGAGTGGGGCCGGCTCCCGGCGGGCACGACGGTGACGAAGGGCGCGGTGCTCTTCCCGCGCCTCGAGGAGCCGAAGAAGGACTGACGCTCCACCCGCACCACACACCGCGGCTGCCGCTCCCTCGGGGGGACGGCAGCCGCGGTCGTTTCGGCCTCGGTACGCGAATGACCTTTCAGCGCACCCAGTTCTTCAGCGGGTCGGTGTCCAGTTCCATGCCCACCGGCTCCGGCAGCGTGACCGTCTTCCCGAACGGCACCGTCGCCACCATTTCGTACCGCTCCCCGTCCGGCTGCGAGTGGACCTTGACCTCGCCGGTGGTCCTGTCGATCAGGAGGTAGACGGGGATGCCGGTCTCGGCGTAGGCGCGCGGCTTCTCGACGCGGTCACGGTGGCCGGTGTCGGAGTCGCCGGAGGTCACCTCGACGACCATGAGAACGCCGTCGGCGTCGGCCCACTCGCCCTGGCCGACGAACGCCTCCAACGGTACGAGGCAACCGTCGGGACGGGCGTTGCCCTTCCTGTACTTCTCGACCCTCAGCCCTTGGTCGGGGTAGAGCCACCAGCCCGCATTGGTCTGGACGCACAGTCGCGTGAGCCAGGCGATGATTCGCCCGTGGTCGCCGTCCGGCAAGGCCTTCTCCCCGATCGTCCCGTCGATGAACTCCAGACGCAGAGATTCGTCCACGCGTTCGCCAAGACGGGCGAGTTCTTCGAACCCTTCCTGAGTCAGGACGCTCACGACAGACTCCTCCCGGATCGGTGGTGCCTTCCACGGTACGTGTTTCCCGGCCCGCGCGGCCGGGTTCGTCGCTGTTGCCATGGCGGCACATTGGCATATGCCAAGGGCCCGAAATCCGTGGATCCCGGGCCCTTCACACCTGTGGGTTACTTCTCCGTGGACTTCTCCACCGGCTTGCGCAGCTGGATGTTCAGCTCGCGCAGGCGCGCCTCGTCCAGTTCCGTCGGGGCGCCCATCAGCAGGTCCTGGGCGTTGCCGTTGAGCGGGAAGGCGATCGTCTCGCGGATGTTCGGCTCGTCGGCGAGGAGCATCACGATGCGATCGACGCCCGGGGCGATGCCGCCGTGCGGCGGGGCGCCGTACTCGAAGGCGCGGAGCATGCCCGCGAACTCGTGCTCGACGGTCTCACGGGAGTAGCCCGCGATCTCGAACGCCTTGAACATGATCTCGGGCTCGTGGTTCCGGATCGCGCCCGAGGACAGCTCGACGCCGTTGCAGACGATGTCGTACTGCCAGCCCAGGATGTCCAGCGGGTCCTGGGTCTCCAGGGCCTCCAGGCCGCCCTGCGGCATCGAGAACGGGTTGTGCGAGAAGTCGATCTTCCCGGTCTCCTCGTCCCGCTCGTACATCGGGAAGTCGACGATCCAGCAGAAGCGGAAGACGCCCTCCTCGAAGTGGCCGGCGCGCTTCGCGGCCTCGACGCGGACCGCGCCCATGATCTTCGAGACCTCGTCGAACTCGCCCGCGCCGAAGAAGACGGCGTGGCCGGCCTGCAGGCCGAGGCGCTCGGTGAGGACCTTGACGTTCTCCTCGGTGAGGAACTTGGCGATCGGGCCGGTCAGCGTCGATCCCTCGCCCACGCGCACCCAGGCCAGGCCCTTCGCGCCCTGCTCGACCGCAAAGTCACCCAGGCCGTCGAAGAACTTGCGCGGCTGGTCGCCCGTGTTCGGCACCGCCAGCGCGCGCACGTGCTTGCCGGCGAAGGCCTTGAACTCGGACTCCTCGAAGACGTCGGAGATGTCGACGAGCTCCAGCTGGGCCCGCAGGTCCGGCTTGTCGGAGCCGTACTTCAGCATCGCCTCGCGGAACGGGATCCGCGGGAACGGCGACGTGACGTGGCGGCCGCCGCCGAACTCCTCGAAGAGCTCGGTCATGAGCTTCTCGATCGGCTGGAAGACGTCCTCCTGCTCGACGAAGCTCATCTCGACGTCGAGCTGGTAGAACTCGCCCGGCGAGCGGTCGGCGCGCGCGTCCTCGTCGCGGAAGCACGGCGCGATCTGGAAGTAGCGGTCGAAGCCGGAGATCATCAGCAGCTGCTTGAACTGCTGCGGGGCCTGCGGCAGGGCGTAGAACTTGCCCGGGTTCAGACGGGACGGGACGACGAAGTCGCGGGCGCCCTCGGGGGAGGTCGCGGCCAGGATCGGGGTCGCCATCTCGTTGAAGCCGAGGGCCACCATCTTGGAGCGGATGGCGGCGATGACGGCCGAGCGCAGCATGATGTTGCGGTGCATGCGCTCACGGCGCAGGTCGAGGAAGCGGTACTCCAGGCGCCGCTCCTCGTTCACGCCGTCGTCGGCGTTGATGGTGAACGGGATCTGCTTGGACGCGCCCAGGACCTCGACCTCGGAGACCTCGATCTCGATCTCGCCGGTCGCCAGCTCCGGGTTGACGTTCTCGGCGCCGCGCGAGACGACCTTGCCGTCCACGCGGACGACGGTCTCCTTCGTCAGCTTGTCCAGGGCCTCGGCGGCCGGGGTGCCGGGCCGGGCGACGAGCTGCGTGATGCCGTAGTGATCGCGCAGATCGATGAAGAGGATGCCGCCCAGGTCGCGCCGATTGTGCAGCCAGCCGCTCAGCCGGACGTCGGTGCCGACGTCAGAGGCGCGGAGCTCGCCGCAGGTGTGGGACCTGTACCGATGCATCGTCGTTCATCCAGTCTTCGGAAATCGGTGGGGAGCCTGGATATATCCAGGCCCGTCAAGGGTACCGGGCGCCCCAAGATCGCTCATCGAATACTCTCGGTGGCGACCTGGAGTCCGATATTCATAAAGTAGGTCAATGCGCACCGAGGACGTCCTGGCCGCGATCGCGACCGGCCTGTGGCGCTGGGACAACGCGTCCGGGATCGTCACGCTCGACGCAGAGGCGGCCCGGCTCCTCGGGCTGCCCGCCGAACCCGCCCGGCTCACCGAGGCGGCCGTGCGCTCGCGCTTTCATCCCGTCGACTGGAACGAGATCGACGGGGTGGTGAACCTGGCCGTGGCGGAGGGGACCCTCGCCGAGGCCCGGCTGCGGATCATGGACGAGCACGGCCGGGTGATCCGTACCGTACGGAGCCGGTCCAAGCCGCTCATCGAGGGCGACGACTACCAGCTCGTCGGCACCCTCCAGGAGGTCGCCGAACCCCAGCCCGGCACCGCGGCCCGCACCCCCGTCACCGGCGACTGGCGCCGTTCGCGCGAGGCGTTCCTGCTCGACGCCGGCCGGGCGCTCGCCGAGGCCCGGTCGACCGCCGAGGTCCTGCGCGTCGCCGCCTCCCTCTCGATGCCCGGCTTCTCGCCGGACGGGCTGGCCGTCTTCGGCGTGGCGGGCGACCGGCTGACGATCATCGGCCACCACGGGCACAACGCGGGCGACGAGGGCCCGTTCAGCTCGATGTCGCTGGACACCGACTATCCGGCGGCCGAGGTCGCCAGGACCGGGCGGGCGCTCTATCTGCCGACGCCGGAGGAGTACCAGCGGCGCTTCCCGGTCACCTGGCCGCTGGCACGGCAATTCGGCAGACGGTCCTGGGCCTACCTCCCCCTCATCGTGGCCGGCCGCACCATGGGCGCCTGGATGGCCGCGTTCAAGCACCCGGTCGCCTTCACCCCCGACGAGCGCTCCGTCCTCACCACCGTCGCCCGCATGCTCGCGCAGGCGCTCGCCCGGGCCGGCGTCGCCGAGTCCGAGCGCGAGCTGTCGCTCGGCCTCCAGCGCACGATGATGCCGGTCCTCGGCCCGGGCATCCCCGGCCTCCATGTCGCCGCCCGGTACGTCCCCACCGGCGGCGGTCTCCAGGTCGGCGGCGACTGGTACGACATGATCCCGCTCCCCGGCGGCACCTCCCGCGCCGGAGGCGGAGGGCGGATCGCCCTCGTCATCGGCGACGTCCAGGGCCATGACGTCCGCGCCGCCGGGCTGATGGGGCAGCTGCGGATCGCCCTGCGCGCGTACGCCTCCGAGGGCCACCGGCCCGACGCGGTGCTCTCGCGCGCCTCCCGCTTCCTGTACGGGATCACCAACGGCGACGGGGGCGGGCACGGGGCCGAGGAGAACGGCGGGCCGCGCTTCGCGACCTGCCTCTACCTGGAGATCGACCCGGTCACCGGTGTCGTGGACATCGCCCGGGCCGGGCACCCCGACCCGGCGGTCCGGATGACCGACGGAACGGTTCTGCTGCGGCCGACCGCCGGCGGGCTGCCCCTGGGCATCGACCCGGACACCGACTATCCGACGACCCGGTTCACCCTGGAGCCCGGCGAGACCCTGATGATGTGCACCGACGGGCTCCTGGAGACCGGCGGCCACGACCTGGACAGTGGCTGGGAACGCGTCCGTACGCTCCTCGAAGGGCACGACGGCGACTCCCTGGAGGGGCTCGCCGACCGTCTCGTCGAAGCCGTCCACGGCCCCGGCTCGCATCACACCACCGGGCCGCTCGCCGACCGCCGCGAGGACGACATCGCCCTGCTGCTCCTCTCCCGCCAGGGCGGCGCCGTACGCCAGGCCCCGCGCCGCACGATGATGACCGTCGCCCAGGCCGAGCCGGAGCGCATCGCCACCGCCCGCCAGCACCTGCGCCAGCTGCTGCACGACTGGACCGACGACGACCAGATCGACTCGGCGGTCCTCATGGTCTCGGAGATGGTCACCAACGTGCTCATCCACACGGACGGCGACGCGCTGCTGGTCGCCGAGGTGACCTGCGACGACGAGGCACGCCGCCTGCGGGTGGAGGTCGCCGACACGAGCGACGAGCTGCCGCACAAGCGGCAGCCGGGCGAGATGGCGTCCTCGGGGCGCGGCCTGGTCCTGATGGAGATGCTGGCGCACGCGTGGGGCGTGGACCCGCGGGGCGAGGGCAAGTCGATCTGGTTCGAACTGAACGAGCCACCGTCGGGGAAGGGTTGCTGCGCGTAGGGCGGGTGTGGGGCGCTTCGGGCGTCGCGCGGGCGGCGGGGCGGGCCCGGAGTCCGGGGTCGGGCGTACGGCGGGGCGCTTCAGGCGTCGCGCGGGCGGCGGGGCGGCGCTTCGCGGGCGTCGCTGCGTTGGGTGGGGCGGCGCTTCGGGCGTCGCGCGGGCGGCGGGGCGGGCCCGGGGTCGGGCGTTGGATGGCGCGGGTCCGGGGTCCAGGATCGGACGTTCGGCGGGGCGGGCCCGGGGTCCGGGATCGGGGTCGACGCCGGCACAGCCGCGGCCGCCGCAGCCGCACCGGTCGTCGGGCGGGCGTGGGCCGTCAGCCGTGGGCCCTCGGCCGTCGGGCGCGCGCCGGGTGCCGGGTCGGAGGAGACTGGTGCCGTACGGCCGCCGGGGGGACCACGGAGCATGCCATGGACACCCACAAGGTCGGGAGCGACACCACCGTCCTGGCCGACAGCCTCGAAGTGCCGGGGATCGGTCACATCCCCGTCAACGCCTATGTCCTCACCGCCGAGGAGCCGGTCGTCGTCGACACCGGACTCTCCCTCTCGGACCGTGACTTCGTCACAGCGGTCGGCGGCGTCGTCGACCCCGCCGACATCCTCTGGATCTGGCTCACCCACCCCGATCGCGACCACACGGGCGGCATCTTCGACCTCCTCGTCGCCGCTCCCCGCGCGCGGGTGGTGACCACCTTCATCGGCGCCGGGATCATGACCACCGAGCGCCCACTGCCCATGGACCGCGTCTACTTCCTCAATCCCGGCCAGTCGATGGACGTCGGCGACCGTTCGCTGCACGCCTTCCGGCCGCCGCTCTTCGACAACCCGGCCACCGTCGGGTTCTACGACGACAAGACCCGGATCTGCTTCACCTCCGACTGCTTCGGCGGGCCGATGCCGTCCGCGGAGATCGCGGAGAGCGGGCACGCGAGCGACCTGAAGCCGGAAGAGCTGCGCGCCGCCCAGCTGCTGTGGGCGACGGTGGACAGCCCGTGGGTGCACCTCGTGGACGCGGAGAAGTACCGGGCGACGGTGGATCCGCTACGAGACATGAACCCGGAGATCGTCCTCAGCACGCATCTGCCACCGGCCGTCCGGATGACGGCTCCGATGATCGACACGATCGCGATGGCGCCGGACTCGGATCCCTTCGTGGGCCCGGACCAGGCCGCGCTCGAACAGATGCTGGCCAGTTTCGAGCCGGGCGGCATGCCCGCGGCGACCTGAACCGACGGGTGGGCGTGACCCGACCGACCCGACCAGGCCGTCCGATTCGGCGGCGCGCTCGGTGGCGCCCGCCTCAGCCCCCGCCTCCGGTCACCTCGCCGACCGCCGTCTCGCCGCCGTGGTTCCCGTACCGGCTGCGCAGCTCGCCGATCACGCCGAACGCGGCGGCGGTCAGCGGTACGGCGAGCAGCATGCCCAGGATTCCGGCGACCGACGCCCCGGCCGTGATCGTGAGCATGACCACGGCCGGGTGCATCTGGACGGTCCGGCTCTGGATCATGGGCTGGAGGATGTGGCCTTCCAGGACCTGCACGGCCAGGACGACGCCGAGCGCCCACAGCGCGATGACGAAGCCCCGGTCGGCGAGGGCCACGAGGATGGCGACGGCACCGGAGATGAAGGCGCCGAGGTACGGGATGTAGGCACCGACGAAGACGAGCGCGCCGAGCCCGACGGCGCCGGGCACCCGCAGGATCAGCAGCCCGATGGTGATGACGAGGGCGTCGATCAGGGCGATGAAAGTGGTGCCGCGCATGAACCCCTCGACCGCCTCGAACGCGCGGCGGCCGATCGCCTCGACCGTGTCGCCGGTGGCACGCGGGGCGAGGGACCGGAGGGTGCCCACGGCCTTGTCGGAGTCGCGGAGGAAGAAGAAGACGAGGAACAGCGCGAGGACGGCGACGGCGATCATCTCGCCGACGACGCTGAGTCCGCTGATCACCCCGGAGGCGGCGGTGCCGCCGAACTTCCGCAGCAGTTCCCTGGAGTTCTCGGCGAGGTCGTCGAGGGAGGTCCCGGCGGCGCCGAGGTGCTTGGCGAGGTCCGCGGCGGCCTGGCGCAGGGAGGTGATGATCTGGTCGCCGGTCTCGATGAGCGCGCTGACGACGATGTAGGTGGCGCCGCCCACGACGGCGACCACGGCGACACAGGTGATCGCGGCGGCGAGCGACCTCTGCACCTTCATGCGCAGCAGGCGCCGGTGGAGCGGGCCGAGAAGCGCCGTTCCGAGGAGGGCGAGCAGGACGGGCGTGACGGCCGTCTTGAACACGACGCAGAGCCACACGCCGACGGCGGCGACGCCGGTCACCAGCAGCGCGACGACGCACCAGGCGGCGACCCGTCGGGCGGCCTCGGGAAGGAGCGGTCTCCGCGGTCGTGGTGGCGGCTCCGGCTGCGGCTTCTGCGTCTGCACGAGCCCCAGCCGACCACGGCCCTCCGCGTGTCGTCCTGTGGTACGGGTCCGCACGGGTGACGCCTCGTCAAACAACGGCGCCGGGCGAGGGAGGACCCTCGCCCGGCGCCGTACCGACTCCGTACCGGAGCCGTCCGGCCTACTCGCCCATGCCGTGGACCGCCGGGATCGTGCCGAGCCGGCCCGCCTGGAAGTCCTCGAAGGCCTGGCGCAGCTCCGCCTGGCTGTTCATCACGAACGGGCCGTAGTGCGCCATCGGTTCGCGGATCGGCCGGCCGCCGAGGACGACGACCTCCAGGTCCGGCGTGTGGCCGTCCTGCCTGTCGTCCGCGCGGACGGTGAGCGCGCCGCCCTTGCCGAAGACCGCGGTCTGGCCCATGTGGACCGGCCGCCGCTCCGTACCGACGGATCCGCGCCCGGCCAGTACGTACACGAGTCCGTTGAAGTCCTCGCGCCAGGGCAGGGTCACCTCCGCGCCCGGCCGGATCGTCGCGTGGATCATCGTGATCGGGGTGTGCGTGATGCCCGGGCCGGCGTGGCCGTCCAGCTCGCCGGCGATGACGCGGAGCAGCGCGCCGCCGTCGGGCGAGGTCAGCAGCTGCACCTGGCCGCCGCGGATGTCCTGGTAGCGGGGGGCCATCATCTTGTCGCTCGCGGGAAGGTTCACCCAGAGCTGGAGCCCGTGGAAGACTCCGCCGCTGACGACGAGGGACTCCGGCGGGGCCTCGATGTGGAGGAGGCCGGAGCCCGCGGTCATCCACTGGGTGTCGCCGTTGGTGATGGTGCCGCCACCACCGTTGGAGTCCTGGTGGTCGAAGATCCCGTCGATGATGTACGTGACGGTCTCGAAGCCGCGGTGGGGGTGCCACGGGGTGCCCTTGGGCTCTCCGGGGGCGTACTCCACCTCTCCCATCTGGTCCATCATGATGAACGGGTCGAGGTACTGGTAGTTGATCCCGGCGAACGCGCGGCGCACCGGGAAACCCTCGCCCTCGAAGCCTGAGGGTGCCGTGGTCACGGCGAGCACGGGGCGGGGGGTGGCGTCGGCCGGGGCGGCGACGCGCGACAGGGTGAGCGGGTTCTCGACAGTCACGGCGGGCATGGCGGGACCTCCTTGTGCGACCAGTTTAGTTGAACAATGAACTTCCTGCCACCCGGAACGCCGAACGCCCGGGAGGAATTCCTCCCGGGCGCTCCCGTACTTCCTTGAGCCTCCGCCGGACCGTGGGCGTCCCGCCCGGCCCACCCTCGTCCCGTCAGTCCCGTCAGTCCCGTCAGACCCGTCAGCCGTACATCCGCCGCATCGCGTAGTCGACCATCTGCTCGACGGCCTTCGCGTCGAAGACCATCCGGTGGTCGCCCTCCATGTCGAGGACGAAGCCGTAGCCCGTCGGCAGCAGGTCGATCACCTCGGCGCCGGTGATCACGAAGTACTTCGACTCCTTGCCCGCGTACCGCCGCAGCTCCTTCAGCGAGGTGAACATCGGGATGACCGGCTGCTGGGTGTTGTGCAGGGCGAGGAAGCCGGGATTGTCGCCCCGGGGGCAGTAGACCTTCGAGGTCGCGAAGATCTGCTGGAAGTCCTCGGCCGCCAGCGACCCGGTCGTGAAGGCCCGTACGGCGTCGGCGAGCGAGGGCGGCGACGGCTCCGGATACAGCGGCGCCTGCTGTCCGTACCCGCCCCCCTGCATCCCGCCGGGCATGCCCTGCATCGGCTGCTGCTGCGGCGGGGCGTACTGCTGCTGGGCGGCACTACCGTCTGCGTGCTGGCCGTATCCGTACATGGGCCCCAGCCTATCGACCGGACCGCCCACGCCGAGCGGATACGGCGGGCCGGGACGCCCCCCGGACACCGCCCGCCCACGCCACCGGAACGTTCTTCACACTTCCTTTCACACCGCTCGCCGTCTCTTGCTAGGTTCGCGTGAGCAATCCGGTCGCCACGGGGGTGGAGCATGGCACTCAACGCACAATGGGAAGAGCTGTTCGGCGCGAGCGGACCGCCGGAACAGCCCGCCTCGATGACGCTGGCGGGGCTTCCGGGGCAGGAAGGCGGGGGCGGCAGCGGCGGTCCGAACCTGAAGGCGGACGAGGGACCCTGGCACTCCGCCGGCAACACCGCGGGAGAACTGCGCACCAGCACCTCGACCTCGCTCACCGACCTCGACTCGGCGAACGAAGGCGTCACAGGCGCAACGGCCGGATTCGACTCCTCCGCCGCCCTCACCGAGATCCTCGGCACCTGGAAGTCCCGCATCACCTCCGTACGCGACGAGTGCGGACGGCTGGAATCCGCCCTCAAGAGCGCCGGGCGGGACTTCGGCGAGCGGGAGACCGACACCCGGCGCAAGATCGCCGCCGAGGCTCCCGCCCCGGCCCCGAAGAAGGAGGGCTGAGGCCGCCGTGCCCACCTGGCAGCAACTGCGCGACGTGAAGCTGAACGAGTACACGGACGCGGCGGACGGCTGGGGCAAGATCAGCTCCCGGTCCAACGCCGACAAGGATCGTGTCGACAACGGCATGTTCGCCAAGATCCACGACACGCAGAAGGGCGAGACCGCCACTCGCGCGACCGAGGACGTCCGGCAGCTCAGCCGCAACTACCAGTACCTGCACACCGAGTGCGGACTGATCCGCACCGCGCTCAACGGTCTGGCCTCCGAACTCGCCGCCCCGCAGAAGAAGCTGAAGCAGGCGCTCGAGGACGCCGAGAACCTCAAGTTCACGGTCAAGCCCGACGGCTCGGTCGAGTATCCGATGCAGTCCGCCGTCCTCGCCCCCGGCACCAACACCGCCCAGCACGGCGCCCCCGTCCCGTACGCGCCGGGGGCGGCCGAAGGCATCGGCAGCGCCGACGCCAACAAGGGCAAGGCCGAGGACATCGCCCAGCGCATCGGCGACGCGGTCCGCGAGGCGGGCGAGATCGACAGCCGCTACGCCGCCGTCCTGCGCAAGCTCAAGGCCCCGCCGGGCCTCACCGTCGACGACGCCGCCCTCGTCGACGCCGCGGCCGACACGAAGGCCCTCCAGGACGCGGCCGGCAAGTACGCCGACGACTCCGCGATCCCCAACGGCAAGTCCCCCAAGGAGAACGCCGAGTGGTGGAACGGCCTCACCCAGGAACAGCGTGACGAGTACGCCACGCTCTACCCGGCCTCGATCGGCGCCCTGGACGGCCTGCCGTCGACCGTCCGCGACGACGCGAACCGGATGGTCCTCGCGGAGTCGAAGGCGCAGATCCAGACGGACCTGAAGGGCATCCCGGCGGAGCCGTTCCCGCAGAAGGTCTTCGGCGGCCCCCGCGTCGGCATGATCTACAGCGACGAGTGGATCAAGTGGAACAAGGAGTATGGCGACCGCAAGGCGCAGCTGGACAGCTCCCTCAACGGCATCAAGAGCATCGAGAAGCGCTTCGACGAGACGGGTAAGGAAGGGCTGCCGGAGGCATACCTACTGGGGTTCTCGGCCGAGAAGAACGGCCGGGCCATCATCGCCAACGGCAATCCGGACACGGCCGACCACACGGCGGTCTACGTCCCCGGTACGACGTCGAACCTCGGCAACATCGGGGGCAACATCGACCGCATGGTCAACCTGTGGCGCGAATCGGACGCGATGCCCGGAGACACCAACGTCTCGACGATCACCTGGCTCGGTTACGACGCTCCCCAGGACATCGTCAAGGACGCCCCCTTCAGCCACTACGCCGATGACGGCGCACCCGCCTACAACAAGTTTATGGAGGGCCTGGAGACAGCCCAGGGCGGTCCCGACCAGAGCCACAACACGGCCGTCGGCCACTCCTACGGCACGACGCTCATCGGCTCGGCGGCCCGGCAGGGCGATCTGCACGCGGACGACGTGATCTTTGCGGGAAGTCCTGGTGTCCAGGTGGGCTCGGCGGAGGAGATGGACGTGCCCAAGGGGCACGTGTGGAACGAGGAGGCCGACGGCGACAAGGTGCCCGACATCGGGCGCTGGGGTCACGGCGGCAGCCAGTGGCGCCTGGGCGGTGGCGTCTTCCTCGTCCCGAGCGACGAACCGTTCGGGGCGAACCAGATGGCCACCGACACGAGCGGTCACAGCGACTACTGGAATCGGAACACCCAGAGCCTGAGGAATCAGGCCGCGGTCGTCACAGGTCAGTACGGCAAGGTGGAACACGTTGAATAAGGTCCGGGTCGGCGCCCTGGCGGTAGCCGTCACCCTTCTCACACTCACGGGATGCAGCATGTCCGAGTCCTCCGGCTCCAGCGGAACGAAAGTCGTCGGCACACGCGAGCAGGACGAGGTCAACACCGAGATCAAGAAGGTGTCGAGCGAGCTCTACGACCTCATCGGCGTGAAGGGAACGGCTTCCAAGACCGGCGCCGGTGTCCAGTCCTGCGCGGGCAAGGACCGGGAGAAGTTCTACACGATGTTCCATCCGTGGAGCCTCGTCGCCCAGACGGATGACGAGCTGGCCCAGGCCATGGAACGCCTGAAGGAGGAGCTTCCCAAGCACGGCTGGAAGATCGTGAAGTACGGCCAGGACAGCAGCGCCTCCAAGAACCTGGAGCTCACCGCGGACAACGACGAGCGGAAGTTCGGCGTCCACATCAGCTTCTGGAGGAAGAACAGCGGCGGGGACAAGAACCCCCCGTCCCTGGTCGTCAACGTGATCTCCGGCTGCTACCAGGTACCCGAGGGCCAGACGGTCGAGCACTACTGAGGCCGGCCGAAGAAGCTCGACATCGCATCCTGCCGTCGTTCATCGACGGCGACGGTCCGAGCGTGTGCTCCATCAGGCCCGCGTAACCGTGGGCAAGTACGGTCAGGTGACCCATGCCGATTAACAGCTCTCACCCCGCCCGGCTCGCTCTGTTTGCCGCCGCCGCCCTTCTGACCGCGACAGGATGCACCGCCATGGACCAGGACGCACTCGACTACGAACCGCGGAAGCTGTCGGTCGCCGAGGCCAAGGATCTCGTGCGGGCGCAGTCGAGCGTGATCTTCGACGTCGCCGGGCTCAAGGGAGCGACGGCCACGAACGGTGCCCCGCACGCCGCACCCTGTGAGGGCGTGGAGCACGGATACCGCATCAAGCACTTCTGGAAGATCGAGGGGCCGTCCAAGGCCGAGCTGAGCACGGCGCTGCGGCGGCTGCACGACGAGCTGCCGAAGCGGGGCTGGAAGGTCTACCGCTTCGAGAAGGCGAAGTCGAAGAACCAGCAGATGCAGCTCGACGTGGAGGACACCAGGGAGCACCACACGGCGACGATCGAGGAGGACTTCGTACCCACCGGTCCGGACGCCTCGGCCTGGGAGAAGAAGGGCCGTGACGGCCTGTACGTGGCCCTCGACTCCCCCTGCTACGTGGATCCGGAGTACAAGGTCGGCGATCAGTAGGGGGACCGCCGAGGAGGAGTGCCTGGACGGGCACGGCACCCCGGGCCCCTTGACGTACGCGATTGACGTCACAGATGTCCGGACAGGGGTTGCTCTTATTACCGGTGGGTAGCATCATCGTAGAGAGCGTGGGCTACTCACCGGTAGTACGCCGTGTGACGAGTGCGCGCACAAGGACATCCGCCTCCCCGAGCCTTAACGGAGCCGTCGCCATGGGGCACTACAAGTCGAATCTCCGCGACATCGAGTTCAACCTCTTCGAGGTCCTCGGGCGCGACAAGGTGTACGGCACCGGTCCGTTCGAGGAGATGGACGTCGAGACCGCCAAGAGCGTCCTGGAGGAGATCCAGCGCCTCGCGGAGAACGAGCTCGCCGAGTCCTTCGCCGACGCCGACCGCAACCCGCCGGTCTTCGACCCCGCGACCAACACCGCCCCGGTCCCGGCCGGCTTCAAGAAGTCGTACCAGGCCTTCATGGACTCCGAGTACTGGCGCCTGGGCCTGCCCGAGGAGATCGGCGGCACCACCTCGCCGCGCTCCCTGATCTGGGCGTACGCGGAGCTGCTGCTCGGCTCGAACCCGGCCGTCTGGATGTACTCCTCCGGCCCCGCGTTCGCCGGCGTCCTCTTCGAGGAGGGCAACGAGGCGCAGAAGAAGATCGCCCAGATCGCCGTCGAGAAGCAGTGGGGCTCCACCATGGTCCTCACCGAGCCCGACGCGGGCTCGGACGTCGGCGCCGGCCGCACCAAGGCCGTCCAGCAGGAGGACGGCTCCTGGCACATCGAGGGCGTGAAGCGCTTCATCACGTCCGGCGAGCACGACATGTCGGAGAACATCCTCCACTACGTCCTCGCCCGCCCCGAGGGCGCCGGCCCCGGCACCAAGGGCCTCTCCCTCTTCCTCGTGCCGAAGTACCACTTCGACTGGGAGACCGGCGAGCTGGGCGAGCGCAACGGCGTCTACGCCACCAACGTCGAGCACAAGATGGGCCTCAAGGCCTCCAACACGTGCGAGATGACCTTCGGCGACCAGCACCCCGCCAAGGGCTGGCTGATCGGCGACAAGCACGACGGCATCCGCCAGATGTTCCTCATCATCGAGTTCGCCCGCATGATGGTCGGCACGAAGGCGATCTCCACCCTCTCGACGGGCTACCTCAACGCCCTTGAGTACGCCAAGGAGCGCGTCCAGGGCACCGACCTGGCGAACTTCATGGACAAGGCCGCGCCCAAGGTCACCATCACGCACCACCCCGACGTCCGCCGCTCGCTGATGACGCAGAAGGCGTACGCCGAGGGCATGCGCTCCCTCGTCCTCTACACGGCCTCCGTGCAGGACGCGATCCAGGTCAAGGAGGCGGCCGGCGAGGACGCCAAGGCCCTGCACGGCCTGAACGACCTGCTCCTGCCGATCGTGAAGGGCTACGGCTCCGAGAAGGGCTACGAGCAGCTCGCGCAGTCGCTCCAGACCTTCGGCGGCTCCGGCTTCCTGCAGGAGTACCCGATCGAGCAGTACATCCGGGACGCCAAGATCGACACCCTCTACGAGGGCACCACGGCCATCCAGGGCCAGGACTTCTTCTTCCGCAAGATCGTCCGCGATCAGGGCGCGTCCCTGAACGCGCTGGCCGAGGAGATCAAGAAGTTCCTCGCGGTCGGCACCGGCGGCGACGAGCTGGCCGCCGCCCGCGACGCGCTCGCCAAGGCCGCCGTGGACCTGGAGGGCATCGTCGGCAAGATGCTCACCGACCTCACCGCGACCGGCGAGGACGTCAAGAACATCTACAAGGTCGGCCTCAACACCACCCGCCTGCTGATGGCCTCCGGCGACGTCGTCGTCGGCTACCTCCTGCTGAAGGGCGCGGCCGTCGCCGCCGAGAAGCTGGAGACCGCCTCCGCCAAGGACAAGGCGTTCTACACCGGCAAGATCGCGGCCGCGAAGTTCTTCGCCGCCAACGTCCTGCCGGGCGTCTCCACCGAGCGGGCGCTGGCCGAGGCCGTCGACGGCTCGCTGATGGACCTGGACGAGGCCGCGTTCTAGTACGCACCCTCGTCCACACAGGAACGGCTCGTCCCCGGGGAGGGGGGCGGGCCGTTCCGCCTTCCGTACCAGCTCCGCCCGCCGGACCGATCCGTTTTCCGGGGTCCCCTCGACGCCTTTCGGACCGTGCGTAAGGTGAGCGCATGAGTAGCGCACCCTCCCGCCCGTCGCAGCCGTTCGACCGTGGCCACACCGATGACCTCATGACCTTCCTGGCGGCCTCCCCGTCGCCGTACCACGCCGTGGCGAACGCCGCCGAGCGCCTGGAGAAGGCCGGATTCCGGCAGGTCGAGGAGACCGCGGCCTGGGACGGCACGTCGGGCGGGAAGTACGTGATCCGCGGCGGTGCGATCATCGCCTGGTACGTACCGGAGGGCGCCGCCCCCCACACCCCGTACCGCATCGTCGGCGCCCACACCGACTCCCCCAACCTGCGCGTCAAGCCGCAGCCCGACATGGGCACCCAGGGCTGGCGCCAGGTCGCGGTCGAGATCTACGGCGGCACGCTGCTCAACACCTGGCTCGACCGCGACCTCGGCCTCGCCGGCCGGATCACCCTGCGGGACGGCAGCGACCACCTGGTCAACATCGACCGGGCCGTGCTGCGCGTCCCGCAGCTCGCGATCCACCTCGACCGCCAGGTCAACGAGGGCCTGAAGCTGGACCGGCAGCGTCACATGCAGCCGATCTGGGGCCTCGGCGACGTCCACGAGGGCGACCTGATCTCCTTCGTCGCCGACGAGGCGGGCGTCGACGCCGAGGACGTGACCGGCTGGGACCTGATGGTCCACTCCATCGAGGCCCCCTCCTACCTCGGCCGCGACCGCGAACTGGTCGCCGGCCCGCGCATGGACAACCTCATCTCGGTCCACGCCGGCGTCGCCGCGCTGGCGGCCGTGGCGGGCCGCACCGACCTCCCGTACATCCCGGTCCTGGCCGCCTTCGACCACGAGGAGAACGGCTCCGAGTCGGACACCGGCGCCCAGGGCCCGCTGCTCGGCTCCGTCCTCGAACGCTCCGTCTTCGCCCGCGGCGGCGCGTACGAGGACAAGGCGCGCGCCTTCGCCGGCACGGTCTGCCTCTCCTCCGACACCGGCCACGCCGTCCACCCCAACTACGCCGAGCGCCACGACCCGACGCACCACCCGCGCGCCAACGGCGGCCCTATCCTCAAGGTGAACGTCAACCAGCGGTACGCCACCGACGGCAGCGGCCGCGCGGTGTTCGCCGCGGCCTGCGAGAAGGCCGGCGTGCCGTCGCAGACGTTCGTCTCCAGCAACGACATGCCCTGCGGCACGACAATCGGTCCGATCACCGCCGCCCGCCACGGCATCACGACCGTCGACATCGGCGTCGCCATCCTCTCCATGCACAGCGCACGCGAACTGTGCGGCGCCGACGACCCGTTCCTGCTCGCCAACGCACTGGTGGCCTTCCTGGAGGGATAGGGCGAGGAGGGATAGAGCCGGCCGACCCGGGTACCCGATTCCGACAACCCCACTAGGAGGCGGGATCCATGGGCCTGGGAGGCTGCATCATCCTCATCGCCGTGGGCGCGATTCTCACGTTCGCCACGGACTGGGAACTCGACGGCGTCAACCTCGACCTGGTGGGACTGATCATGATGGCGGTCGGTCTCATCGGCACGGCGACCTTCACCAGCATCGCGCGGCGCCGGCGGGCCGTCGTACCACCTGTCGCCCCCACGGTGGTGGACGACGACCGCCGCGACCGCGGCTTCTGACGCGCCGACAGACGAAACATCCGGGAAAGGCCCTTCCTGACACCGTCCTTCTCATGGTTCGTCACGAGGGCCCACCACTACGGAAGTTCGTCGCCTGCGCCGCCACCGCCGTGCTGCTCGGCACGGGGGTGGCGGCATACGTCATCACGGAGTACGGCGAACGGCCACCGTGGGGCACGGACATCGCGTACGAGGGCGGCTATCTCCAGGCCGTCCGCATCCGGAAGTACGACATGACGGGGGAACGGACCCGCGCCCTGCTGGCCGGCGAGTGCGTGGCCATGGAACGCCGGGGCATGGGCGGCGACCGGGCCGTCCACGCCCCGGAGGCGTGGGTGGCCGGCTGCCTGGACGGCGCGGCGGGCCGCCCGTCCATGAACCAGGGGATCCTCCCGTAGGGCTGTCCGGTGTGTCAGGCGTCCATGCCCGCGAGGATCAACGGCAGCCGGGCGGCGCCGTTCTCCGTCACCGTCACCGGGACACCCCAGTCCTGCTGGTGGACATGGCAGGCCGGGTACTCGTTGGCCGGGTCGTCGTCGCAGGACGCCGCCATCGCGGAGACATGCAGGACGCCCTCGCCGACCTCGGGGTTGAGGTCCAGCTCCCGGAAGAGGTCCGTGCCCGTGCCCTCGCCGCCGAGCAGCAGCTCGGGCGGGGTCGAGGAGACGAGGAGCCGGGTCGAGGGACCGTACCGTTCGTCCAGCTTCTGGCCCGTCGGCGCCTGGAAGACGACGTCGAGGCGGAGCCGTCCGGGAGCGATCTCGGTGGCCTCGCGCCGGGTGCGGTGGGCGACCGACTCGACCCGCACGGCCTCCTCCGGCAGCCGCAGCCTCGTCACCCGGTGCCGGGCCGACTCGACGACGACGATGTCGTCGCCCACCAGGACGGCGTCGCTCGGCTCGCGCAGATCGGTGGCGAGGGTGGTGACCTCGCCGCTCGCCGGGTCGTAACGGCGCAGCGCGTGGTTGTACGTGTCGCTCACGGCGACGGACCCGTCGGGCAGGGCGGTGACGCCCAGCGGGTGCTGGAAGAGGGCCTGGCCGGCGGCGCCGTCGCGGTGGCCGAAATCGAAGAGCCCGGTGCCGACGGCCGTGTGCACGACGTCGTCGGTGTCGATCCAGCGCAGGGCGCTGGTCTCGGAGTCGGCGATCCACAGCCGTTCCTCGGCGGCGGCGAGCCCGGACGGCTGGGCGAACCACGCCTCGGCGGCCGGCCCGTCGACCAGTCCCTCGTTGGTCGTACCGGCCGCGACCTCGACCGTTCCGGTCTCGGGGTCGTACGTCCACAGCTGGTGGACACCGGCCATGGCGATCCACACCTTGCCCCGCCACCAGGCCACGTCCCACGGCGAGGACAGGTCGACATCGAGCGCCGGCCCCGAGGTGGGGGAGCCCTGCCACCACTGGCGGCCGGTTCCGGCGATCAGCTCGATCGCACCGGTCTCCGGGTCGAACGTGCGCAGCGCGTGGTGGACGGTGTCGGCGACGACGACCTTGCCGTCGGGGAGCAGGGCGAGTCCCTGCGGTTCACGGAACTCCCCGTCCCCGATCCGCCGTACGACGCTCTCGCCGTCCGGCTCCAGCTCGACGAGCTGGTGACGGGTGGTGTCGGAGACGAGGAGGTTGCCGGAGGGCAGGACGACCGCCTTGCCGGGGAACCGCAGATCGGTGGCGACCGGCTCCGGCGGCACGTACGGCCCGTCCCCGCGCCGCAGCGTCCCCTTGGCGCCGTGCTCGGCCTCCAGCTCCTCGACGAGGGTACGGATCGCGTTGGCGTGCCCCTCGCCGGCGTGCTGGGCGACGACGTACCCCTCGGGGTCGATGACGACGAGCGTCGGCCAGGCCCGTACGGCGTACTGCTTCCAGGTCGTGAGCTCCGGGTCGTCGAGGACCGGGTGGTGCACCTCGTAGCGCTCGACGGCGTCGACGACGGCCTGGTGGTCGGCCTCGTGCACGAACTTCGGCGAGTGGACGCCGACGATCACGAGGGTGTCCCGGTGCTGCTCCTCCAGCTCGCGCAGCTCGTCGAGGACGTGGAGGCAGTTGATGCAGCAGAAGGTCCAGAAATCTACGACAACGCACTTACCTCGCAGGTCGGCGAGGGTCAGCTCTTTGCCTCCGGTGTTGAGCCAGCCGCCCTTGCCGATCAGCTCGGGGGCGCGGACACGGGCACGGCGGGGCGCGGGCGCGGGGGTGGGCGCCGGGGCGGCATCGTTCATGCTTCAAGCTTGCCATCCGGCATGCACACCGGATCACGCGCGTACGGCTGGGGGGGCGACGACTGGCTGCGGACGGGAACGAGACGCCTGCCGGTGAGACGGCGCGGGCGGAACAGAGCTTCATGGCGCTGCAGGACCGCACCGAGGACAAGCGGGAGCCATTCGCCACGTGTCTGGAGGAGGTCGTCCGGATCCTCGGGCTCGCCGTCGCTCTGGAGCCTCAGCCGGGTGGACCCCCGACCTGGGAGCACCGCGCTCGGGCGGCGCTGCGTGAGGCAACCGCCAGGGCATGGACCTGTCCGAGGCAGCGTTCGGCGCACTCGTCAACGCGGCCGTCCATGATCCCGACCCGAGTTCCAACCGTGGCTTCATCGAGCCGGCTCTGAACGCGTTCGGACACAGCCGCGTCCAATCCGCGCTGCTCGGGTACCTGCGGACCGGCACGGACCTTGAGCGAGCGGGCGCCGCGCGGGCCTGGTACTGGTCAGCCCTGCCCCTACGGATGCCCCTCGTGCGGGCCAAGAGCCCTGGATCCACCGGTCAGGCTGAGCCCGATGACTGCTCGGCCGGGGTGGTCGAGTGGAATGAAGCTGCTCTGCGCGAGTTCGTGAGCAACGAGCACCTGGACGTCCGACGCCGCGTCCTGCCGGGCCTGTCGCTCCGGAAGTCGGCCTACCCCGGAGCCGCACGACCCGACGAGCTCGGGGGCGCGGACACGGGCGCGGGCGCGGTGGGAGGCAGACGCGGAGTCGTTCATGGCTCCAGGGGTGCCGTACGGGTGAAACCGAGGGCCGGGTGGGGAGGGAGGGCGTGTCTTGCCCATGGCATGTGCTGTCGGACTGGCCACCATGGCGGGCAGATCATCTGATTATTCGTCCTTCCGGCTGAGAGCGGTGGGTGAGGTGTCATGCTGCGTCGGCGTGCCGGGCTGTCGCTCCTGGCGGTGGTCCTCCTCCTTCCCGTTCCGGCGGCGCGGGCGGGCGGGGCGGGTGACGGCGCCCTGCAGCTGACCGTCACCGTGAGCACCGTCGGCGACATCGGGCCCCTGCCGCCCGCCGTACGGGCCGGGGGCATCGTCGAGAAGCGGTACCACCTGGTCAATCGTGGCGAAGCCGATCTCCACGACGTCCATGTCACCGACCCCGGCGCCCCGGCCGGGACCCTGCGCTGCCCGAGCCACACCCTCGCGGCCCTGGCCTCCCTGGTGTGCACGGCCAGGTTCCCGGCCGAGGAGGGCCACCACGGGGGTACGGCGCAGGCGGTGGGGACCATTCCCTCGCTACAGCGACGGCTCACGGCCACCGCCCGCTCCGGGTACACGGGGGTCAGCGAGGCCCCGACGCCGGTGGAGACGACGCCGGGGGCGGTGGACGCTGCCCCTGCGCCGCTCCCCGCAGGACCACCGGATTGGGCCAGTGCGGTCGCGGGCGGGGTGCCGGGCGCGCCGGCAGGAACGGATGTGGCGGGTGTGGCGGGGGCGGCGGGCGCGGGTACTGCCGACGCCGGTGCCGGTGCGGCAGCTGCCCCCGGCGCCCCGGGTACTGCCGACGCCGGGGCCGGTGCGGCAGCTGCCCCGGGTGGCCCGGATGCCGCAGGGGCCGCCCCAGTCGTCGGCGCCCCGGGTGCCGCAGATGCCCCAGGTGCTGCCAGTGCCGCAGATGCCCCGGATGCCGCCGGTACCGATACCGGTGCCGGCACGGCAGCTGCCCCCGGCACCCCAGATGCTGCCGGTGCCCCCGGCGCCCCGGATGCTGCCGGTGCCCCCGGCGCCCCGGATGCTGCCGGTGCCGCAGACGCACCGGGTGCTGCCGGTGCCGCAGATGCCCCGGGTGCCCCGGCTGCTGCCGGTGCCGCAGACGCACCGGGTGCTGCCGGTGCGGCAGCTGGCCCCGGCACCCCGGGTGCCGCCGGTGCCGATACCGGTGCCGCAGCCGCCCCCGGCGCCCCGGATGCCGCCGGTACCGGTACCGGTACGGCAGCCGCCCCCGGCGCCCCGGATGCCGCAGCCGCCCCCGGCGCCCCGGATGCCGCAGCCGCCCCCGGGGCGGTGGCCGGGCCGGCGGCGCCGCCAGGAGCACCGCCCGCCGACCCGGCCACCCCAGGCGTCGCCCGCGCCCCCGCCGACGTACCCGTCGGCCGACCCCCGGCCGAGGTCCCTGCCCAGCTCCCCGCCCTGGGCCCCGACCAGCCCCCCGGACGCGTCCCGGACACCCGCGTCCCCGCTCCCGCTGACGACGAAGGGCTCCTCCCCCGGCTCCGTCGCCGCTCCCGTGAACTCCCCGAGATGGGGGTCGTTCTGATCCTCCTGCTGATCCTGATCCCGGCGGCGATCGCGGCCGCCCTGTTCGGCTCCCGCCCACGCTGACCACGCCGCCCCACGGGAGACACCATGGCACTGCTGGAAACGATCGCCATCGTGCTCGGCGTGGCCCTGCTCGCCGCCCTCGCCGTGGTCGTCAAGACCAAGCTGTTCCCGGTCGCGGACGACGAGGAGCCCCGCGAGCGTCGCCGAGTACATCGCGATGATGGTCTCGGTGCTCTACGCCGTGGTGCTCGGTCTCTGCCTCGTCTCCGTCTGGGACAACCGTTCCGCCGCCGCCGACCACGTCCAGGTCGAGGCGAGCGCCCTGCACCAGACCTATCTGCTGGCCGCCTCTCTCCCGGAGGACCGGCGCGGACCCGTGCGCGCCGCGGCCCGTTCGTACGCCACCCACGTCGTCGACGTCGAATGGCCCCTGTTGGCCGCCGGCCGCCCCCTGGGCACGACGGGCTGGAGCCTGCTCGACCGGCTCCGCTCCGCCGGCGAGGTGGACAGGACGGCCTCGACGTCCCAGCAGATCGCCGCCCAGGAGATGGTCGCCCAACTCGGCTACGTGGACGACGCCCGGCGCGGCCGGGAGGCGGCGGCCCAGGAAAGGCTGTCACCGGTCCTGTGGACGGGTCTGCTCATCGGCGGTGCGCTGACGCCGGCCTTCATGTTCCTGTTCGGCATCCGGCGCAATGTCACCCATGTGGTGATGGTGATGGGCCTGGCCGGCTTCATCGCCTTCACGGTGCTGCTGATCCACCAGCTGAACGCGCCCTTCGGCGATGTGCTGGGCGTCACCGCCGACCCGTTCATCCGCTACTTCGGTCCTGCGTGAAGCGGGCGCGGGCGGGGAACCCCTGACGCCATGAAATATCTCGTACGGGACAAAATCTTCGCCATCGGCGACGACTACTGGATCGAGGACGAGAACGGCCACCACGCCTTCCTCGTCGACGGCAAAGCCCTGCGGCTGCGCGACACCCTGGAGTTGAAGGACCCTCACGGGCGGGTCCTGGTCACGCTGCGGCAGAAGGTGTTCAGTCTGCGGGACGCGATGACCCTCGAGAGGGACGACCGGCCGCTCGCCACCATCCGCAGGAAGCGTCTCTCGCTGCTCCGCAACCACTACCGCGTCACGCTGGCCGAGGGCACGGAGCTGGACGTCAGCGGCAGGATCCTGGACCGGGAGTTCACCGTCGAGTACGACGGTGAACTCCTCGCCCACATCTCCCGGCAGTGGTTCCACGTCCGGGACACGTACGCCGTGAACGTGGTCCGGGAGGACGCCGACGCGGCGCTGCTGATCGCGGTGGCGGTGTGTGTGATCCGGATGTCCGAACGCGAGCGGGAGGGGTAGGAGCAGGAGCAGGAGCAGGACACCCGAGAGCGGACGGGTAGAGCCGCCCCCGCCCCGGTCGGACGGGGCAAGCCGCCCCGGCCCCGGCTGGACGGGTAAAGCCGCCCGGATCGTCCGCCCGGCGCCGTCCGCCCGCCTCCGGTCGCCGCTCAGGCCGCCTTCGCCGCCCGCTCCAGCGCCTGTTCCAGGTCCGCCCACAGGTCTTCGACGTGCTCGATGCCTACGGACACCCGTACCGTCCCGGGTCCGATGCCCGCCGTGTCGAGGGCGGCCGCGTCCAGTTGGCGGTGGGAGGTGGAGGCGGGGTGCATCACGAGGGTCTTCACGTCGCCGAGGGAGAGGCTCAGCGAAGCCACCCGTACCGCGCCGACGAACGTACCGCCCGCCTCGCGTCCGCCCGCGAGGTCGAAGGAGATCACCCCGCCGCCGCCGTTCGGCAGCAGACGCCGTGCGACGGCTTGATCAGGGTGCCCGGGCAGCGCCGGGTGGCGTACGGCGGCGACCGCCGGGTGGTTCGCGAGCCGCTCGGCCAGGTCGAGGGCCGTGGCGCACTGCCGCTCGATGCGCAGCGACAAGGTCTGCATGCCGCGCAGCGTCAGCCAGGCCGCGAACGGGTCGGTGGAGGCGCCCTGTTCGATCGCGTAGCGGCGGATACGGCCGTACAGCTCGGCGTCCCGGAAGACGGCCATGCCGCCGAGGACGTCCGCGTGCCCGGCGAGGTACTTGGTCGCGGAGTGGATGACGACGTCCGCGCCGAACTCGATCGGCCGGCAGAGGAGCGGCGAGGCGAAGGTGTTGTCGACGGCGGTCGGGACGCCCGCCTCCGCCGCGACGGCGATCAGGGCGGGAAGGTCGGCGACGCGGGTCGTCGGGTTGGCGATGGTCTCCAGGTAGAGCAGCCGCGTCTCGGGCCGCAGGGCGCGGCGGACCTCCTCCGGGTCCGTCCCCGAGACGTACGTGACCTCGACGCCCCAGCGCTCGGCGAGGTCGCTGAGGACCGCGTACGTACCGCCGTACAGGCAGCTCTGCGCGACGACATGGCCGCCGGAGGACAGCAGTCCGAGCAGGACGGCGTTGATGGCGCCCATGCCGGAGGCGAAGGAGAGGCCGGCGACGCCGCCCTCCAGGCGGGCGACGGCTTCCTCCAGGGCGCGGACGGTGGGGTTGCCGAGGCGGCTGTAGAGGAAGGTGCCGGGGGTGTGGATGGCGTCGGCCATCGCCTCGGCGCTGTCGAAGGCGAAGACGTGCCCCTGGTGGAGGGGGACGCCGAGTGGCGTGCTGCCGCTGATCCGCGGCTGCGGGGGGTGGACCGCGAGGGTTTCGGGGCGGAGCGCTGCGGTGTCGTTGTCGTCCATCATGATCGCCAGTCTGTGGACAATCCCCTTGCCCCTACAGAACCAATCGCGGCAGATTGGTCCGTCGATGGAACCAATCTCTCTCTCCGTGGACGACCTTGTCGCCCGGCTCGGCCGCTGGTCCGCCGGGCGGGGGCCGCTGTATCTCCTCCTCGCGGCCCGTTTCCGGCAGTTGATCGACGAGGGGCTGCTCCCGGCGGGCGCCCCGCTGCCGCCGGACCGGCGGCTCGCCGCCGCGCTCGCGGTGGGCCGTACGACGGTCGTCGCCGCGTACGACACGCTGCGCCAGGAGGGGCGGCTCGTGCGGCGGCAGGGCAGCGGCACGCGGGTTGCGTCCGCCGCGCTCGCTCCCGGCCCCCGGGTCAGGGAGACGTCGAATCCGCTCTTCCTGCACCTGCTCGAGACGCCGGACGACGTGATCCTGCTGAGCTGCGCGGCGCCGGTGGGCCCGCCGCCGGAGCTGGCGCGGGCGTACGCCTCGCTCACCCTGCCGGACGACGACCTCGGCTATCACCCGGCGGGTCTCGCGGGCCTGCGGGCGGCGATCGCACGGCGGTACACGGAACGGGGCGTGCCGACCGATCCGGAGCAGATCCTGGTCACGACGGGCGCCCAGCAGGGGCTTTCGCTGCTGACCCGGCTGCTCGTGGCGCCCGGCGACGGGGTCCTCGTCGAGGCGCCGACGTATCCGGGGGCGCTCGACCTGTTCCGCGAGGCGGCGGCGGTGCCGTACCCCGTGGCGGTGGGGGCGGACGGGGTGGACGTGGCGGAGGCGATCCGGCTGATGGAGCGTCACCGGCCTGCCCTGGCGTATGTGGTGCCGCGTTTCCAGAATCCGACCGGGACCGTTCTTCCGCCGCTGCCGGGCCGCCGTCTCGTCGAGGCGGCGAACGCGCTCGGGGTGCCGCTGGTCGACGACGAGGTGCTCGCCGATCTCGCGTTCGAACCCGGGCGGGCGCCACGGCCGTTGTCGTCGTTCGGCGAGGTCGTGGGGGTCGGCTCGCTGAGCAAGGCGGTGTGGGCCGGGCTGCGGATCGGCTGGGTGCGGGGGCCCGCGGGGCTCGTCGCGCGGCTGGCCCGGCTCAAGGCCATCCACGACCTGGGGTCCGACGTCCCGGCGCAACTGGTGGCCACGCGGCTGCTCGACGACTTCGACGCGATCGTGGCCGACCGGGTACGGACCCTGCGCGCGGGCCACGACCGGCTGCTGGCGGAGCTGGCCCGGCAGCTGCCGTCGTGGACCTGGGCTCCGGCCACCGGCGGCCAGACGGTGTGGGTACGCCTCCCGTACGGCGACGGCGTGGCCTTCGCCCAGGTCGCGCTGCGCCACGGGGTGGCCGTCCTCCCGGGCGCCACGATGGACGCGCTGGGCGGCAGCACCGGCCATCTGCGCCTGCACTTCCTGCTGCCCCCGGACGTCCTGACGGAGGCGGTCCGCAGACTGGCGGCGGCCTGGCGCGAGTACGCCCCCGCGGCTTCGACGGCGGAACCGTCCCGGGCGGCCTTGAACGCGATAGCGGTCTGAGGGCGAGGCGGGGGGAGCGGGGGACGGACCGTGCCCCGGGGGCCGGGGGACGACGGCCCGGGGGACGAGGGCCCAGGTCCGGTGCGGGCCTGGGGCCGGTGCGGGCCTAGGGCCCGCCGGGCCTGGGTGCCCGAGGGGCCGGTGCCCGAGGGGCCGGTGCCCGAGGGGCCGGTGCCCGGGTGCCCGGGTGCCCGAGGGGCCGGTGCCCGGGTGCCCAGGGGGCTCACGGACGGGAGAGGGCCTGAGGGCCTCATGGACGGTGCCGAGGGCGGCCGGGGGCCCGATGGGGCCCTGCGGACCCAGGGGCCGGTGCCCGGGTGCCGGAGGGCCCCATGGGGCGGTGCCGGGAGCCCGGGGGCGAGGGCCCAGGGCTCGCGGACGGTGCCGGGGGGACGGCCGGGCGACGGGGCCGGTGCGGGTGCCCTGGGTAGCCAGGGGCCGGAGCCCGGGGGCCCGGGGACCAAGGCCCGTCCGGGGAGCCCCGGCCCCCCGGCGACCGAGGCGTCCGCCCCGTCAGCGGCTCAGGGCCGCCTCGGCTTCGCCACGCCCAGGACGCGGTCCTTCAGGGCCGGGAACTGGTCCCGGGTCGTCGTCACCTTCGCCGGATCGAGCTCCACCCGCAGGATCTCCTCGTCCGGGCCCGCCTCCGCCATGACCTCGCCCCAGGGGTCCACCACGATCGAGTGCCCCGCCTGCTCCACGCCCGCGTGCGTGCCGGCCGTGCCGCAGGCCAGCATGTACGCCTGGTTCTCCACGGCCCGCGCCCGTGCCAGCACGGTCCAGTGCTCGCGGCGGCGGGCCGGCCAGCCGGCCGGGACGACGAACGCCTGCGCGCCCGCGTCGACCAGACCCCGGAAGAGCTCGGGGAAGCGCAGGTCGTAACAGGTGGCGACCCCCACCGTCAGGCCGGGCAGGGCGACCGTCACCGGCTCCTCGCCCGCCGCCATCATCACGGCCTCGCCCTTGTCGAAGCCGAAACGGTGGATCTTGCGATAACTCGCGGCGAGTTCGCCCTCCGGTGTGAGGACGAGCGACGTGTTGTAGAGCGCGCCGCCCACCGCCTCGACGACCGACCCGGCGTGCAGCCAGACCCCCGCGTCCTGGGCCGCGGCCGCCATCGCCTCGAACGTCGGCCCCTTCAGCAGCTCCGATTCCGCCGCGAAGGACTCGTACGCGAACGCCCCCATCGGCCACAGCTCCGGCAGCACGACGAGATCCGCGGCGCCGCGCTCCTCCCGTACCAGACCGGCCACCCGCGCACGGCGGGATTCGACCGATTCCTCCGGGTTTACTGCGATCTGGATCAGCGAGGCGCGCACACTACCACCGTCCTGGCATTCGAGTCGTCAACACGGGCCTACGATCGTCACACGAAAGCACTGCCGGGGTGCCTTCGGGCAGCGTAACTTAGCGTCCGAGCCTCCCAAGCAGTCTTGTTTTCAGCCCGCGCACCGCAGAACCGCCGAGGGGTCCCGTGACCGTCCATCCCAGCCTTCAGACCTACGCCGACGCCTGGACCCACTCCATCGAAGCGATATCCGAGCTGGTGCAGCCGCTCGTGGAAGGCGAATGGAACCGCGCGACACCGTGCCCGGGCTGGTCGGTGCGCGACATCGTGTCCCATGTCATCGGCATGGAGTGCGAGATGCTGGGCGACCCGCGTCCCATCCACTCCCTGCCCCGCGACCTCTACCACGTACGCAGTGACTTCGCGCGCTACATGGAGATGCAGGTCGATGTGCGCCGGCACCACACCGCACCCGAGATGACCTCGGAGCTCGAGTACGTCCTGATCCGCCGGGCGCGGATGCTCCGCAACGAGAACCGGAAGCCGGACCAGCTCGTCCGCGCCCCCCTGGGCGCCGAGCAGACCCTGGAACTGGCCTACCGCATGCGCGCCTTCGACGTCTGGGTGCACGAGCAGGATCTGCGCACCGCGCTGGGCCGGCCGGGCAACCTCGACTCCCCCGCCGCCCTGGTCACCCGTGACGTCCTGCTCGAAGCGCTGCCGAAGGTGGTCGCCAAGGACGCGGGCGCGCCCACGAACTCGGCGGTCGTCCTCGACGTGCACGGGCCCGTGGAGTTCCTGCGGACTGTCCGGGTGGACGCGGAGGGACGCGGTTCGGTCGATGGCGCGCCGTCGCTGGGGCCCGCGGCGACGCTGGCGATGGACTGGGAGACGTACGTCCGTCTGGCGTGCGGCAGGGTCCGGCCGGCCGACGTGGCCGACCGGGTCAAGACCGAGGGCGACCTGGACCTCGCGGCGGCGATCCTGGACCACTTCACGGTGACGCCCCGGTAGGCACCCTCGGGCGCCCCGTTCACACGGGCACGTGCACGACCTCCACCCGGCTGGCGACCAGGCGTTCACGCTCGCGCTTCGCCGTACGGGCCTTCAGGCGCAGGATCTGCACGACGCCCAGGGTCTCCAGGACGAAGACGGAGGAGAAGGCGATCCGGTAGTTGCCGCCGGTGGCGTCGAGGAGGACGCCGACCGCGAGCAGGGTCGTCATCGAGGCGACGAAACCACCCATGTTGACGATTCCCGAGGCCGTTCCCTGACGCTCCGGCGGGTTGGCCGGGCGGGCGAAGTCGAAGCCGATCATCGAGGCGGGTCCGCAGGCGCCGAGGACCGTGCAGAGGGTGACCAGCAGCCACATGGGGGCGTGGTCGCCGGGAAAGGCGAGGGTGGTTCCCCACAGGGCTGCGGTCACGGCGATGGTGCCGAGCGCCAGCGGTACGCGGGCGGCGTGGTGCCGGGCGATGATCTGGCCGTAGACCAGCCCCACGACCATGTTGGAGGCCACCACCAGGGTGAGCAGCCCCCCGGCCGTCTCGGGCGAGAGCCCCTGTGCCTCGACGAGGAACGGAAGCCCCCACAGCAGCAGGAACACCATGGCCGGGAACTGGGTGGTGAAGTGCACCCACATGCCGAGCCGGGTGCCCGGCTCCCGCCAGGACTCCGCGATCTGCCGGCGGACGTACGTGGCACCGGCGTGCGCGACGGGCGTGGGCTCGTGGCCCTCGGGGTGGTCCTTGAGGAAGATCAGCAGCAGGACGAGGACCACCACACCGGCGACGGCGCTGCCCGCGAAGGCGGCGGTCCAGCCGACACCGTGCAGGAGCCGGGCGATGACGAGGGTGGAGACGAGGTTGCCGGCCATCCCGACGAGACCGGCGAGCTGGGCGATCAGCGGTCCGCGCCGGGCGGGGAACCAGCGGCCGCCGAGCCGCAGCACGCTGATGAAGGTCATCGCGTCGCCGCAACCGAGCAGCGCGCGGGAGGCCAGCGCCATGCCGTACGAGGGGGAGAGCGCGAAGCCCAGCTGCCCGAGGGTGAAGAGGACGACGCCGAGCGTCAGCACCTTCTTGGTGCCGAGCCGGTCGACCAGCAGGCCGACGGGTATCTGCATGCCCGCGTAGACGAGGAGCTGGAGGATCGAGAAGGTGGAGAGGGCGGAGGCGTTGACGTCGAAGCGGTCGGCTGCGTCGAGGCCGGCGACGCCCAGTGACGTACGGAAGATGACGGCGACGAAGTAGACGGCGACGCCGACGCCCCAGACGAGGGCGGCGCGCCTGCCCCCGGGCGGGTCACCGGGGAGGGTGACGGCGGATCCGAATCCACGTCCGCTCACCGTGCCTCACCCCGGACCAGGACCTTGACCCAGCTCAGGTGCTGCCGGACGCAGGCGGCGGCGCCCTCGACGTCGCCCGCCCGGATCCGCTCCAGGATCTCGGCGTGCTCGGTGATGTTCTTGGCGATGCGGTCCGGGTGGGACTGCATCACGGCGACGCCCATGCGCAGCTGACGGTCGCGCAGCTGGTCGTAGAGGCGGGCGAGGATCTGGTTGCCGGCGTGCTGGACGATCTCGGCGTGGAAGCAGCGGTCGGTGACGGCGACCTCGGCGAGGTCCCCGGCCTCGGCCCGCCGCTTCTGCTCCTCCAAGAGCTCTTCCAGCCGGGCGATCAGCGCCGGCGAGGCGGGCACGGCCCGGCGCACGGCGAACTCCTCGACGAGCAGCCGGGTCTCCACGACGTCGGCGATCTCCTGCGCGGAGACGGCGAGCACCAGGGCGCCCTTCTTGGGGTAGAGCTTGAGCAGCCCTTCCATCTCCAGCTTGAGCAGCGCCTCGCGCACGGGCGTCCGGGACACCCCGACGGCCAGGGCCAGCTCCCCCTCGGTGAGCAGCGTCCCGCCCTCGTAACGGCGGTCCAGGACGGCCTGCTTGACGTGCGTGTAGACGCGGTCGGCTGCTGCGGGCGCGGAAGGCATGCGCACAGCTTAGATACAACAGGGGTGCAACAGGGAGCGCTGTCCGCATCGCGGACGGGGTACGGCGACACACAGGACAGAACGGAACGGCCGCGGGCCCGGACGCGACGCCGTCCCTCGGCTCGCCGGGCAACGGCAGGGGCCCGGACACCCATAGGCGTCCGGGCCCCTCGCCGACCGGCTCGGCCGGGCGTTTCACGTGAAACGACGTGACCGGGCTGCTACGCCCAGGTGATCAACCGCTTCGGCTGTTCCAGGATCGCGGCGACATCCGCCAGGAACTTGGAGCCGAGCTCGCCGTCGACCAGGCGGTGGTCGAAGGAGAGCGCGAGCGTGGTGACCTGACGTGGCTTCACCTTGCCCTTGTGGACCCACGGCTGGAGCTTGATCGCACCGACCGCGAGGATCGCGGACTCGCCCGGATTGAGGATGGGCGTACCGGTGTCGACGCCGAAGACGCCGACGTTGGTGATGGTGAACGTGCCGCCCTGCATGGCCGCCGGGGTCGTCTTGCCCTCGCGGGCGGTGGCGACCAGCTCGCTGAGGGAGCGCGACAGCTCCGGCAGGGTCTGGGCGTGCGCGTCCTTGATGTTCGGCACGATCAGACCGCGCGGGGTGGCCGCGGCGATACCCAGGTTGACGTAGTGCTTGAGCACGATCTCCTGGTTCGCCTCGTCCCAGGCCGCGTTGATCTCCGGGTTGCGCTTCACGGCGACCAGGACGGCCTTGGCGACGAGGAGGAGCGGGTTGACCCGCAGGCCCGCCATGTCCTTGTCGGACTTGAGCTCCTCGACCAGCTTCATCGTGCGCGTGATGTCGAAGGTCACGAACTCGGTGACGTGCGGCGCGGTGAAGGCCGAGCCGACCATCGCCGCCGCCGTGGCCTTCCGTACGCCCTTGATGGGGACACGGGTCTCCCGCGCGTCCGTCGACGCCACGGAGGCGGCGGCGGGCGTGGGGGCCGCGGCCGGAGCCGCTGCCGGGGCCTCGACGGCGGGTGCCGCGGCGGCCGGTGCCGGGGCTGCGGCCGCGTGGACGTCCTCGCGGGTGATGATCCCGTCCGGACCGGTCGGCGTGACCGTCGCCAGGTCCACCCCGAGGTCCTTGGCCAGCTTGCGCACCGGCGGCTTGGCCAGCGGGCGGGTGGCGGCGGGGCCACCGTGCCCGTTGAGCTGCTCCGGTACGGAGACCGGCGCGGTGGCGGTGGCCGGTGCCGAAGCGGCGGGTGCGGCGGGTGCGGCGGGTGCGGCGGGTGCGGCGGGCACACCCTTACGGGCGCGGCGCTTGGTGGAGGTCGCGGCCACGCCGTAGCCGACCAGGACCGGCTGACGGCCCTGGGGCTCCTCCTCGGCCGGCTCCTCGGCGGCCGGAGCCTCGACCGGTGCCTGGGCCGGGGCCTCGGCCTCCGCCGTACCGCCGCCGACGTTCACCGAGATGATCACCTCGCCGACGTCGACCGTCGTCCCCTCGGGGAAGCGCAGCTCGTGCACCACACCGTCGAAGGGGCACGGCAGCTCGACCGCCGCCTTGGCCGTCTCGACCTCGCAGACGACCTGCCCGTCGGTGACCGTGTCACCGGGCTGGACGTACCACTTGAGGATCTCGGCCTCGGTGAGGCCCTCGCCCACGTCGGGCATCTTGAATTCGCGGATCGTCACGATGCTCTCCTCAGTACGCCAGCGAGCGGTCGACGGCGTCGAGCACGCGATCCAGGCCCGGCAGGTACTCCTCCTCCAGGCGCGCCGGCGGATACGGCGCGTGGTAGCCGCCGACCCGCAGGACGGGGGCCTCCAGGTGGTAGAAGCAGCGCTCGGTGATCCGGGCGGCGATCTCCGCGCCGGAGCCGTAGAAGACCGGGGCCTCGTGGACCACGACCAGACGGCGGGTCTTCTCGACCGAGGTCTGGATGGCGTCGAAGTCGATCGGGGACATCGAGCGCAGGTCCAGGACCTCCACCGACTTGCCCTCCTCCTGGGCGGCCGCGGCGGCCTCCAGGCAGACCTTCACCATCGGACCGTACGCGGCGAGCGTGAGGTCGGTGCCCTCGCGGGCCACCCGGGCCTTGTGCAGCTCGCCGGGGATGGCTTCGGTGTCGACCTCGCCCTTGTCCCAGTAGCGGCGCTTGGGCTCGAAGAAGATGACCGGGTCGTCGCTCTGGATGGCCTGCTGGAGCATCCAGTACGCGTCGGAGGAGTTCGACGGCGAGACGACCTTCAGGCCGGCCACGTGCGCGAAGAGCGCCTCGGGCGACTCGGAGTGGTGCTCGACCGCGCCGATGCCGCCGCCGTACGGGATGCGGACGACGACCGGCAGCTTGATCTTGCCGAGGGCACGGGCGTGCATCTTGGCGAGCTGCGTGACGATCTGGTCGTACGCGGGGAAGACGAAACCGTCGAACTGGATCTCGACGACGGGCCGGTAGCCGCGCAGGGCCAGGCCGATCGCGGTGCCGACGATGCCGGACTCGGCGAGCGGGGTGTCGATGACCCGGTCCTCGCCGAAGTCCTTCTGCAGCCCGTCGGTGACCCGGAAGACACCGCCGAGCTTTCCGACGTCCTCGCCCATGATGAGGACCTTGGGGTCGGTCTCCAGGGCCGTGCGGAGCGACTCGTTGAGCGCCTTGGCCAGGGGAAGCTTCTGTACAGCCATGATTACTCGGCCCCTCCGTCCGCGAAGGACGCCTGGTAGGCGGCGAACTGCGCGCGCTCCTCGTCGACGAGCGCGTGCCCGTCGGCGTAGACATTCTCGAAGATCGCCATGTGATCCGGGTCGGGCATGGCACGGACGGCCTCGCGGACGCGCTTGCCGAGCGCCTCGCTCTCCGTCTCCAGCTCCTCGAAGAAGGCGGCGTCGGCGTGGCCGGCCTTCTCCAGGTACGCCTTGAGCCGCAGGATCGGGTCCTTCGCCTCCCAGGCCTCGCGCTCCTCGTCGGCCCGGTACTTGGTCGGGTCGTCGGAGGTGGTGTGCGCGCCCATGCGGTAGGTGAACGCCTCGACCAGGGTCGGGCCCTCGCCGCGGCGGGCACGCTCCAGGGCGGAGCGGGTCACGGCCAGGCAGGCGAGGACGTCGTTGCCGTCGACGCGGACGCCGGGGAAGCCGTAGCCCTGCGCGCGCTGGTAGAGCGGAACCCGGGTCTGCCTCTCGGTGGGCTCGGAGATCGCCCACTGGTTGTTCTGGCAGAAGAACACGACCGGGGCGTTGTAGACCGCCGAGAAGGTGAAGGACTCGGCCACGTCGCCCTGGCTGGACGCTCCGTCGCCGAAGTACGCGATCACGGCGGAGTCGGCACCGTCCTTGGCGACGCCCATGGCGTAGCCGGTGGCGTGCAGGGTCTGCGAGCCGATGACGATCGTGTACAGGTGGAAGTTGTTGCTGTTCGGGTCCCACCCTCCGTGGTTCACACCGCGGAACATGCCCAGCAGGTTGGTCGGGTCGACCCCACGGCACCAGGCGACACCGTGCTCGCGATAGGTCGGGAAGACATAGTCGTCGTCGCGCAGCGCGCGCCCGGAGCCGATCTGCGCCGCCTCCTGGCCGAGCAGCGACGCCCACAGGCCCAGCTCGCCCTGACGCTGCAGGGCCGTGGCCTCGGCGTCGAAGCGGCGGGTGAGGACCATGTCCCGGTAGAGGCCGCGCAGCTCGTCGGCGCTCAGGTCGATGTCGTACTCGGGGTGCTGGACGCGCTCCCCTTCGGGCGTCAGCAGCTGAACGAGCTCGGGCTCGGCGCCCTGCCCCTTCTTGACGCTCGCGCTGGCAGTGCGCTTGGTGCCGCTGCTGCGTCGCGTCGTCTTGCGCGCGGCAGTGCTCTCCACGGTCACGTGCGTGCTCCTCCGTCGGTCCGGCCCCCGGGTTCGCCGGGCAGCCAGTGCGGCTCGCCTTCTCCGTGCCCGCGCACGGGGTGGGGTGCGACTCGGCCGGGGTCGGGCGTGACAGGTGCCCCGGCGAGCGCCCTGTCATAGGCACGTTACCCAGTGCGCCGCATTCCTGCGAAACCCCATTTGACCTGCGATTTTGCTTGGATTTCCAAGTAAATCTCGAAAAGGTCGCGAAAAAGGGGAGCAGTAGCTGGTCAGCGCGTTGGCAACAGCTTTGAGGGCCGCCGGAACACGGGCACGTTATCCCGGCCACCCCGGGCACGGGAAGAGCCAATATGTGAGACTGACCCCGTGCGCGAAGACGGAAAAATCAGGGTATTTCTGCTGGACGACCACGAAGTGGTCCGGCGCGGGGTCCACGAGCTGCTCTCCGTGGAGGACGACATCGAGGTCGTCGGTGAGGCCGGTACGGCGGCGGACGCCCTGGTCAGGATCCCCGCGACCCGCCCCGACGTGGCCGTGCTCGACGTCCGGCTGCCGGACGGCAGCGGGGTCGAGGTCTGCCGCGAGGTCCGGTCGCGGAACGACGCCATCAAGTGTCTGATGCTCACCTCGTACGCCGACGACGAGGCGCTCTTCGACGCGATCATGGCCGGTGCCTCGGGTTATGTCCTCAAGGCCATCCGCGGCAGCGAACTCATCTCGGCGGTACGCGACGTGGCCGCCGGCAAGTCCCTGCTCGACCCGGTGGCGACCGCCCGCGTGCTGGAGCGGCTGCGCGACGGAAACAGCCCCAAGGGTGACGACCGGCTCGCCAACCTGACGGAACAGGAGCGCAAGATCCTGGACCTGATCGGCGAGGGTCTGACCAACCGGGCCATCGGGGAGCGGCTCCATCTCGCCGAGAAGACGATCAAGAACTACGTCTCCAGCCTGCTGTCCAAGCTGGGCATGGAGCGGCGATCGCAGGCCGCGGCGTACGTGGCCCGCATGCAGGCCGAGCGCCGCTGATCGGCTCGGGAGCGCCGATCCGGGACCTATGTCCCGAACCGGCGGGTCAGGGGGCCCCTTTCGCGACGCGGCGCCGGTGGCGGAGAGTGGAGCCCATGTCCACCGAGGAGATCCGCGCCATCGAGCTGCTGCGCCGCGTGTCGTACGGGCGGGTGGCGACGAGCATGCGGGCGATGCCCTTCGTCGCACCGGCCCGGCACATCGTGGCCGACGGCCGTGTGCTGCTCCGGATGCACCGGGGGCTCGGCTACCACCGGGCCTGCCAGGGCAGCGTGGTCGCCTACGGCGCGGACAACCTCAACTCCGGGGCCGACCATCTCTGGTCCGTGCAGTTCACCGGCACCGCCGAGGTCGTCGAGCCGACCGAGGAGCAGCTCGCGGCCTTCGGGCCGGCGCCGAGGATCGTGGACGGCGCTCCCTTCGAGCCGGTCTACATGCGCGTCGAGCCGCGGTTCGTGACCGTGCACGCCCTCGACTACACGGCCGATAGCCGTACGGAGCCACGCACCGAGACGCGCACCGAGACGCGTGCCACGGACGGCGCCGAAGCCCGCGCCGACCGCCCTGCCGAGCGCGCCGCCGGGGCGGACTCCGCGCACTCTCCGGGGCCTTCCGAAGCGCGACACCTTCACCACGTAGCGTGATCTAACATTTGGTGAGTGCCGCGCTCATCTGAAACGCTCGCTCCACCCCTCGGTGCCCTGCTGCGCCGCTACCGCGACGCCGGCGAGCCGCTCTCCTGCGAACCCGTCTCCCAGGGCCTCCTCAACCGCGGCTACCGCCTCGCCACCACCCGTGGCGCCTACTTCCTGAAGCAGCATCTCGACGCCCCGACCGCCGACCGGGACACGATCAGCCGACAGCACCGGGCCACGCAGCGCCTGCACGCCCTGGGCCTGCCCGTCGCCCCGCCGCTCGCCGACTCCGCGGGCCGTACGGTCGCCGTGATCGGCGGCCGCTGCTACGCCCTGCACCCCTGGGTCGACGGCCGTCACCGCGACGGCGCCCAGCTCTCCGCCGCCGGCTCCCGCCGCCTGGGCGCCCTCCTCGGCCACGTGCACACCTGTCTGGAGCAGGTGATGGAGTCTCCGCCGCCGGGGGAGGAGTACGAGAGCGCCCGCCCCGCCGACACCTTCCGCGTCATCGACGATCTGCTCCGCCTCGCCCGCGCCCGGCACCCCCGCGACGGCTTCGACGAGCTCGCCGAGCACCGCCTGCTGGAGCGCCGTGTCCTTCTCGCCGAGCACGCCCACCGCCGCCCCCCGCCCGCCGCCGCGGCCGGCTGGGTGCACGGCGACTTCCACCCCCTGAACCTGCTCTACCGGGGCGCGGAGCCGGCCGCGATCGTCGACTGGGACCGCCTCGGCGTCCAGCCACGGGCCGAGGAGGCGGTCCGGGCCGCCGCCATCTTCTTCGTACGGCCGGCGGGCGAGCTGGAGCTGGGGAAGGTACGGGCGTACGCGCGGGCCTACCGGCGGGCGGCGGGCGCGGACGGCGCCGAACTGGCGGCCGCGGTGCACCGGGTGTGGTGGGAGCGGCTCAACGACTTCTGGATACTGCGCTGGCGCTACCAGCTCCACGACCGAAGGGCCGACGCGCAGTTCCCCGCGGCGTCGGCCCTGGTGGTGTGGTGGACCCGCGAATACGAGGCGGTGCGCGACGCGTTCACGGGGTGAGGCGGCTCCGTCAGGGCGTGGTGCCCGCCGTGGTGCCGGCCGACGTGCCCGTCGACGTACCGGTGTTGGTGTTGCCCGTCGTCGTACCGGCCGACGTGCCGGTCGACGTACCGGTGTTGGTGTTGCCCGTCGTCGTGCCGGTGGAGGTGCCCGTCGACGTGCCCTGGTCGGTGTTGCCCTCCGTGGTGCCCTCGTCGGTGTTGCCCTCCGTCGTCCCACCGTCGTCGGTGCCGCCGTCGGTCGGGTCGGTCGGCGGGGTCGACGGATCGCCCGAGGGCGTGCTCGGCGTCGACGGCCGGTACGAGGGCTTGGTGGGGGGCACCCAGGTGTCCTGACCGCCGCCCGTGGAGGTGTCCGGTTCCTGCGTCTCCGGCGTGGGCTCGTCCGACGGAGTCGGAGAGTCCGAGACCGTGGACGGGGAGTTGGTGACGGTCGGTTTGTCCGTCGTACCGCCGCCGTTGCCGCCCGCCTTGTCCACGGCGTAGGCGACACCGGCCACGATCGCGATCAGCGCGAGCGCCACGAACAGCCACATCTTGCCGCGACCGCGCCTGCCGCCGGCCCCGTGGGCGTATGCCCCGCCGTGACCACCGTCGTACCCGCCGTCGTCCGGGTTCATCGGCGGCAGGATCGGCCCCTGCGAGGTCTCGTGGTGCATCGGGTGGCCGAGCGCGGCCGTCGCCGCCACACCGCCGACCGGCGTGTGACCGCCCTCGTGCACCTCCACCGGGCCCGTGTTCCACGTGCCGGTGTGGCTGCCCTGCTGCTGGAGCATCTGCAGGCCGTACTGGATGAGGGCGCGCATCTCCTCGGCGCTCTGGAACCGGTCGTCCGGATCCTTCGCCAGCGAGCGCATGACGAGCCCGTCGAGCTCCGGCGGCGACGCCTGTGTCACGTCGGACGGCGGCACCGGCGTGTCCTGGACGTGCTGGTACACCACCGAGAGGGGCGTCTCGCCGGTGAACGGAGGCCGCAGCGCGAGAAGTTCGTAGAGCAGGCAGCCCGTGGCGTACAGGTCCGAACGATGGTCCACGGCCTTGCCGAGAGCCTGTTCGGGGGAGAGGTACTGCGGCGTGCCCATGACCATGCCGGTCTGGGTCATCGTCGACTGCGCGCCGTGCAGGGCGCGCGCGATGCCGAAGTCCATCACCTTCACGGCACCGCTGTGCGTGATGATGACGTTGGCGGGCTTGATGTCCCGGTGCACGATGCCGTGCTGATGGGAGTAGGCGAGCGCTTCGAGCACGCCCGAGACGATGATCAGGGCCTGCTCGGGCCCCGGCGCCTCGGCGCTGATCAGCAGATCGCGGATCGTGCGGCCCTCGACCAGCTCCATCACGATGTACGGAACGGACTGGCCGCCGACGACGTCTTCGCCGGAGTCGTAGACCGCGACGATGGCATGGTGGTTGAGCCCGGCGACCGACTGCGCCTCGCGCGTGAAGCGGGCCTTGGAGACCGGGTCCTCGGCGAGGTCGGCGCGGAGCAGCTTGACGGCGACCGTACGGCCCAGGCGGACGTCCTCGGCGGCGAACACCTCGGCCATGCCACCACGGCCCAGACGGTGGGTCAGGCGGTAGCGTCCGTCACCGACCACTCCGCCGATGCCCCAGGACTCCGCACCGGCGTCCGACACACCGCCACCGCCTGCTTCGGATTCGGGTGCCATCAGTCCTCGCCGTCATGTGTCTTGCCGTGCCTTGCCGTCACGTCTTTCCCGTCACGCTACAGGCTTCGTCCGACAGCACGGTCCGAGATGGACCGGCCATCCAACCCGTTCCGTGTACACGGACGCAAATTCCATGCGGTTCCTGTAACGCTTCCGAGACGCTTCTTGTGCTGAGGGTCACGGAACGGGCACCTGGCTTGACGTGTCGGTGCCCTGGGGCAGACTTGGCCAGGAAATTCCGGATCAGCGCCGCCGCGCGCGCGTAGGGGGAAGCACGAATGAGCCAGGACGGCGCACAAGGCCGCTACGCGGGCGGTTCGGTCGCGGGCGGCCGCTACCAGCTTCGCGACCTGCTCGGCGAGGGCGGAATGGCGTCGGTGTACCTGGCCTACGACAGCGCCCTCGACCGCCAGGTCGCCATCAAGACCCTGCACTCCGAACTCGGCCGGGAACAGTCGTTCCGCGAGCGGTTCCGGCGTGAGGCGCAGGCCGTCGCCAAGCTGTCGCACACCAACATCGTCTCGGTCTTCGACACCGGCGAGGACACCCTCGACGGCGCGGTCATGCCGTACATCGTCATGGAGTACGTGGAGGGGCAGCCGCTCGGCTCGGTGCTCGCCTCCGACGTGCGGCAGTTCGGCGCGATGCCGGCCGACAAGGCGCTGAAGGTGACGGCCGACGTGCTGGCCGCGCTGGAGACCAGCCACGAGATGGGCCTGGTCCACCGCGACATCAAGCCCGGCAACGTGATGATGACCAAGCGTGGCGTCGTCAAGGTGATGGACTTCGGCATCGCGCGCGCCATGCAGTCCGGTGTCACCTCGATGACGCAGACCGGCATGGTCGTCGGCACCCCCCAGTACCTCTCCCCCGAGCAGGCGCTCGGCCGCGCGGTGGACGCCCGTTCCGACCTGTACTCGGTCGGCATCATGCTGTTCCAGCTGCTCACCGGCCGTCTTCCGTTCGACGCGGACTCGCCGCTGGCCATCGCGTACGCGCATGTGCAGGAGGAGCCGGTCGCTCCCTCCTCCATCAACCGCTCGGTGACCCCGGCGATGGACGCGCTCGTCGCCCGCGCGCTGAAGAAGAACCCGAACGAGCGTTTCCCGAGCGCGGCCGCGATGCAGGACGAGTGCCTGCGGGTGCTGTCGGCGGGGCAGACGAGCGCACCGGTGATCGTCGCGGGCGGTCCCGTGAGCAGCGGTGCGGGCGTGGGCTCGGCGGTCTTCCCGCCGGTCGGCCAGACCCCGCCGCCGTCCACGCACGGCGTGCAGCAGCCGTACCAGGCGCCCACGCCGCAGCCGGGCCCCTACGGTGCTCCGACGCCGGCCCCCGCGCCCTCGTACGGATACCCGCAGCAGGCCCCGACGCCCGCCCCCGCCTATCAGACGCCCGCCCCGGGGCCGTACACGATGACGCCCCAGCCCTCGGCGTCGCCCGTGAGCGGGGGTTCCGGCGGCTCCGGCGGGTCCCGGCGGAACATGCCGATGATCGTGGGCGCGATCGTCGTGGCGCTGATCGCGGTCGGCGGGGTGATCATGGCGCTCTCCCTCAAGGAGGACGACCCGAACACCACCGCGGGCGGTGACGACCCGAGCCAGGGCCAGACGGCCGCGCCCGGACACAAGGGCCCGGACCTCACCAAGACCATCGACCCGAAGAAGTGCACGGAGCCGACCGAGTCGCGCGACGACCCGGCGAAGTTCGAGATCCCGAACTTCACCTACAAGAACATCCAGTCCGTGAAGGCGTGCGTCCAGGCCGCCGGCTGGAAGATCGTCACGCAGACACCGGTCGACGAGGCCACCTACGGCGAGGGCACCGTCCTGGAGCAGTACCCGCCGGCAGGCGAGGACGCGACCGAGGAGAACGCGGAGTTCACGCTGAAGGTCTCGACGGGCAACCCGCCGCAGTAACCGGCACCGCCCGCACCGGCCTCGCCGCTGCTCTCACCCCCCTCACATGTCCGGGATGCCGGATGTGTCCCGTCATGTGACGCTGAGTCGAAACCTCGGCGGCTCGGTACGGGAGGGGGGTCACGCGGTGACTCCAGGACTCCGCAGGGCAGGGACACGGGCCCTCGGTCCGGTGTTCGCGTGCTGGCTGGCGGCGGGCGCCGTGCCGGTCGCTCACGGAGCGCAGGGCACGCCCTCTCCGCCGCCGCCGAGCACCTCGGCGGGGGCCGTCGGCTCGGCGGCGGGGTCGGTGGCCGCCTCGATGGCCGGCTCGATGGCCGACTCGGCGGCCGGCTCGGCGGCCGGCTCGATGGCCGGCTCGGCGGCCGGCTCGATGGCCGGCTCGATGGCCGGTGCGACGGCGGGGGCGGTGGCTGGTGCGACGGCGGGGGCGGTGGCTGGTGCGACGGCGGACACGACGCCGGCGCCCGGTCCGTCATCGGACGCCGGCGCCGGAACCGCACCGGGGAAGACTTCCGGGAGTGACCCTGAGAAGGCCCCTGGCAAGGCTCTCGGGAAGGCTCCTGGGAAGGGCCGGGTTCAGGGGGCCGGGAAGAAGCCAGGGAACGCTCCGGGAAAAGCGGCCGTGGAGGGATCCGGGAACGTGCCCGTGAAGGGTTCCGGGAAGGCGACGAGCTCACCCTCGGGGAAGGCGCCCACGAAGGGCCCCGGCACGGTGACGGGAGCCCCCTCGGGGAAGGCGCCCACGAAGGGCCCCGGCACGGTGACGGGCACACCCTCAGGACAGGCGCCCACGAAGGGCCCCGGGAAGGCGACGGGCACACCCTCAGGACAGGCGCCCACGAAGGGCCCCGGGAAGGCGACGGGAGCACCCTCGGGGAACGCGCCCGCGAAGGGCCCCGGGAAGGCGACGGGCACGAAGGCGCCCACGAAAGACCCCGGCAAGGCGACGGGAGCCCCCTCGGGGAAGGTCCACGGCAAGGTCACGGGCGCCCGCCCGACCGTTGCCGCGAGCGCCGCCGTCCGCCCCGCCCCCGGCGCCTCGGGTGCGCCTGCCGCGCCCGCCGCACCCTCGCTGACGCCCGGGCCCTCCGAACCCGCCGGCCCCAGCCGCTCCGCCTCCCTCGCCGGACGCCCCGCGGGGGAGGGGCGCGAGCGCCCGGGCCGACCGGCCTCGTCTCTGGCGCCGGTCTTTCCCGAGGAGCCGGACGACTCCTCTCGTACCAGTACGGCAACAACCGATGAGCCTTCCGACGCGCGGGACGAGACCCCCGAGGACCTCGAAGCGGTACCCCCGGGGGACGCGGCGCCCCCTTCCGCGCCGCCCGCGAGCCTGCCCGCCGCAGGCCACCGGGTGAGCGCCCAAGCCGGCTCCACCACCGTTGACCGGCAGGTTCCCGTCCTCACCCTGGGCGCCGGCCTCGCACTCGTGGGCCTCGGGATCGGCTTCCTCGGCATCCGGATGCGACGCCGCTGACCCGGGGATCCCCCTTGAGACGGACGCCGCGATTCCGTCTCAGGTCGGTTGTCGGCATCGGCATACTCGGTATACATACTGAGTATGTCGATCCGCCACGGGCTTCTCGCCCTCCTCGAACAGGGTCCTCGGTACGGCTCGCAGCTCCGCACGGAGTTCGAGTCCCGCACCGGCTCGACCTGGCCGCTCAACGTGGGCCAGGTCTACACGACCCTCAGCCGTCTCGAACGCGACGGCATGGTCGCCCAGGGCGGCGAGGACGAGGCCGGTCACGCGCTCTACACGATCACCGACAGCGGTCGTGCCGAGCTCATGACCTGGTTCGAGAAGCCCGTCGACCGCACCAGCCCCGCCCGTGACGAGCTCTCCATCAAACTCGCCATGGCCGTCGGGGCGCCGGGGGTCGACATCCGCGCCGTCATCCAGGCTCAGCGCCGCCACACCGTGAAGGCGATGCAGGACTACACCCGGCTGAAGGCACAGGCCCTCACCGCCCTCGAAAGCGGTGGGACCCAGGAGCGCGACGACGTGGCCTGGCTGCTCGTCCTGGAGCAGCTGATCTTCCAGACCGAGGCCGAGGCCCGCTGGCTCGACCACTGCGAGGCCCGGCTCATCCGCCTCTCGGCCGCGGCCGGCGCGACCGCCGGTGCCACCGCCGGCGAGAAGCCGGCCCGGCCACCCGAGGCCGCGCCCGCACCCACCGAGGCCGTGCGCCCGGCACCGCTGCGCTGACGCCGGCACCGCCACGCCGTCAGACCACCGCTCCACCGCCGCGCCTGCCCCGCGGCCCCATGACCCGTACCACCTCATCAACCGCTCCGTACGCGACCACGACCGCCTGTCACCCGGACCTGCGGCCGCGTACGCCCAAGGGGGACCTCCATGTCCACACAGCAGCCCGTGCTGCATCTGAAGAACCTGACTCGTGTCCACGGCTCGGGCGCCACCGAGGTGCACGCCCTGCGCGGCATCGACCTCGACGTCTACCCCGGTGAACTCGTCGCCGTCATGGGCCCGTCCGGCTCCGGCAAGTCCACCCTGCTCACCATCGCGGGCGGCCTCGACACCCCGACCTCCGGCCAGGTGATCGTCGAGAACACCGACATCACCACCGCCGACCGCAAGGCGCTCGCCGCCCTGCGCCGCCGCAGCATCGGTTACGTCTTCCAGGACTACAACCTCATCCCGGCCCTCACCGCCGCCGAGAACGTGGCCCTCCCCCGCGAGCTGGACGGTGTCTCCGCCCGCAAGGCCCGCGTCGAAGCCGTCGCCGCCTTGGAGGAGATGGAACTCGGCCACCTCGCCGACCGCTTCCCCGACGAGATGTCCGGCGGTCAGCAGCAGCGCGTCGCCATCGCCCGCGCCCTGGTCGGCGACCGGCGTCTCGTCCTCGCCGACGAGCCCACCGGAGCCCTCGACTCCGAGACCGGCGAATCCGTCCTCGCCCTGCTGCGCACCCGCTGCGACGCCGGGGCGGCGGGCGTCCTGGTCACCCACGAGCCGCGGTTCGCCGCCTGGGCCGACCGGGTCGTCTTCCTGCGGGACGGCGCCGTCGTCGACCAGACCGTGCGCAGTGACGCCGACTCGCTCCTGTCCGGCCAGGCGGCCGAACGGTGAACAAGTGGTTCCACTCCTGGCGCGCCGCGATCCGCATAGCCCGCCGTGACGCCTGGCGCTACAAGGGCCGTAGCTTCCTGGTGCTCGCGATGATCGCCCTGCCCATCCTGGGTGTGAGCGCTGCCGACCTGACCCTGCGCAGCTCCGAACTCTCCACCGAGGAGCGGCTGAACCGGACCATAGGCGCCGCCGACGCCTGGTTCGACGACAGCAACTACGGCGGTGTCCCGGTCCTGCAGTCCCCGGACGGCGAGATGAACACGCCGGCCAAGGACTACGGCGACAACGCTTGGCCGAGCGGCTCCACCGATGTCACCAAGACCTTCCCGGCCGGCTCGACCGTCCTCACCGACACCTCCGGAAGCGGCAAGCTGACGACCGTCCACGGACTGCTCCAAACGGAGATCCGTGAGCTCAAGGCCGCCGATCCGATGGCCCGGGGCATCATGACCCTCCAAGAGGGCCGCTTCCCGGAGAAGGCGGACGAGGTCGCCGCGACCACACACTTCCTGGAGAGCAGCGGTCTGACGATCGGCTCCACCGTATCCGCGCGCGGCTACGACCGTCCGTACCGGATCGTCGGCTCCTACGAGCTGCCCAACGAACTGAAGGCCGACCAGGTCAACGCCCTGCCCGGCGCCTTCCTCGCCCCGTACGCGAAGGCCGCCGAGAGCGCCGGACTGACGAAGCCCGAGCACTCCACCAGGTATCTGGTGAAGGCGTCCGGTGGTTTCACGTGGAACATGGTCCAGCAGATCAACACCAAGGGCGTCGTGGTCGTCTCACGCGTCGTCCTGATGGACCCGCCCGCCGACTCCGAGGTACCGCTCTACCAGAAGGAGGACTGGGCCAACTACGGGATGGGCGCCGGCGCCCAAGCCGCCGAACTCGCCGCCCTCGGCACCGTCGTCGGCCTCGCGATGCTGGAGATCTGCCTTCTCGCCGGTCCCGCGTTCGCCGTCGGCGCCCGCCGCTCGCGCCGCCAGCTGGGTCTCGTCGGCGCCAACGGTGGCGACCGCAGCCACATCCGGGCCATCGTGCTGAGCGGTGGCCTGGTCATCGGCGTCGCCGCCGCGGTCGTCGGCACGGTCCTCGCCCTGATCCTGACCTTCGCGCTGCAGCCGCTCCTCGAGGAGTACATGGGTCAGCGGTTCGGCAGCTTCGACATCCGACCGCTGGAACTGCTCGGCATCGCGCTGCTCGCCGTGCTGACCGGCCTGCTGGCCGCGATCGTCCCGGCCATCACCTCGTCCCGGCAGACCGTCCTGGCCTCGCTCACCGGCCGCCGCGGGGTCCGCCGCAGCAGCCGCGTACTGCCCCTGATCGGCCTGGCCGCCGTGCTCCTCGGCGGGGCGATCGCGCTCTACGGATCAGTCGTCTCGGACCAGTTCATCATCGTCGCGGGCGGCAGCGCCATCGCCGAGCTGGGCGTGGTCGCGCTGACCCCCGCCCTGGTGGGCCTGTTCGGCCGGACCGGCCGCTGGCTGCCGCTCTCCCCCCGCCTCGCCCTGCGGGACGCCGTGCGCAACCGGGGCCGTACGGCCCCCGCCGTCGCCGCCGTGCTCGCCGCCGTCGCCGGAACCGTCGCCGTCTCCACGTACGCGGCGAGCCGGGAGGCCCAGGACGAGGCCGAGTACCGGGCCAGGCTCCCGTACGGAGCGGTCTCCGCGCTCGTCGTCGAGGAGGGCGGCCGGGACGTCCCGGCGGTCCGCGACGCCGTGCAGCGGCTGCTTCCCGTCGACGCCCGCGCGGACGTAGACCGGGTCCAGGTCGGCAAGGCCAACTGTTCGCCGTACGGCGGACCGGGCTGCGGACGCTACGAGATCGTCATCCCGAAGGCCAACGAATGCCCGCTGTGGGCCTCTTCCGACGACGGCGAGGACCCGGCGGCGAAGTTCTCCCGGCAGGAGCGGGAGAAGCTGGCCAAGGACTGGCGGTGCGAGCAGAGCGACGAGGGCGGCGTCTACGTCGAGGGCGGCCTGGTCATCGGTGACGCCAAGCTCCTGAAGGTGCTCGGCATCAAGGACGCCGGTGCCGAGAAGGCCCTCGCCGAAGGAAAGATCGTCTCCTTCGCCAAGCCCCAGATCGACCGGGACGGCACGATCGACATCAAGCTGATCGCCGACCAGGAGAAGGCCGAGCAGGCCGAGCAGGCGGGCAAGCCGGTACCGGGCGAGGTCAAGAGCCTCCCCGCCTACCTGGTGCCCGAGGGGCAGAACTCGTACGGCCTCCAGGGGCTCATCACCCCGGCCACGGCCAGGACCGCCGGACTGTCCACGGTGCCGCTCGGCTCGTTCTTCTCCACGGACCGGATGCCGAGCACCGAAGCGCGGCAGAAGCTCGACGGCGAGCTCGCCAAGATCGGCAGCAATGTCGAGCTGCATCTGGAGGAGGGGTTCGTCGGCGACAGCAGCATCGTGCTCCTGGCGCTGACCGTCTTCGCCGGCCTGGTCACCATCGGTGCGGCCGGTATCGCCACCGGCCTGGCCCAGGCCGATGCCGAGGCCGACCTCAAGACGCTCTCCGCGGTCGGCGCGCCGCCGCGAGTCCGCCGCACGCTGAGCGGATTCCAGTGCGGGGTGGTCGCGGCGATGGGGGTGATCCTCGGATCGGTGGCCGGTGTGCTGCCGGCGATCGGGCTGCGGCTCACCGAGGAGCGCGCGCAGACGCGGTTCTACGAGGAGGCCCTGGCACAGGGCTGGGGCGGCACGAGCACGCCTCCGTACGTCCCGGTCGTCGTCCCCTGGGAGACGCTTCTCGCGCTGCTGGTCCTCGTGCCCCTCGGCGCCGCTCTCCTGGCCGCTCTGGTGACGCGCTCGCGCGGAGCACTGGCCCGCCGCGCCGCGACCTGACGGGTTCGTTGCCTACCTGTGCCCCTGTACGAGGGTGGATCACCCTCGTACAGGGGCACACCGTGTGGTGAGGCATGCGTGCGAGAGAATGGCGGCATGGAGATGCCGAGGAATGAACGGTCGCAGGAGAGCCCCCAGGTCCTCATCGTGGGACAGGACGGGATGGCGCTCGGCGGCACCCAGGGTGACGACGAATCCCGCGAGGTCCCGGTGACGGAAATGGTCGAGCAGCCTGCGAAGGTCATGCGCATCGGCAGCATGATCAAGCAGCTTCTGGAGGAAGTACGCGCGGCACCTCTCGACGAGGCCAGCCGGGTCAGGCTCAAGGAGATTCACGCCAGCTCGGTCAAGGAGCTGGAGGACGGGCTCGCGCCCGAACTGGTCGAGGAACTGGAGCGTCTCTCCCTTCCGTTCACGGACGAGGCCATTCCCTCCGAGGCGGAACTGCGGATCGCTCAGGCCCAGTTGGTGGGCTGGCTGGAGGGTCTCTTCCACGGCATCCAGACGGCGCTGTTCGCCCAGCAGATGGCGGCCCGTGCCCAGTTGGAGCAGATGCGCCGGGCTTTGCCGCCGGGCGCCGGGCACGACGATGACGAGGACCAGGGCCCCGGCCACCCGGTCCGCTCGGGTCCGTACCTCTAAGGCACGAACCAGGTGAGGGGCCTGGTGCGCTGGTGTGCGCCGGGCCCCTCACCCTTTCCTGCGTACGATCGTCAGTCCCGGGGCGCGAGCAGCAGGACCTTGCCCACGTGGGTGCCGGAGTCCAGGGCACGGTGGGCCTCGGCGGCATCCGGCATCGGCAGCGTGCGGTCGACGACCGGACGGATCCTGCCGGCGCCGACCAGCGGCCAGACATGCTCGCGGACCGCGGCGACGATGGCCGCCTTCTCCTCCAGCGGCCGGGCGCGCAGCGTGGTCGCCGTGATCGCGGCACGTTTGGCCAGCAGGGCGCCCAGGTTCAACTCGCCCTTCACCCCGCCCTGCATGCCGATGATCGCGAGGCGCCCGTTGACCGCGAGCGCCTTCACGTTCCGGTCGAGGTACTTCGCTCCGACGATGTCGAGGATGACGTCCGCGCCGGCCCCGTCCGTCGCCTTGCGCAGCTCCTCCACGAAGTCCTGTTCGCGGTAGTCGATCAGGATGTCCGCGCCCAGCTCGGCGCAGCGCGCCAGCTTCTCCGGGCCCCCGGCGGTCACCGCGACCCGGGCCCCGACCGCCTTGGCCAGCTGGATCGCCATCGTGCCGATGCCGCTGGCGCCGCCGTGCACGAGGAGCGTCTCGCCCGGCCGCAGATGGGCGATCATGAAGACGTTCGACCAGACCGTGCTGGTGACCTCGGGCAGCGCGGCCGCCGTGACCAGGTCCACGCCGTCCGGGACCGGCAGCAGCTGGCCGACGGGGACGGCCACCTTCTCCGCGTAACCGCCGCCCACGAGCAGGGCGCACACCTCGTCGCCGACCGACCAGCCGGACACCCCGGGGCCGAGCGCGGCGATCCGGCCCGAGCACTCAAGACCGGGGTACGGAGAGGTGCCGGGCGGTGGGTCGTAGAAGCCCTGGCGCTGAAGCAGATCGGCACGGTTGACGGCGCTCGCCACCACCTCGACGAGGACCTCGCCCTCGGCGGGCACGGGATCGGGCACCTCGGCCCAGACCAGGGCCTCGGGACCACCGGGTTCCGGAATCGTGATCGCATGCATGGCGGCGAGGCTACTCGGGAGGAGTCGACAGCGGAGGGACGGGCGCCGCGCGCACGATCGTGATCACACGGTCCGTCAACTGCAGCGGGCTGGCGGCCGGATCGTCGTAACCGAGCAGCCGGTGTCCGCGCAGCACGCTGATCACCAGATCCTCGGTCTCGCGGACGCTCTTGCCCACCTCTGCCTTTATGACCGGCCGTTCGACCAGGTCGAGACCCGAGCCCTGCTGGATCAGGTCCTCCAGCAGCGTGCCCGCGCTGGGGCTGAGCACCGACAGACCGAGGAGCCGCCCTGCCGCGCTGGCACTGGTGATCACGGCATCCGCCCCGGACTGACGCAGCAACGGCGCGTTCTCCTCCTCCCGTACCGCGGCGACGATCTTCGCGCCCCGGTTGAGCTGCCGGGCCGTCAGGGTCACCAGGACCGCCGTGTCGTCGCGCTGGGTCGCGACGATGATCTGACGGGCCTTCTGCACCTCGGCACGGAGCAGCACATCGCTGCGGGTCGCGTCGCCGATCACGCCCACGAAGCCGTCGGCGTTCGCCGTCTCGATCACCTTGTTCGAGGGGTCGACGATGACGATCTGCTCCTTGCGCAGCCCTGTCGCACAGAGGGTCTGGATCGCGGAGCGTCCCTTCGTCCCGAAGCCGACGATGACGGTGTGGTCACGCAAGGTGGACCTCCAGCGGTTCAGTCGCCACTCCTCCCGGGTCCGTTCGGTGAGGACCTCGAGAGTGGTGCCGACCAGAATGATCAGGAAAAGCACGCGCAGGGGCGTGACCAGCAGGATGTTGACGAGCCGCGCCGAGTCGCTGTACGGGACGATGTCGCCGTATCCCGTGGTCGAGAGCGTGACGGTCGCGTAGTAGACGGCGTCGAGGAAGTCGACCGTCTCGTTGGCGTTGTCGTGATACCCATCCCGGTCGACGTAGACGATGACGACCGTCACGACCAACACGGCCAGCGCCATCAGCAGCCGTTTGCCCACCTGGCGCAGGGGACGCTCGACCACCCGCCGGGGCATCCGGATACGGGACGGGGCCATCTTCTCGTCGGCATGGCGAGCCATGATGTCCCGACTGGGAAGTTTCACGTGAAACACACTCCTTGGGACGCTTCCTGAGCCGGGGACACCGTCCAGGGGAGGTCCAGGATCTCCAGGGCGTCACCCGGCCGCGCACCGCCGGACGGAACGACGGCCATGCCGTCCGCCGCCGCGATGCCACGAAGCATCGCCGGGCCGTTGTAGTGAAGGGGCACGGCCCGGTCTCCGTGGTGGACGACCGGGACGAGTCGGGTGTCGTGCGGATGGCCGTGCACCTCGTCGCGTACGGGCACGCGGTACGGCGGAGGCAGCGGGGCGCCAGCCAGTGCGCGGAGCAACGGCTCGGCGAGCGTGAGGAGGCCGGAGACGGCGGCCAGCGGATTCCCGGGCAGCCCCACCAGATGCCTGACCGGCCCGGCCCGCCCGCCCGGGGGGCCGGGATCGAGGCGGGCGAGGAGCATCGGGTGACCGGGGCGGACCTTCACGCCGTCCACGAGAAGGGCGGCTCCCGCCTTGGCCAGAACGGGGTGGACGTGGTCGACGGGGCCCGCGGCCGTGCCTCCGGTGGTGATGACCAGGTCGGCCTCGGAGCCGGTGACGGCCGCGTGGAGGGCGTCGGCGTCGTCGCCGATCCGGCGGGTGGCGAGGACCTCGGCGCCGAGCGCGCTCAGCCAGGGGCCGAGCATGGGGCCGAGGGCGTCACGGATCAGGCCGTCGTGGGGGCGTCCGGCGGTGAGCAGCTCGTCGCCCAGGACCAGGACCTCCACGCGAGGCCGGAGCCGTGTGCGCAGCTCGTCGTATCCGGCGGCCGCGGCGAGGCCGAGGACCGCCGGGGTGACCGTCGTGCCGGCGGGCAGCAACTGGTCGCCGGAACGGCACTCCTGGCCCCGGGGACGGATGTCCTGGCCCTGGACGACCGGGCGCAGGGCGTGCAGACGGCCACCGGAGTCGGTACGGGAGTGCTCGCTGCGGAGGACCGCCGTCGTCTCGGCCGGGATCCGGGCGCCGGTGGCGATCCGTACCGCCGTGCCGTCGGCGAGCGCGGCGGTGGGCGCATGGCCGGCGAGTACGGCTTCCGTCTCGCGGATCTCCCAGGGGCCGGGGCCCGCGACCGCCCATCCGTCCATGGCGGAGGTGTCGAAGGACGGCAGATCGGTGAGGGCGCGCAACGGCTCGGCGAGCACCTGCCCGAGCGCCTGCCCGAGGGAAACGCTTCGCGTCGGGCGCCCGGCCCCGGCTGCCGCTCCGGCGCGGGCCGCGACGGCTCGCGCGTCGGACCAGAGGGTGGCGCGGTGGGGCTCCGCGGGCCGGGGCCGGCGCTGGGTCCGGGGCCGGGCGACGAGGGCGAGCGCCTCGTCGACGCCGTCGCCGTCGGGTTCGGGGCGGCGCTGGGGCGGGTCCTCGGGCTCGGCGTCCTGAGAGGTGGGTGCGGTGCGCTCTTGCGGGGTCATCCTGCCGAGTCCTGCTCTGCCTCCGCGGCCCATCGGTGCGCGAGCGCGGCGGCCTTGCGGGCCGCCTCGGCGACGGCCTGGGATCCCCCTTCACCGCCGGCGGCGGCCTGAGCCGCCGCGTACCCGACCAGGAACGTGGTCAGCGGTGCGGCGGGGCGGGCGACCCCGTGGGCGGCGTCACGGGCCAGGTCGAGCAGCACGCCGGTGTCGACGTCGATCTCGAGGCCCAGCTCGTCCTTGACTGCGGTGATCCATTCGTCCAGCACGTTCCCATGCTCCCTGATCCTGGCCCGGGCCGTGGCAATGTCCTCCCAGGTGTCGCAGTCGAAGGAGGCCAGGGGCTCCGCGGTGACCCGGACGGTGCGGAGCCTTCGTGTGAGCAGACGCAGCGGGAGGCCGGTGAGGGTGCCGTGCTCGGCGGCGATGAGAGCGATCTCACGCCGGAGCGGCTCGGTGCGATAGGCGGCGACCAACGGCTGGTCCCGCCCTTCGCTGTCGACCAGCACCGCGGCTTCGGCCGGCACCGCGGCTTCGGCCGATCCGGCGTGGGGGGCGCCGGGGCGGGGGGCGTCGTCGGGACGGGGGGCGTCTGGGGCGTTCCGGTCGCCGGGGGCCTGGGAATTCCGGTCGTCGGGGGCTTCGGGGCCGGAAGTCCCCGCAGCCGGGGTCTCGGCCAGAGCGTCCAGGAGACGGTGGCCGGTCTCCTCGTCCAGGAAGGGCAGATCGGCCGAGAGGACGAGCACCGTACCGGCCGTCACCGCTCGTACCCCGGCGCCGAGCGCGGCCAGCGGCCCGCCACCGGGCGGTTCCTCCCCGGCCCACTCCACAGGCCGTACGGTCTCTCGTCGGCTGCCGACGACGACCGTCCGCCCGGCTCCCCGGCAGCCGCCGAGCACCCGGTCGAGCAGTGCCCGGCCGCCGACCCGCACCTGGGGCTTGTCCACCCCGCCGAGCCGTCTGGCCGCCCCTCCGGCCAGCACGATGGCGTCATACGCGGTCGTCATCCCAGCAGTATGAGCCGCGCCCGCCCGCTTGAACCCGGATGATCGGCGACGTCTCAAGGACGGAGACGTCGCACGCGGCCGAAGACGTCGTACGCGCGGAGACGTACGGGCCGGGCCGGCGGAGAAGGCGTACGGGCGGGACGGGCCGTGGGGACCCGCCCCGCCCCCCAGGGGTCAGACGGTGCGGAGCAGGACCGCGGGCTGTTCCACGCAGTCCGCGACGTAGCGGAGGAAGCCGCCCGCCGTGCCGCCGTCGCAGACCCGGTGGTCGAACGTGAGCGACAGCTGGACGACCTGCCGGACGGCCAGCTCGCCCTGGTGCACCCACGGCTTCGGGATGATCCGGCCCACCCCGAGCATCGCCGCCTCGGGGTGGTTGATGATCGGCGTCGAGCCGTCGACCCCGAACACCCCGTAGTTGTTCAGCGTGAACGTCCCGCCGGTCAGGTCCGCCGGGGTCAGCGTCCCCTGCCGGGCCGACTCGGTCAGCCTCGCGAACTCCGCCGTGAGCGACTCCGCGGTGCGCGTGCCCGCGTCCCTGACCACGGGGACGACCAGACCGCGAGGGGTCTGGGCCGCGAAGCCGAGGTGGACGGAGGGCAGCCGCACGATCTCCCGGGCCGCCGTGTCCACGGTGGAGTTGAGCTCGGGGTAGCGGGCGAGCGCGTGCGCGCAGATCCGGGCGAGCAGCGCGAGCAGCGAGATCTTCGGGCCGCCCGCCGCGTTCATCGCCGCCCGGGCCGCCATGAGCTCGGTCGCGTCGGCGTCGACCCAGCAGGTCGCGTCGGGGATCTCCGTACGGCTTCGGCTGAGCTTGTCGGCGACGGCGCCCCTGACCCCGCGCAGCGGGATCCGCTCCCCGCCGACGACGGCGACGGGCGGCGCGGCGACCGTGGCGGCCGGGGCCGCGTCCGCGACCGCGTCCGATCCGGTGGTGGCGGCCGTCAGAGCGAGTTCCACGTCCGCCCGCAGGATCAGCCCCTCGGGCCCCGAACCGCGTACCGTCCGCAGGTCGAGCCCGCGCTCCCGGGCCAGCTTGCGCACGAGGGGCGAGATGACGGGCACGGGCCCCTCGTGGCCACCAGCCACGGGGGAGGCGCCGTTCCCACGCACCGATCCGGCAGAGGAGGCGGGGGAGGTCAGGGAGCCGGAGGTGCCCGGCTGCGCGCCGGCTGTCCGTACGGGCTTCGCTTCGGCCTGGGTCGTCAGGGCGGCGGGGTTGTCGCGGCGGACCCGGCGGCGCCGGGCCGTGGGGCCGGCCGTGCCGTAGCCGACGAGGACGTTGCCGGAGTACTCCGACGACTCGGCGTCGGCGGCCGAGCCGGTGGAGGCGTGCGAACCGGTAGACGCGTGCGAACCGGCGGAGGCGTGCGAACCGGCGGACGTCGCGGTCGAACCGGATGCACCCGAGCCCTCCGTGCCACCCACCGCGACCGTCAGCAGCGGGGCCCCGACCGGAAGTTCGGTGCCCTCGTCACCGAACCGGGCCGTCACCACACCGCCGTAGGGACACGGCACCTCCACCATCGCCTTGGCGGTCTCCACCTCGACGACCGGCTGGTCGATGGCGACGACGTCGCCGACATCCACCAGCCAGCGCACGATCTCCGCCTCGGTCAGCCCCTCACCGAGGTCCGGCAGCTTGAATTCGAGCACCTGGGCCATCAGCTCCCCGCCTCCCACTGCAGCCGCGCCACCGCGTCGAGGACCCGGTCCACACCCGGCAGGTGGTGCCGCTCCAGCATCGGCGGCGGGTACGGGATGTCGAATCCGGCGACCCGCAGCACCGGCGCCTCCAGGTGGTGGAAGCACCGCTCGGTCACGCGGGCCGCGATCTCGCCGCCGGGCCCGCCGAATCCGGCCGACTCGTGCACGACGACCGCCCGCCCGGTGCGCCGCACCGACGCGCAGACCGTCTCGTCGTCGAAGGGCACCAGCGAACGCAGATCGACCACTTCCAGGTCCCATCCCTCCGCCCGCGCGGCCTCCGCCGCCTCCAGACAGACCGGCACGGACGGCCCGTACGTGATCAGCGTGGCGCTGCGACCAGTGCGCCGCACCACCGCGCGGCCGATCGGCTCCACCGCCGTCGGCGCCTCGGGCGACCAGTCGGACTTCGACCAGTAGAGCCGCTTGGGCTCCAGGAAGACCACGGGGTCGTCGGAGGCGATGGCCGCCCGCAGCAGCCCGTAGGCGTCCTCGACCGTGGCCGGCGTGACGACATGGAGCCCCGGCGTCGCCATGTAGTACGCCTCGGAGGAGTCGCTGTGGTGCTCGACGCCGCCGATGCCACCGCCGTACGGCACCCGGACCACCAGCGGCATCGGCATCGCACCGCGCGTACGGTTCCGCATCCGCGACACATGGCTGATCAGCTGCTCGAACGCCGGATAGGCGAAGGCGTCGAACTGCATCTCGACGACCGGCCGCAGTCCGTACATCGCCATGCCGACCGCCGTGCCGAGGATGCCCGCCTCGGCCAGTGGGGTGTCCGTGCAGCGGTCCTCGCCGAACTCCTTGGCGAGGCCGTCGGTGACCCGGAACACCCCGCCGAGCGTGCCGACGTCCTCTCCGAGGACGTGGACCGTCGGGTCCTCGGCCATCGCGTCGCGCATGGCCCGCTGCAGGGCCTGTGCCATGGTGGCGGGCTTGGCCGCGGCCCGCCTCGCCGTCTTCTGCGCGGTGGTCATCACGCCTCGCTCTCGGCGTCGAGTTCGGCCCGCAGCTGCGCCGCCTGCTCGCGCAGTTGGGTCGTCTGCTCGGCGTACACGTGCGCGAACAGGTCCATCGGGTCGAGCACCGGGTCGGCGTTCATCCGCTCGCGCAGCGCCGCCGCCATCGTCTCGGCGGCGTCGGCCGCGGCCCGCTTCCCGTCCTCGTCGAGCATCCCGCGCTCCGTCAGCTCCCGCTCCAGGATCAGGATCGGGTCATGTGCCCGCCAGGTCTCGACCTCGCTGTCGCCGCGATAGCGGGTGGCGTCGTCGGCGTTGGTGTGGGCGTCGATGCGGTACGTGACAGCCTCGACCAGCGTCGGTCCGCCGCCCCGCCGCGCGCGTGCCACGGCCTCGGTCAGCACCTGGTGGACGGCGACGGCGTCGTTGCCGTCGACGAGCCGGCCCGGCATGCCGTAGCCGACGGCCTTGTGGGCCAGGGACGGCGCGGCCGTCTGCTTGGCGAGCGGTACGGAGATCGCGAAGCCGTTGTTCTGCACCAGGAAGACCACGGGGGCCTGCCAGACGGCCGCGAAGTTCAGCGCCTCGTGGAAGTCGCCCTCGCTGGTGCCGCCGTCGCCGACCATGGCGAGCGCGACCACGTCGTCGCCCTTGAGCCGGGCCGCGTGGGCCAGGCCCACCGCGTGCGGAAGCTGGGTGGCGAGCGGGGTGGAGAGCGGGGCGATCCGGTGCTCGCGCGGGTCGTACCCGGTGTGCCAGTCCCCGCGCAGCAGCGTGAGCGCCTCCACGGGGTCGAGGCCGCGGGCGACGGCCGCCAGGGTGTCGCGGTACGAGGGGAAGAGCCAGTCGCGGTCCTCCAGCGCCAGCGCGGCGGCCACCTCGCTCGCCTCCTGGCCGGTGGTCGACGGGTAGACGGCGAGCCGGCCCTGCTTGGTCAGGGCCGTGGCCTGCGCGTTGTACCGCCGTCCGCGCACCAGCTCCGCGTAGAGCCGCCGCAGCAGCTCGGGGTCGGCGTCGGCCACCGCGTCCGTGCCGAGGACCCGGAACGGCTCGGCGTCCGGCAGCAGCGGGGCGGGGTCCGTGCGCGGCTTCCACGCCGGAGGCGGGGTGGGCCGGTAGGCAGGGGCGGCGGCGGGCGGCTCTTGGACTGTCGAACTGCGCTGTTGCAACGAGTCCACCTCCTCGTGGGAGCGGGCATAAGACCCGAAGGCGGGTGGCGCGAGTGTGGCGCGCCTCACCTACCGATTGTTCGGTCGTGGAGGCATTTTGGCTACAGGCACCCTCAGCCTGTGGACAATCGGTTCTCCACAGCCTGGGATAGAGGCATGTCGTCCATGGGAGAGAGGCGGGGGGACATGGCGGATGAACAAATGGCCGACGCCTGGGAGCGGGAGCCGACGGCGCGGCCGCTGGACGCCATCGACCGGTCCATCCTGCGCATCCTGCAGACGGACGGTCGCGCGTCGATACGCTCCGTCGCCGAGCGGGTCCATGTCTCGCGGGCCAACGCCTACGCCCGGATCAACCGGCTGATCGACGACGGGGTGATCCGCGGCTTCAGCGCCCGGCTGAACCACGAGCGGGCGGGCCACGGCGCCTCCGCCTACATCACGCTGAAAATCGTCCAGAACTCCTGGCGCACCGTCCGCGAACAGCTCCAGGCGCTGCCGGGAGCGGCCCACATCGCCCTGGTCAGCGGTGATTTCGACGTCCTGCTGTTGGTGCACACGCCGGACAACCGGACCCTGCGGGAGCTTGTCCTGACCAGGATCCAGTCGATTCCGGAGGTGCTCTCCACCCGCACGCTGCTGGTCTTCGAGGAGACGGACCTCGATCCCGACCACCCTCGCTGAGCAATGGCCGGAGGGACGGCTCAGCGCGCCGTGCGCAGCCCGTCGAAGGCGAGGTGGACGACGGTGTCGGCCAGCTGCTCGCGCTCCGCGTCGGCACCCGGGTGCGGCCGGTACCACTCCACCAGCGAGTTGATCATGCCGAAGAGGAGCCGGGTGGCGAGCCGGATGTCCACGTCGGCCCGCAGATCCCCGTCGGCCACCGCCGCCTTGAGCAGCTCGGCCACCTTCTGGTCGAACTCCCGGCGCCGTTCCAGCGCCCACCGCTCGGTCCTGGTGTTGCCGCGGACCCGCAGCAGCAGCGTGACGTACGGCAGCTCCGCCGTCAGCACCTCGACGGTGCGCCGGGTGACGTACTCGACCCGCTCGATGGCCCGGCCCTGTCCGGCCCCCGGCTCGTCGAGGATGGCGAAGAGCCCGTCCAGCGCCCGGCTGACCGCCCGCCGCAGCAGCTCCTCCTTGCCGGCGACATGGTGGTAGATCGAGGACTTGGAGATGCCGGCGGCCTTGGACAGGTGCTCCATGGACGTGCCGTCGTAGCCGCGCTCGTTGAAGACCTGAACGGCGACGGAGAGCAGCGTCTCGGGCGTGTACGTGTCACGCTTCGCGGTGGTCATGACGAGCTCTCCTCGCCCGCCGCGAGCGGCTCCACACCATCGGCCGAGTCCGCCTCCGCCGAGACCGACTCGGCGGCGACCAGGCGCCGCAGCGCCTGGGAAGGGGCGTACCGGCCCGTCGGGTACTCCTCGTGGAGGTTCGACAGCGTCTCCAGGACCCAGCCCGCGCCCAGCTCCTCGGCCCAGGCGAGGGGCCCGCGCGGATAGTTCACGCCGAGCCGCATCGCGGTGTCGATGTCGTCCGCGTCCGCCACCGCGCGCGTGGCGGCGTCCAGGGCGAAGTCCGCGAGCATCGCGACCGTACGGGCGACGATCATCCCGGGGATGTCCTTGATGACGCTGACCTTCTTGCCGGCCGCCTGGAAGAGCCCGATCGCCTCCCGGAGGGAGCGCTCGTCGACGGTCGCGGCGGGCGCGAGGACGATCCGCTCGCAGGTGGAGTAGTCCAGCGCGAGGTCGAAGTGGATGACCGGCATCGACGCGTCGTCGGCGGCGGTGCCGTCGGCGAGGAAGAGCCGGGTCCCGCTCGGCAGCTCGATCCAGCCCGGGTAGCCGGGCACCGCGTCCTGCCGGAACTCGACGGCGACGGCCGTCTCCCGCAGCAGCCGGACCAGAGGTTCGGCCTGATACATCTCGCCCTGCACCACCACGGAGGCCGGCGGTTCGGCCGGCGGTGCGGTGTGCGGCTCGGGGGCCGCGGCGCCCTCCCCGTACGGGAACCAGCCGTGCCCCGACTTGCGGCCGAGCCGCGCCGACTCGACCAGTCGGCGCTGGGCGAGCGACGGGGTGAACTTGGGGTCCTGGTAGAAGGAGTCCCACACGGACCGGGTGACGGCCTCGTTCACGTCCTGGCCGATGAGGTCGGTCAGTTCGAAGGGCCCCATCCGGAAGCCGCCGCACTCGCGCAGGGCCGCGTCGATGGTGGCCGGGTCGGCCGCACCCTCCTCGTACACCCGCAGCGCCTCGGCGTAGAAGGGCCGGGCTATGCGGTTGACGATGAAGCCCGGGGTGTCGGCACAGCGCACCGGCGTCTTGCCCCAGCTCTTCGCCGTGGCGTACGCGCGCGTGGCGGCGGCCGGGTCGGTGGCGAAGCCGCTGACGACCTCGACCAGCGGGAGCAGCGGGGCCGGGTTGAAGAAGTGCAGCCCGACGAACCGGCCGGGCAGTCGCAGCACTCCGGCGATGGCGGTGACCGAGAGGGAGGAGGTGTTGGTGGCGAGCAGCGCGTCGTCGCCGACGATCTTCTCCAGTTCGGCGAAGAGCGCCTGCTTGACCGTGAGTTCCTCGACGATCGCCTCGACGACGAGCGCGGCGTCGGCCAGCTCCGTCAGGTCGGCCGCGGCGTGCAGCCGGGCGATCGCGCCGTCCCGCTCGGCCGGGTCCATCCGGCCCTTCTCGACCAGCCGGTCCAGGCGGGCGGCGAGGGCGGTCACAGCCGCCTCGGCCCGGCCGGGAGCGCTGTCGTAGAGCCGTACGGGATGGCCGGCGACCAGAGCGACCTGGGCGATCCCCTGGCCCATGGTCCCCGTGCCGACGACGGCGACGGTACGGCTCCGGTCGATGGCGTCGGTCCGGGTGTCCGGCACGGTGTCCGGGAAGGCGTCCGGCACGGCGTCGCTCGCATTGGCGGTCATACGACTGATCCTCCCCGATGGGTTGTCCACAGCTTCGACAGACCCCCTTGTCCCGACCGATCGTTCGGTTACTCTAACTCTGTCCGCCTGCCCCTGCACAGCTCGACGAGGAGTTGCGCCCATGGCCGCCGCTCAGCTGACCACCGACCACCTGGCCGCGACGCACCGGTCCACACTGGACCAGGCTCTCGACACCATCCGCACCCGCGCCTACTGGTCGCCGCACCCCGAGCACCCCAAGGCGTACGGCGAGAACGGCTCGCTGGACGCGTCCGCCGGCCTCGCCGCGTACCAGGCGTTGCTGAACAGCCGCTTCGAGCTGGACCAGCCCGGCACGGACGGCTGGACCGGCGGCGAGATCTCGCCGTACGGCCCCGCGCTCGGTGTGGAGTACCCGCACGCCGACATCGACGTCCTGCTGCCCGCCATGCGCGCCGGCATGGGCGCCTGGCGCGACGCCGGGGCCGAGGTCCGCGCCCTGGTCTGCCTGGAGATCCTCGCCCGGATCTCCGCCCGCACCCATGAGTTCGCGCACGCCGTCATGCACACCAGCGGCCAGGCGTTCATGATGGCGTTCCAGGCCGGCGGCCCGCACGCCCAGGACCGCGGCCTCGAAGCGGTGGCGTACGCGTACGCGGAGCAGACCCGCACCCCCGGCAGCGCCGACTGGTCCAAGCCGCAGGGCAAGCGCGACCCGCTGGAGCTGACCAAGGCGTTCACCCCGGTCGCCCGCGGCATCGCGCTGATGATCGGCTGCAACACCTTCCCGACCTGGAACGGCTACCCCGGCCTGTTCGCCTCCCTCGCGACCGGCAACCCCGTCCTGGTCAAGCCGCACCCGCGCGCCGTTCTCCCGCTGGCCCTCACCGTCCGGGTGGCCCGTGAGGTCCTCGCCGAGGCCGGCTTCGACCCGAACCTGGTCGCACTGGCCGTGGAGCGGCCCGGCGAGGGCATCGCCAAGACCCTCGCCGTCCGCCCCGAGATCCGGATCATCGACTACACCGGCTCCTCCGCCTTCGGCGAATGGTTGGAGACCCACGCCCGCCAGGCGCAGGTCTACACCGAGAAGGCCGGCGTCAACACGGTCGTCGTCGACTCCACCGACGACTACAAGGGCATGCTGTCCAACCTGGCGTTCTCCCTCTCGCTGTACAGCGGCCAGATGTGCACCACCCCGCAGAACCTGCTGATCCCCCGGGACGGCATCACCACCGACGCGGGCCCCAAGTCGTACGACGAGGTCGTCGCCGACCTCGGGGCGGCGGTCGGCGGCCTCCTCGGTGACGACGCCCGGGCGAACGCCCTGCTCGGCGCCCTGGTCAACCCCGACGTGAAGGCGCGCCTGGAGGCCGCGGCGGGCCTCGGCGAGGTGGCGCTCGCCTCCCGCGAGGTGACCAACCCGGACTTCCCGGACGCCGTCGTCCGTACGCCCGTGATCGTGAAGCTGGACGGCTCCAAGCCGGACGCGGAGGCGGCGTACTTCTCCGAGTGCTTCGGCCCGGTCTCCTTCGCCGTATCGGTCGACTCGACCGCCGACGCGCTCGAGCTGCTGCGCCGCACGGTCCGCGAGAAGGGCGCGATGACGGTCGGCGCGTACACGACGTCCGCCGACACCGAGCGCGCGGTCGAGGAGGTCTGCCTGGAGGAGTCGGCCCAGCTCTCGCTGAATCTGACGGGCGGGGTCTACGTCAACCAGACCGCCGCGTTCTCCGACTTCCACGGCTCCGGCGGCAACCCGGCCGCGAACGCGGCCCTGTGCGACGGGGCGTTCGTCTCCAACCGCTTCCGGGTGGTGGAGGTCCGCCGCCAGGCGTGAGGCCCGCGCGCGGGGGCCCTACGGGGCCTCCGCGCCCGCCCCGGTCGCGCCGGCCTCCCCATCGACCGTGATCTCGGCGTACCGCTGCACCCACGCGTGCATGGCGATCGCGGCCGCCGCCCCCGCGTTGATCGACCGGGTCGAACCGAACTGGGCGATCGAGCACACCATCAGCGCGTGCTTGCGGGCCTCCTCCGTGAGACCGGGCCCCTCCTGGCCGAAGAGCAGCACACAGCGGCGCGGCAGCACGGTCCGCTCCAGGGGCACCGCGCCCGGCAGGTTGTCGATCCCGATGATCGGCAGGTCCTCGGTCGCCGCCCACGCCGTCAGCGACTCGGTGTCCGGGTGGTGGCGCACATGCTGGTAGCGATCGGTGACCATCGCGCCGCGCCGGTTCCAGCGCCGCCGCCCCACGATGTGGATCTCCTTGGCCAGGAAGGCGTTGGCGGTCCGCACCACCGAACCGATGTTGAAGTCGTGACCCCAGTTCTCCACCGCCACGTGGAAGTCGTGACGCCGGGTGTCCAGGTCGGCGACGATCGCCTCGCGTGTCCAGTACCGGTACCGGTCGACGACATTGCGCCGGTCCCCGCCGGCCAGCAGCTCCGGGTCGTAGCGCACGCCCTGGGGCCAGGGCTGCGGGTGCGGACCGACACCGACCTCGGGCGCGTACCCGTCGTCGTACTGGATCGGCTCGGTCGACCCGCCGGCCTCGGGGTTCTCGTCGGTGGTGCTCACCCGACGAGGGTACGGGGGGCCGGCTCCTCACCCGCACGGCGCTGCTTCGGCACCGCACCGCCGGGCAGCCGCGACAGCAGCCGGTCCCGGCCGCGCCCCACCGCCGCGCCGAGGCCCACCAGGAACGCCGTCGGCAGGAACACCGCGTCCGCGGAGATCATCGCCAGTGAGAAGACGGGAAGCCCCAGGAGCACGGCGATCCCCGCGTGCTCCAGCATCATCGCGACCAGCAGGACGTTCTTGACCTTGCGGTTGAAGAGCGTGAAGGGGAAGGCGACCTGGACGAGCACGGTGCCGTAGGTCAGCGCCATCACCATCACCCCGCTGGAGCCCAGCAGGTCGGAGAGGGCGGGCCAGGGGGTGAAGTAGTCCAGCTCGAGCGGGTAGTACAGCGCGGTGCCATCCTGCCAGCGCGAGCCCTGGATCTTGTACCAGCCGGCCGTGGCGTAGATCAGACAGACCTCGGCCATGATCACGACGAGCGTGGCGTTGTGGACGAGGTTGGCCAGCACGTCGAGGAGCGTGCGCGGCTCGCCGGACGCGTGACGGCACACCAGCCACCACAGCGCCTGCCCCAGCCACAGCACCCACAACAGCACCAGCAGCCATGGCTCACCCGTGACGCCGGAGAAGGCGGTGGCGGCGAGCAGGAAGCCGCCGAGCACGGTCCACAGCAGCGGTCCCACGACATCGCGCCGCGGCCACGGGGGCGGGTGGTGGCCGGCCTCACGGGCTTCACGGGCGGAACGGGCCTCGCGCTCGTGCCGTGCGGCTCGGCGGGCGTCCAGGGACCAGACCTGCCCGCAGCGGGTCAGGACGAGATAGATCGCGGCGAGGTGCACGACGTTGTCGCCGCCGTCCCCCACGAAGATGGAGCGATTCTGCAGCGACAGCACCCCGGCCATGAAGACCACCGACACGGCGCGGGTGTGCCAGCCCAGCAGCAGCAGGACGGCGGAGAGCACGGCGAGTCCGTAGACGATCTCGAACCACAGCCGGCCGTCCGACCACATCAGCGCCGTGAAGGCACTGTTGTCGGCGATCAACTGCCGTCCCATCTCCCACGACCAGGGGCCGTCCGGCCCGTAGAGCTCATGGCGGTGGGGCAGCTCGCGCAGCAGGAAGAGCAGCCAGGTGAGCGAGAAGCCGATCCGGACGATGGCGGTCTGGTACGGGCCGAGGGCCGACGCGGTGACGCGCTGGACGCCCCGGGCGAGCCGGCGGTCGAACGGCTCACGGGCGTCGCGGCCGCGTGCCGCCCCTGCTGGTCGGTTCACCGGTCCGCCTCCGTACGGTCGTCCCGCGCCCGGCCGGGCAGATCGGCCGTGCTCACCGTCCACCAGGGAACCTCCCGGTACACCGGCTCGGTGTCGATCTTCTCGGTGCTCCACACCGGGGCCGGGATCGCGCGCGCCGAGGAGCGGAGCTGTATCCGCTCCACCGTGCCGCCGAGATCCTGCTCGCCGAGCCGGAGCATCACGATCCGGCGCATGTAGCTCTCGGAGAGCCGGCCGCGCAGACCGTTGGGCCGGTGGTCGTCGGTGTGGGAGTTGAGGTAGAAGTCCCACGCCCGGCGGAGCTCGTTCTGGTCGACGTGACTGGGGAGCAGGCTGCCGCGGATCGCCTCCGCGTCCTGCGCGGACAGGTCGATCCAGCCGGTGGTGCGCCGGCCCCCGTCGTCGCCGGCGACCTCGGCGCGCACCTGGACGGCGACGTTCTGCTGGAGCGGGTTGGGCGCGAACAGCTTCCAGTTCTGTTCGAACTCGGGGTAGACCCAGCCGTCGACCGCCTCGCCATGCTGCTTGGTCAGCGTGTTCGAGGGCGCGACGTGCAGAAACACCATCGCGAGGTGGGCACAGGCGAAGACCCCGATCACGGCAAGGGCGACAGCGGCGACGACCTGGTACGGCAGCGACAGTGAGGCGATGCCGGCGCCCGCGCGGGGCTCCTCACGCACATCCTCGTCGTCGTACGCGTCCATCCCGCCCCGATCCCGATCGGCCCACCGCGTTATCCACAGGGTTGACACCATACGGGCCGCCGACCCACCATTGAAGTCATTCAACCGAACGATCGGTCGGTAGGGGATCAGATGACGGCAGGGACGGCAGCGACAACAGCGACCGCGGACGCACAGGACGCGCGGGCCGGACAGGGCCCAGCCACGGCCGTGGCCACGGCAGCGCCCCAGGACGCCTATGAGGCGGCGTTCGACGCCGCCGTCGCCGCCGACGAACGCATCGAGCCGCGCGACTGGATGCCCGACGCCTACCGCGCCTCCCTCGTCCGCCAGATCGCCCAGCACGCCCACTCCGAGATCATCGGCATGCAGCCGGAGGCCAACTGGATCACCCGCGCGCCCTCTCTTCGGCGCAAGGCGATCCTCATGGCGAAGGTGCAGGACGAGGCCGGCCACGGCCTGTATCTGTACAGCGCCGCCGAAACGCTCGGCACCAGCCGCGACGAGCTGCTCGACAAGCTCCACTCCGGCCGCCAGAAGTACTCCTCGATCTTCAACTACCCCACGCTGACCTGGGCCGACGTCGGCGCCATCGGCTGGCTGGTCGACGGCGCGGCCATCACCAACCAGGTCCCGCTCTGCCGCTGCTCCTACGGCCCGTACGCCCGCGCGATGGTCCGGATCTGCAAGGAGGAGTCCTTCCACCAGCGGCAGGGGTACGAAGCGCTGCTCGCCCTCTCCCAGGGCACCGAGGCCCAGCACGCGATGGCGCAGGACGCCGTCAACCGCTGGTGGTGGCCCTCGCTGATGATGTTCGGCCCGCCGGACGACGAGTCGGCCCACTCCGCCCAGTCGATGGCCTGGAAGATCAAGCGGCACTCCAACGACGAGCTGCGCCAGCGGTTCGTCGACATCGCCGTCCCGCAGGCCGAGGCCCTCGGACTCACCCTCCCCGACCCGGACCTGCGCTGGAACGAGGAGCGCGGCCACTACGACTTCGGGCCGATCGACTGGACCGAGTTCTGGGAAGTCCTCAAGGGCAACGGCCCCTGCAACGAACAGCGGCTCAGCAAGCGGCGCCAAGCGCACGAGGACGGCGCCTGGGTCAGGCAGGCCGCCGCGGCCTACGCCGAGAAGCACGAAAAGCACGACAGGCACGACGGGCACGGCAGCCACACCGCGCACGACAAGAACACCGAGCACGCCGAGCGCGGCACGCGCGCGGACCAGCAGGACGGGGAGGCACGGGCATGACCACCGACGGATGGCCCCTGTGGGAGGTGTTCGTGCGATCGCGCCGCGGACTGTCCCACACCCACGCGGGCAGCCTGCACGCACCCGACGCGGAAATGGCCCTGCGCAACGCCCGCGACCTCTACACCCGCCGCAACGAAGGCGTGTCGATCTGGGTGGTCCCCTCCACCGCGATCACCGCCTCCTCCCCCGACGAGAAGGACCCCTTCTTCGAACCGTCGGCGGACAAGCCCTACCGGCACCCGACGTTCTACGACATCCCGGAGGGGGTGAAGCACCTGTGAGCGACACCGCACTGACCACGGAGGCCGCACTCGCCCTCGGCGACGACGCACTGGTGCTCGCCCAACGGCTGGGGGAGTGGGCGGGCAACGCCCCCGTCCTGGAAGAGGACGTCGCCCTCGCCAACATCGCCCTCGACCTGCTCGGCCAGGCCCGGGTCCTGCTCTCCCTCGTCGGAGACGAGGACGAACTGGCCTACCTCCGCGAGGAACGGGCCTTCCGCAACGTCCAGCTCGTCGAGCAGCCGAACGGCGACTTCGCCCACACCATCGCCCGCCAGCTCTACTTCTCCACCTACCAGCGGCTCCTCTACGCCCGGCTGGCGACCGGCGACAGCCCCCTGGCCGGCCTCGCCGCCAAGGCCGTCAAGGAAGTCGCCTACCACCAGGACCACGCCGAACACTGGACCCTGCGCCTCGGCGACGGCACCACCGAGAGCCACGACCGGATGCAGCGCGCCTGCGACGCCCTGTGGCGCTACACCGGCGAACTGTTCCAGCCCGTCGAAGGACTCGACATCGACCACAAGGCCATGGAAACCGCCTGGCTGGACTCGGTCACCGCCGTCCTCGAACGCGCCACGCTCACCCTCCCCGACGGGCCGCGCGGCGGCGCCTGGAGCGCGGGCGCCGGCCGACAAGGGCTCCACACCGAGTCCTTCGGAAGGATGCTCGCCGAGATGCAGCATCTGCACCGCAGCCACCCGGGCGCGACATGGTGACCATGACAGCCCTGGAGGAGGAGCTGAGCCGGATCGCCGGCGCCGTTCCCGACCCGGAGCTGCCCGTCCTCACCCTGGAGGAGCTCGGCGTCCTGCGGGGGGCGCGGGTTCTCGGACCCGGCAAGGTCGAGATCGCGCTGACCCCGACGTACACCGGCTGCCCCGCCATCGAGACGATGTCCTCGGACATCGAGCGCGCGCTGCACGACCACGGCGTCCAGGAGGTGTCCGTCGTCACCGTCCTCGCCCCCGCCTGGTCGACCGACGACATCAGCGAGGAAGGCCGGCGCAAACTCGCCGACTTCGGGATCGCGCCGCCCCGCCCGCAGGGCCCCGCCGGAGGACCGGTACCGCTCACCCTCGCGATCCGCTGCCCCCACTGCGGCTCCACCGACACCGAGCTGCTGAGCCGCTTCTCCTCCACCGCGTGCAAGGCGCTGCGCCGGTGCGTCGCCTGCCGCGAACCGTTCGACCACTTCAAGGAGTTGTAGATGTTGCCCTCAAGCGCCGGACGGGCTGGGTTCCATCCGCTCCGGGTGAGCGACGTCGAGCAGCTCACGGACGACTCGGTGGCCGTCACCTTCGCGGTCCCGCCCGAGCTGCGCGAGACCTACCGCCACACCCCCGGCCAGCACCTCGCCCTACGCCGCACCGCGTCGAACGGCGAGGAGATCCGCCGCACGTACTCGATCTGCGCACCGGCATCCCCGGCCGGACAGGAACCCGTGCTGCGCGTGGGCATCCGACTTGTCGACGGCGGCGAGTTCTCCACGTACGCGCTCAAGGAACTGGCCGTCGGCGACACCATCGAGGTCATGGAGCCGATGGGCCGCTTCCTCCTCGCGCCCCGACCCGGGCACTTCGCTGCCATCGTCGGCGGCAGCGGCATCACCCCGGTCCTCTCCATGGCGGCCACCCTGCTCGCCCAGGAACCGGAGGCCCGGTTCTGCCTCGTCCGGAGCGACCGCACCGCGTCCTCCACGATGTTCCTCGACGAGGTGGCCGACCTCAAGGACCGCTTCCCCGACCGCTTCCAGCTCGTCACCGTCCTCTCCCGCGAGGAGCAGCAGTCGGGCCTGCCGTCCGGACGGCTCGACAAGGAACGGCTCACCGCCCTGCTGCCCGCCCTGCTGCCGGTCGACGAGATCGACGGCTGGTTCCTGTGCGGCCCCTTCGGCCTCGTCCAGGGCGCCGAGCGCGCTCTGCGCGGACTCGGTGTGGAACGCGGGCGGATCCACCAGGAGATCTTCCACGTCGACGACGGCTCGGCACCCGCCTCGGCGCCCACCGCGAACGCGCCCGTCCACGCCACACTGACGGCCACCCTGCACGGCCGCTCCGGCAACTGGCCCGTGCAGGAGGGGGAGACCCTCCTCGACACCGTGCTGCGGGCCCGCGCCGACGCCCCGTACGCCTGCAAGGGCGGGGTGTGCGGCACCTGCCGCGCCTTCCTGGTCGGCGGCGAGGTGCGGATGGACCGCAACTTCGCCCTGGAGCCGGAGGAGACCGACGCCGGATACGTCCTGGCGTGCCAGTCCCACCCGGCCACCGCGGAAGTGGAGCTGGACTTCGACCGCTGACGCCGCCCTTCCACGCGCAGCCCTTCCCATCGCCTAGAACGTGTTCTATGTTGACGGCCTGTCAGGCGACGGGCCGTCACGAACCGGTATCGGGCAGCAACGGGAGGGAAAGGCTGTGGACTTCACCTTCACCGAGGAACAGCAGGCGGCAGTCGAGGCGGCCCGGGCGGTCTTCTCGGACGTCACGCCCGACGGAGTACCCAGCCCCGCCCTCACCCCGGGCGCCGTCGCCGAGGACATCGACCGGCCCCTCTGGTCCCGCCTCGCCGCCGCCGACCTCCTCAGCCTCGTCCTCACCCCCGCACACGGCGGCGCGGGCCTCGACACCATCGCGCTCTGCCTCGTCCTGCGCGAATCCGCCCGCGTCCTCGCCCGCGTCCCCCTGCTGGAAACCAGCGCCGTCGCCATGACCGTCGAGAGGTACGCCACCGGCCGCACGGCCGCCGACCTCCTGCCCCGCGTCGGCCGAGGCGAACTCGTCCTCACCGCCGCCTCCAACGGCCGCAGCGGCCACGACCCCGCCGAACTCGCCGTCACCGCCCTCCGTGACGGCGCCCACTGGATCCTCGACGGCCTCCAGAGCGCCGTCCCCTGGGCTCACGGCGCCGACCTCATCGCCGTCCCCGCCCACACCGCCGAAGGCCGCACCGTCCTCGCCCTGCTGCCCCGCACCCACGACGGCCTCACCCTCGCCGAGCAGTACTCCACCAGCGGAGAACTCCTCGCCGAGCTCCACCTCGACTCCGTCCGCCTCGACGCCGACTCCGTCATCGACACCGACGGCGCCTGGGAATGGCTGCGCGCCGTCCTCGCCACCGGAACCTGCGCCCTCGCCCTCGGCCTCGGCGAAGCCGTCCTCACCATGACGAGCCGGTACACCGGCAAGCGGGAACAGTTCGGCCACCCCGTCGCCACCTTCCAGGCCGTCGCCGTCCAGGCCGCCGACCGCTACATCGACCTGCGCGCCATGGAGGTCACCCTCTGGCAGGCCGCCTGGCGGATCAGCACCTCGGCCGGCGGCCCCCTCCCCGCGGACGCCGACATCGCCGTCGCCAAGATCTGGGCGTCCGAAGGCGTACGCCGCGTGGTGCAGACCGCCCAGCACCTGCACGGCGGCTTCGGCGCCGACACCGACTACCCCCTGCACCGCTACCACGCCTGGGCCAAGCAGCTGGAACTCTCCCTCGGTCCCGCCGCGGCCCACGAGGAGGCCCTGGGCGACCTCCTGGCCGCCCACCCCCTCACCTGAAGCGCCCCCGCGAAGCCCGCGGACCCCTCAGGGGCGAATCCGCGAACCGCTCAGAGGACGAAGGCCGGGCTACCGCTGTCCGTCACCATCGGACGCCCGGCACCGTCCCAGGCGAGCATGCCGCCGTCGACGTTCACCGCGTCGATCCCCTGCTGCACCAGGTACTGCGTGACCTGCGCCGACCGACCGCCCACGCGACACATCACATACGCGCGGCGCCCATCGGCCACCGCCTCCGTCACCTCACCGAAGCGCGCCACGAAATCGCTCATCGGAACGTGCAGGGCGCCCTCGACATGACCGGCCACCCACTCGTCGTCCTCCCGGACATCCAGCACCAGGGCATCGGCCGGCACGGAGGCAGCGTCCACCGAGGGCAGCGGGGCGAAATTCATGGGACTTGCCTTCTCTCGTCTCAGCCGCTCGAACGAACTCGAGCTCTTCGAAAAACTACTGCACCAGCCCGGCCAGCTCAGCCTCACGCTCCGACACCTGCGCGAGCAGCTGCTCGGCGATCTCCTCCAGGAGCCGGTCCGGGTCGTCGGGCGCCATCCGCAGCATCGCGCCGATCGCGCTCTCCTCCAGCTCACGCGCGACCACGCTCAACAGCTCCTTGCGCTGCGACAGCCACTCGAGACGCGCGTACAGCTCCTCGCTCTCGCTCAGCCGCTCCTCGGCGGGCGCCGGACCGGCCGCCCACTCCTCGGACAGCTCGCGGAGCATCGCCGCGTCACCACGGGCGTACGCCGCGTTCACCCGGGTGATGAACTCCTCGCGCCGCTTGCGCTCGTCGTCCTCCCGGGCCAGATCGGGGTGTGCCTTGCGGGCCAGCTCGCGATACAGCTTGCGGGCCTCCTCGCCCGGCCTGACGCGCTTCGGCGGCTGCACCGGCTGCTCGGTCAGCATCGCGGCGGCCTCGGCGGACAGCCCGTCGGAGTCCATCCAGTCGTGGAAGAGCTCGTCGACACCGGGCATCGGCATGACGGCCGCGCGCGCCTCCTGGGCCCGGCGCACATCCTCCGGATCCCCGGTCCTGGCCGCGCGCGCCTCGGCGATCTGCGCGTCCAGCTCGTCGAGCCGCGTGTACATGGGGCCGAGCTTCTGGTGATGCAATCGGGAGAAGTTCTCCACCTCCACCCGGAACGTCTCCACGGCGATCTCGAACTCGATCAGCGCCTGCTCGGCCACCCGCACGGCCTTCTCCAGCCGCGCCTCGGGCCGCTCCGCACCCGCCCCCTGCTCAGGGCCTTGGCCGCTGCCCTCGTTCGGAATCTGCCCAACGCTCTCGGCCGCGACCCCGTCGGTCCCCTGGCCGGCGTTCTCGTCCGGGGTCCCGTCCGTGCCCTGGCCAGGGTTCTCGGCCGAAAGCTGGCCGGCGCCCTCGTCGGGGCCCTGCCCAGCGCCTGGATCCACGGCTGGGTCCGTGTGTCGGTCCACGTCAACGTCCTCGTTCCGGCTCGTCACCCCACCAGCCTACGGTCCTCGGGGGCCCCTCCCCCCTCCCTCCCCCGCCCCTCCCCGCCCCCTTGCCCTGCGTCGCCGATCGTCGGCAGCCGGTCGTCGGCGACCAATCGCCAGCAGCCGGCCTCGGCTACCCGCGTCGGCAGCCCGCCGCCGTCACACGCCGAGCTCCGCCGCGATACGGCCGTCGTTCACCGCCGTCACCAGTTCGGCGTGGTCCGCGGTGGTGCGGTCGGCGTACGCCACGGCGAACGCCGTGATCGCCTCGTCCAGCTCCTCGTTCTTGCCGCAGTAGCCGGCTATCAGCCGTGGGTCGGCGCTGTGCGCGTGGGCCCGGGCCAGCAGCGCGCCGGTCATACGGCCGTAGTCGTCGAGCTGGTCCGGGGTGAGGGCGGCCGGGTCGACGCTGCCCTTGCGGTTGCGGAACTGGCGCACCTGGAAGGGACGCCCCCGCACGGTGGTCCAGCCGAGAAGGATGTCGCTGACGACCTGCATTCGTTTCTGTCCGAGCACCACGCGCCGCCCCTCGTGCCCCGGGTCCTCGACCGGGAAGCCGACGGCCGGGAGGTGGGGGAGCAGGGCGGAGGGCCGTGCCTCCTTCACCTGGAGCACGAGCGCCTCGCCCCGGTGGTCGAGGAGCAGCACCACGTAGGAGCGGGTGCCGACGCTGCCGGTGCCGACGACCCGGAACGCGACGTCGTGGACGGCGTAGCGCGCGAGGAGCGGCAGCCGGTCCTCGGAGACGGTTTCGAGGTACGGGCCGAGGGAGGCGACGACCTCGGCCGCTTCCGTGTCCGGTACCCGTCGCAGCACCGGTGGCGCGTCGACGAACCGACGACCGCCGCCTTCTTCGTGGGTCACGGTCTCGGTGGACTTGGCGGCGAACCGGGCGCTGGTGTTGTTCCTGGCCTTCTCCGAGACCCGTTCGAGGGTGCCGATCAGGTCGCGGGCGTCGGTGTGGGAGACGAGTTCCTCGTCGGCGATCGCGTTCCAGGCGTCGAGGACGGGGAGTCGGGCCAGCAGCCGCATGGTCCGGCGGTAGGCGCCGACGGTGTCGAACGCGGCGGCCCGGCAGGTTTCCTCGCCGGCGCCCACCTCCCGTCCGGCGAGGACGAGGGAGGTGGCCAGCCGCTTGAGGTCCCATTCCCAGGGGCCGACGACGGTCTCGTCGAAGTCGTTGAGGTCGATGACGAGCCCGCCGCGGGCGTCGCCGTAGAGGCCGAAGTTGGCCGCGTGGGCGTCGCCGCATATCTGGGCGGCGATGCCGGTGACGGGTGAGCCGGCGAGGTCGTGGGCCATCAGGCCGGCGGAGCCGCGCAGGAACGCGAAGGGGCTCGCGGCCATTCTGCCGACGCGTATCGGCGCGAGTTCCGGTACCCGGTCGCGGCTCGACTCCTCGACGGCGCGGACCGCGTCGGGCCGGTCGGCCGGCAGCGACAGTTCCTTGTGGGCGGAGCGCGGGACGTGTTGGCGCAGCCGCTTGCCCTGTTGCTTGGGGGAGTCTGTCGCTCCCGTGGCGGTGCGCGCCGCGAACCCTGGTACGTGCGGGTTGCGCTCGCTGCCCGTGCTCCGCTGTCCTGGTACCGCTGCCTGGTTCTCGCCCATGGGACGTCCTCCCCCGATGTCGCGCCTGTCCGGTGCGATGTCCAACATCAACCATCAACCGGGCACGACCGTACCGCCGGGCTGTTCGGGTCGTCTTCCCCCTGTGGACAACCCATGTGCTGTGGACAACTGACTGACCGCAGGGGGTGTACCTACACGCCGACGGCCTCTTCCATCTCCTCCTCGTTCTCCTCGCTCTCCTCGGTCTTCTCGGTCTTCTCGGTCTTCTCGGTCTGTGCCCCGAGCGGCCGGCGGCGTGCCTCGGCCAGTCCGGCGAGGGCGGTCATGGCGACTCCGGCGAGGAACCACAGCGCGAGGACCAGGAGGTGTCCGCCGAGGCCGTGGCCGTCGAGGTACACATGGCTGCGGACGCCCTCGACGAAGCCGGCGCCGTTCCAGAAGGCGTGCAGGGCGCCGAAGAAGCCGGGCTGGAGTTCGGGCCGGTAGATGCCGCCGGAGCTGGTGAAGTTGAGCATCACGAACAGCACCATGACGCCGAGGGTCGTCCAGCGGCGCAGGAAGGTGTGGAGTCCGACGCCGATCAGCAGGATGCCGACCGAGTAGAGCCAGGACATGGCCCAGACGCCGGCGAGGCCCTGGTCGACGAGGTGGAACATCGGTCCGGCGAAGACAGTGCCGATGAGGCTGACGACGAGCGACATGCCGGCGGCGAGCAGCGCCCTGATCCGTAGGGGCAGTACCGCACCGGCGCCGCCGATCACGGCGACGGAGGCGTACGAGCCGATGCTGAGGGCGACGAGCAGGAAGAAGATGCCCTGTCCGGTGGGGTCGCCGTCGGAGACGGGGGCGACGTCGGTCACCGTGAGCGGCGCGCCCTGTCCGGCGGCGACCTTGGTGAAGACCTTCTCCACCGCCATGGCGCTGGTGTCCGAGGAAGCGGAGGCCACGAGCAGTTCGGGGCGGGTGCCGGGTATGTAGGCGCCGAAGCTGGACCGCTCGCGCAGGGCGGAGACGGCCGTGTCCCGGTCTGTGACGGTACGGACGTCGAGGGCGCCGTCGCCCTTGTCGTGGAGGGTCTGGGCGAGGACCTGGGCGCTGGGTCCGGAGCCGACGACATCGACCCGCAGGTCGTGAGGTTGGGGGGCGTGGAAGGCGCCGAGGTAGGCGAGCCCCATGCCGACGCACATCAGGAGCGGGGTGAGCAGGTGCCCGAGGACGTGCCGCAGCGCGCCCGGGGCGTTCGTTCCTGTGGGGGCGGGTCGGGCGGACACGAGCAGACCTCCATGGTTGGCTTTTACAACTAAGTAACCGTTGTACTATACAACTGAAGCGGGACAGTCCGCGAACCACAGCGAGGAGCGCACCATGACCGACGGCGCGCGCGAGTCATCCGTCGACATCATCCAGCGGGAGCTGACGGCGTTCGCGCGCCGGGCACGCGCCGCGGCGGCCCGGCTCCATCCCGAGCTGCCGCTCGTCTCGTACACACTGCTCGCGCACATCGTCGACCAGCAGGGCTGCCGCGCCACGGATCTCGCCGCGCACTACCTGCTGGACAAGTCGACGGTCAGCCGACAGGTCGCGGGCCTGGAGAAGCTGGGTCTGGTCGAGCGCCGCCCGGACCCGGACGACCACCGCGTCCAGGTCCTCCACCCGACGGAGGCGGGCGCCGCCGTCCTCTCCTCCACCCAGGCGAGCCGTCTGGCCGCATACCAGGAACGCCTCAAGGACTGGTCGGCCGAGGACCTCGCCCGGTTCGCCGCGTACCTGCTCCGCTACAACGCCGCGGGCACCGCCGGCAGCCCCGACGCCCCTCGCTGAACACCCGCCCCGCCACCACGACCGCGCACCGCCAGCTCCGGCCAAGCCCGGCCCGACGACGGTGCGCCCCCGGCTCCCGTCCCGCTACAGACCCGCGTCCCTCGCCAGCAGTGCCGCCTGGACCCGGTTCTCGCAGCCCAGCTTGGCCAGGATCCGGCTCACATACGTCTTCACCGTCGCCTCGCTCATATGCAGCCGCCTGCCCGCGTCCGCGTTGGACAGCCCCTCCCCCAGCAGCGCGAGCACCTCACGCTCCCGTTCACTCAGCGCCGCCACCCGCCCCCTGGCCTCCTCCGCGCGCGCCGCCTCCCGCCCCGAGGCCAGACGCTCGACCACGTGCCGGGTGGCGGCCGGCGAGAGGTACGCGTCCCCGGCCGCCGCGGCCCGAACCGCCCTGATCAGCTCGGCCGGCGCCGTGTCCTTGAGCAGGAACCCGGCGCCCCCGTGTTCCAGCGCCCGCAGCACGTTCTCCCGCTCGCCGAAGGTCGTCAGCACGATCACCCGCGCCGACGGCGCGGCCCTGCGCAGCTCCGGCAGGGCGGAGAGCCCGTCGAGCACCGGCATCTGGATGTCGAGCAGCACCACGTCGGCGGCATGCGCCCGCGCCTCCTCGACCGCCTCCCGACCGTTCGCGGCCTCCGCGACGACCTCGATCTCCGGGTCCGAGGTGAGGATCATCCGGATCCCGGCCCTGATCAACGGCTCGTCATCGGCGATCACGACCCTGATGCGCTGCCCTGCCACAGCTACTCCCCCACGGCTACCGATACGGGCGGGCCAGCGCTACCGCTTGACCTCGTACGACTTCTTCTCGATCAGCTTGCCGTCCTTGAAGCAGAACCGGAAAACCGGCTCCGTCTCGATCCCTTCCCCCATCTCCGAGGACATCAGCACCAGGCACTTCGACCCCTCGGGCTCCGCGGGCCCTCTGCCATGCAGACCCGTGGTGGCGAGCGTGTCTCCGGAGGGGAGCTGGTCGCGGACCTCCTGCTCGGCCATGCCGACCTTCACAGCGTCGTACTGGCCCGGATCGATCATCCCCTCCTTCACCGATCCCATCAGGAAGTAGATACCGAAGCCCACGACCACCATCAGCAGCACCAGCGCCGCGAACGCGATCCCGCACCCCAGCGCGACCCCGCCTCCCTTGCTCCTGCCCCCGCTCAGCGCCATCGCCAACTCCCGCTCCGTGAACGTCCAGTCGGCCGGTCCGACTGACACCCGTCCACCGTCGCCGATCACGGGTGCCGTCGACTGCTGCCGGAAGTCGTCGGCCACATCGACCAAAGGTGCTGCCTCCACGACGCCGTACGGCAGGACTCCGGCGACCCGGAAGCCCCCGTCGTCCACCGGGCCGGCGTGGACCATGCCGCCGACCAGCCGGGCCCGCTCGTGCAGCCCGGTCAGCCCCTGACCGCCGCTCACCACGTCACGCGGCGGCTCCGCGGCCGCCTCGTTGACGATCTCCACCACGAACGAGTCCGGCTCGTAGCGCAGCTCGACCTCGATCTGGGCACCCGGCGCATGCTTGTAGGCGTTGGTCAGCGCCTCCTGGACGATCCTGTACGCCGCGTGGTCGGCGGCGGGCGGCAGCGGCTGGTAGCCCCCGAGCCGGCGCAGCTCCACCTGGTTCCCCGCGGCCCGTGCCGCCTCCACGAGCCCCTCGATACCGGCGGTCCCCCGTGCCGCCCGTCCCGATTCGTCACCGGCCCGCGCGGGTAGGACGGGCTCCGTGTCCGGTGCCTCGATTCCGTCCCGGAGGATGCCGACGACCTCGCGCAGCTCGTGCATCGCGGTCACCGACGCGTTGCGCAGCACCCCGACCGCCTCGCGCTGCCGGTCGGTCAGTTCCTTGTCCACTTCAAGGGCGCCGGTGTGCACCGATATGAGCGCCAGCTGGTGTCCGAGGCTGTCGTGCATGTCCTGGGCGATCCGCTGCCGCTCCCGCAGCCGCGCCTGGCTCGCCACCATGACGCGCTCGCGCAGCAGTTGGGCGTTGCGTTCCTGCAGGGCGTGCAGCAGCGTCCGGCGCTGGGTCCAGTACCGGTTGGCGAGCCCGGGTGCCAGCGTCGTCGCCAGGTAGTAAAGCGTCGTGAGCAGCACGAGGCTGAGCAACCGCTGCTGGTCCCAGGACTCCAGCAGGGTCGTGCCGACGTTCAGTACGTACGAGACGGTGTACGCCATCAGTGCGCGTCCGGCGCCGGCGACATGGCTTCCCGCCGACCAGCCGACGAGGATCAGCAGCACCAGGAACCCCGGGACGAGCGGCGCGAGCCCCCCGGTCGCGATCAGTACCGTCGCGGGCAGCCGGCGCCGCAGCAATGACAGCAGGGCGGCGGTCAGCGCGACCCAGGCGAGCCGCCATCCCTCGCCGCCGACCAGCTCCTCGGTCCCGGCCGCGAGCAGCGCCATCACCACCGCGAGGACCGCCTCGCCGGCGGCCCTGCGCCGTGACCACATGCCGGGCGCCGCGAACCACCGCCGTCCGGCGCCGATCCCGGCTCTGATCTTCGAAGACGCGTCCACGCTCGCACCCTAGGCAGCGCCCCGCCCCGCCCGCGGCCCACTTTCGTCGCCCCCTGGTGCGACGAACGTCGCACACCACCCTCGCGACCGGCCCCACCCCGAACAAAGCCGAGCAACGCGAAACGCAAAGCGACGCGGACAACGCGGAAGCCCCGTAGGTCGATGACCTACGGGGCTTCCGTCTGGTGCGCGAGGGGGGAGTTGAACCCCCACGCCCTTTCGGGCACTGGAACCTGAATCCAGCGCGTCTGCCTATTCCGCCACCCGCGCATTGGGTGTGCTCCGGGCTCCCTCACCTTTCGGTGCGAGCGCCTGGCGACATCAGAAGATTAGCACGCCGCTGACCGTGGATTCACATCCGTTGTTTCGGCCGCCCGCCCAGTGAACAGGGAGGGAGGAGACACGAGCGAGGGAAGAGACACCGGCCACAAGAAGAAGCGGGAAGAAGAAGGAGGGCCCGACGAATCGATCGAGCAGCGGGAGCGAGTCGGTCGCGTCCGGGCGGGCACGGCGGCCGAGCACCGGCGAGGAAGGCGGGCGCGTACCGCCGAAGAACGCGGGCGCGTACCGGCGAGGAACGTGGTGGCGTACCGGCGAGGGAAGCTGTCGAGTACCGGGAGGAACGGGACGGACCACCCACCGGCCGCCCCGCCGCGTCGCCCCAGTCTCCCAGGACGCTGCCCGGGTGCGGGACACTGTCCACAGGCCGCCTCTACGATCCGTGTGAGAGGTGACACTCGTCCACAGGGCAGAGAAGGGGAACCAGCCGATTTCCCGACGCGTGGATACGATCAGTAAGCAGTACCAGGACGGCAACGACGGAGGAGGTGCCCCATGGGAGTCCTGAAGCGTTTCGAGCAGCGTCTCGAAGGTCTGGTCAACGGCACCTTCGCCAAGGTCTTCAAGTCCGAGGTCCAGCCCGTCGAGATCGCGGGCGCTCTCCAGCGCGAGTGCGACAACAACGCCACGATCTGGAACCGCGAGCGGACTGTCGTTCCCAACGACTTCATCGTCGAGCTGAGCACGCCCGACTACGAGCGTCTCAGCCCCTACTCGGGCCAACTCGGCGACGAGCTGTCCGGCCTGGTCCGCGACTACGCCAAGCAGCAGCGCTACACCTTCATGGGCCCCATCAAGGTCCATCTGGAGAAGGCCGACGACCTCGACACCGGTCTGTACCGGGTGCGCAGCCGCACCCTCGCGTCGAGTTCGTCACAGCCGCAGCCGCCCGCCGCCGGCCACCAGCAGCAGGGCCGCGCCCCCGGTGGCTACGGCTACCCGCCTGTCGGCGCTCCGCCGATGCCCGCGGCCCCGCCGCCGGGCAGCCCCCAGCGCACGGCTCCGGCCGCCGGCCGTCCCGCGGCCGGCGCGGCCGGCCCGATGCCTTCCTCCGGCGCCCAGGTGCGCCGCTGGATCGAGATCAACGGCACCCGCCACCAGATCTCCCGCCCGACCCTGGTCCTTGGCCGCAGCACCGACGCGGACGTGAGGATCGACGATCCCGGCGTTTCGCGCCGGCACTGCGAGATCCGGACCGGAACGCCCTCGACGATCCAGGATCTCGGATCCACCAACGGCATCGTGGTGGACGGGCAGCACACCACCCGCGCTACGCTCCGCGACGGCTCGCGGATCGTCGTGGGCAGCACCACCATCGTTTACCGGCAAGCCGAAGGGTGAAGCGGGGGCAATGTCAGAGCTGACCCTGACGGTCATGCGGTTGGGTTTCCTGGCCGTTCTGTGGCTGTTCGTCATCGTGGCCGTCCAGGTCATCCGCAGCGATCTGTTCGGCACACGTGTCACACAGCGCGGTTCGCGGCGCCAGGACGCCAGACCGCAGCAGAACAACGCACGCCAGGCGGCCGCGCCTCCCCAGCAGCGCGGCCAGCAGAGCGGAGGCGGCGGCCGCCAGCGCCGTGGCGCCCCGACGAAACTGGTCGTCTCCGAGGGCACCCTCACCGGCACGACGGTCGCCCTGCAGGGGCAGACCATCACGCTCGGCCGGGCCCACGATTCGACGATCGTGCTGGACGACGACTACGCCTCCAGCCGGCATGCCAGGATCTACCCGGACCGGGACGGGCAGTGGATCGTCGAGGATCTCGGGTCCACCAACGGCACGTATCTCGACCGGACCCGCCTCACCACCGCCACACCGATTCCGCTGGGCGCGCCGATCCGCATCGGCAAGACCGTCATCGAGCTGCGGAAGTAGTGCTACGTCATGTATGAGTGCGAGCGGAGCGAGCGGGCCGAGGCGGTCCCCACGACGGATCGCGCGGCGGACCGGCAGGTCCGGGCCGCGCACCGGCACGGGCTCCCGACCGGAGGGTGGGCAGTGTGGCTCGAGACCGGCTGTACCCCGAGGCGGCGTCGACAGGGCAGGTGCGCATGAGTCTGTCACTGCGCTTCGCCGCCGGGTCCCACAAGGGCATGATCCGCGAGGGCAACGAGGACTCCGGTTACGCCGGGCCGCGGCTGCTGGCGATCGCCGACGGCATGGGCGGCCAGGCCGCCGGTGAGGTCGCCTCCTCCGAGGTGATCTCCACCCTCGTCACCCTCGACGACGACGTCCCGAGCTCGGACATCCTCACCTCGCTCGGTGCCGCGGTGCAGCGCGCCAACGACCAGCTGCGGATGATGGTCGAGGAGGACCCGCAGCTCGAGGGCATGGGCACCACGCTCACCGCCCTGCTGTGGACGGGCCAGCGCCTCGGCCTGGTGCACGTCGGCGACTCCCGCGCCTATCTGCTGCGCGACGGGGTCCTGACCCAGATCACGCAGGACCACACCTGGGTGCAGCGGCTCGTCGACGAGGGCCGGATCACCGAGGAGGAGGCCACCACCCACCCGCAGCGCTCCCTGCTGATGCGCGCGCTGGGCAGCGGCGACCACGTCGAACCGGATCTGTCGATCCGCGAGGTCCGGGCCGGGGACCGCTACCTCATCTGCTCCGACGGGCTGTCCGGAGTCGTCTCCCACCAGACGATGGAGGACACCCTCGCCAGCTACCAGGGCCCACAGGAGACCGTGCAGGAGCTGATCCAGCTCGCGCTGCGCGGCGGCGGCCCCGACAACATCACGGTGATCGTCGCCGACGTCCTCGACGTCGACGGTGGCGACACCCTCGCCGGTCAGCTCAACGACACCCCCGTCATCGTCGGCGCGGTCGCCGAGAACCAGGCGCAGCCCCACGACGGCGGAGCGATGCAGACCCCGGCCGGCCGCGCCTCCGGGCTCGGCCGCGCGGCCTCGCACCAGCAGCCGCCGACGGGCGGGTTCGGCCCGCCCGGCAGCGGCGACGACCACGGCTACGGCGGGATGCCGCCGCAGGGCTCGTTCGGTGCCTACACCGACGAGGACTTCGCCAAGCCGCGCACTGGCCGCAAGTGGCTGAAGCGGAGCTTCTTCCTGATCCTCGCGCTCGCCGTGATCGGCGGCGGCGCGTACAGCGGCTACCGCTGGACGCAGACGCAGTACTACGTCGGTTCCAAGGACGAGCACGTGGCGCTGTACCGGGGCATCAGCCAGGATCTCGCCTGGCTGTCGCTCTCGGAGGTCGAGAAGGACCATCCCGAGATCGAACTCAAGTACCTCCCGCCGTACCAGCGCAAGCAGGTCGAGGACACGATCGCCGGGGGCAGCCTCGGCAAGGCCCAGACCAAGATCCAGGAGCTCGCCCTGCAGGCCTCGGCCTGCAAGAAGCAGGAGCAGCGCCGTGCCGCGGCCGACAAGGCCGCGGACCAGGCGAGCAAGCCCCCGGCCGGCGCGACCTCGCCCGACACCAAGCCCACCACAGCCGCTCCCTCCCCGGGCCCCACCCTCTCGGAGGACGAGCAGAAGCTGGCCTCGAACTGCGGCAAGCAGTAAGCACCCGTAGGGGGCCTTTCACCACCATGAGCGTTGTCACCAACACGACCACCATCGGCGCGATCGAGGCGCCGAGCCGCCGCAACACCGAGCTGGCGTTGCTCGCGTTCGCCGTCGTCATCCCGGTGTTCGCGTACCTCAACGTCGGCCTGGCGCTGGACGGCGAGGTGCCGTCGGGCATGCTGGGGTACGGCCTCGGCCTCGGCCTGCTCGCGGGCGTGGCGCATCTCGTGGTGCGCAAGTTCGCGCCGTACGCCGATCCGCTGCTGCTTCCGCTGGCCACGCTGCTCAACGGCATGGGCCTGGTGCTGATCTGGCGGCTCGACCAGTCGCCGCGCATCATCGCCCGGTACAAGACCTTCACCCCGGACGCCCCCAACCAGATGCTGTACTCGGCCATCGGCATCGCGATGTTCGTGGGCGTGCTGCTGATCCTGAAGGACCACCGCGTCCTGCAGCGCTACACCTACATCTCGATGGTGGCGGCCCTCGTGCTGCTGCTGCTGCCGCTGGTGCCGGGCCTCGGCGCGGACGTCTTCGGCGCCAAGATCTGGATCAACGTCGGCGGTTTCTCCATCCAGCCCGGCGAGTTCGCCAAGATCGTCCTCGCGGTCTTCTTCTCCGGCTATCTCATGGTGAAACGCGACGCGCTGGCCCTGGCCAGCCGCCGCTTCATGGGGCTCTACCTGCCGCGTGGCCGTGACCTCGGCCCGATCCTCACCATCTGGGCCGTCAGCCTCCTCATCCTGATCTTCGAGAACGACCTCGGCACCTCGCTGCTGTTCTTCGGCATGTTCGTGATCATGCTGTACGTGGCGACGGAGCGGACCAGCTGGATCGTCATGGGTCTGCTGATGTCCGTCGCCGGCGCCGTCGGTGTCGCCTCGTTCGCCGGACACGTCCAGTCCCGCGTGGCCGCGTGGAGCGACCCGTTCGGGTGCCTGAAGACGGCTCCCGAGGGGTCCAACATGGCCGCCGCCTGCGACCAGATGTCGCAGGTGCTGATGTCCTTCGGCTCCGGCGGCATCCTCGGCACCGGCCTCGGCCAGGGCAACTCCGACCTCATCGGTTTCGCCGCGAACTCCGACTTCATCTTCGCCACCGTCGGCGAGGAGCTCGGGCTGACCGGTGTGATGGCCTTCCTGCTGCTGTACGGCCTGATCATCGAGCGCGGTGTCCGCACCGCCCTCGCGGCCCGCGACCCGTTCGGCAAGCTGCTCGCCATGGGCCTGTCGGGCGCGTTCGCGCTCCAGATCTTCGTCGTCGCCGGCGGTGTGATGGGCCTCATCCCGCTGACCGGTATGACCATGCCGTTCCTCGCGTACGGCGGTTCCTCCGTGATCGCCAACTGGGCCCTGATCGGCATCCTCATCCGGATCAGCGACACCGCGCGCCGCCCGGCGCCCGCCCCCGCCCCGTCCCCCGACGCCGAGATGACCCAGGTGGTCCGTCCGTGAACAAGCCCCTGCGCCGGGTCGCGATCTTCTGCGGCCTGCTGGTCCTCGCCCTGCTGATCCGGGACAACTGGATCCAGTACGTCCGCGCCGACGAACTGAACGCGCACCCCCGGAACAAGCGGGTGCAGATCGAGCGGTACGCCAACGTCCGCGGCAACATCATCGTGGACGGCAAGCCCATCACGGGATCGGTCGACTCCCAGGACCCGTACTACCGGTTCAAGCGGACCTACACCGACGGTCCCATGTGGGCCCCCGTGACCGGGTACGCCTCCCAGGCCTACGACGCCAACCAGATCGAGAAGATCGAGGACGGCATCCTGACCGGCAACGACGACCGGCTCTTCTTCGACCGCACGCTGGCGATGTTCACCGGCGACAAGAAGAAGGGCGGCGACGTCGTCACCACCCTCAGCGGTGCCGCCCAGAAGGCCGCCTTCGAGGGGCTGGGCAAGAAGACGGGCGCCGTCGTCGCCATCGAGCCCAAGACGGGCAAGATCCTGGCGCTGGCGTCCACCCCCTCGTACGACCCCTCCTCCTTCGCCGGGTACTCCGCCAAGGACGAGAAGGCGTGGGTCGCGCTCGAGAAGAACAAGAACAAGCCGAAGCTCAACCGCGCGCTGCGCGAGATCTACCCTCCCGGCTCCGTCTTCAAGGTCGTCACGGCGGCCGCGGCGCTGGAGCACGGCAACGTCACGGACATCAACGCCCCGACGGACACCCCCGAGCCGTACAAGATCCCGCTGTCGACCAAGAACATGGTCAACCATGCGGGCGGCTGCCAGAACGCCAGCCTGAACAGGGCGCTGGAAGTCTCCTGCAACTCGGTCTTCGCCAAGCTCGGTGACGAGGTCGGCCGGGACAAGATGGTCGAGACGGCCGAGAAGTTCGGCTTCAACGCCGAGCAGTTCACCCCGGTCCGCTCCGCCGCCTCGGTCTACGACAAGAAGATGGACCGCGGCGGGAACGCGCTCTCCTCCATCGGCCAGTTCAACACCGCCACCACCCCGCTCCAGATGGCGATGGTCACCGCCGCGATCGCCAATGACGGCAAGCTCATGAAGCCGTACATGATCGAGGAGCTGCGCGCACCCAACCTCGACGTGCTCAAGCGGAACGAGCCCGAGGAGATGAGCCGCCCGGTCTCGCAGCGGAACGCCCAGCTGATCCAGACGATGATGGAGAACGTCGTCGAGAAGGGCACCGGCGGCAAGGCCGACCTGAACATGGACGGCGTGAAGGTCGGCGGCAAGACGGGTACGGCCCAGCACGGCGAGAAGAACGCCAAGCGGCCCTACGCCTGGTTCATCTCCTACGCCAAGACCGACCAGGGATCGCCGGTCGCGGTCGCCGTCATCGTCGAGGACTCCGACGGCACGGCCCGCGAGGACATCAGCGGTGGCGGCCTCGCCGCCCCGATCGCCAAGGCCGTGATGAAGGCGGTACTGACGAACAGGAGCTGACCCGCCGGCCGGGCACCGGCCGGATACCGGCCGTGTACCGGTCAGGTATCAGGTGCCGGTCGCGGTCGGAACGCCTTCCGTAAGGCCGGTAGCGTATGCGCGAACAGCACACCGCCGGACCACACACGGGTGCGGTCGGGACAGACGGAGAGGGCTGGATCAGTTATGGAAGAGCCGCGTCGCCTCGGCGGCCGGTACGAGCTGGGCTCGGTGCTCGGCCGTGGTGGCATGGCAGAGGTCTACCTCGCCCACGACACCCGGCTCGGCCGCACCGTCGCCGTGAAGACGCTGCGGGCCGACCTCGCCCGTGACCCGTCCTTCCAGGCCCGGTTCCGCCGTGAGGCCCAGTCCGCCGCCTCGCTCAACCACCCGGCGATCGTCGCGGTCTACGACACCGGCGAGGACTACGTCGACGGGGTCTCCATCCCGTACATCGTGATGGAGTACGTCGACGGCTCGACCCTGCGTGAGCTGCTGCACTCCGGGCGCAAGCTGCTGCCCGAGCGCACGCTCGAGATGACGGTCGGCATCCTCCAGGCGCTGGAGTACTCGCACCGGGCCGGCATCGTGCACCGCGACATCAAGCCGGCGAACGTCATGCTGACGCGCACCGGCCAGGTCAAGGTCATGGACTTCGGCATCGCCCGCGCCATGGGCGACGCCGGCATGACCATGACGCAGACCGCCGCGGTCATCGGCACCGCCCAGTACCTCTCCCCGGAGCAGGCCAAGGGTGAGCAGGTCGACGCCCGCTCCGACCTGTACTCCACCGGCTGTCTGCTGTACGAGCTGCTGACCGTCCGGCCGCCCTTCGTGGGCGACTCGCCGGTCGCGGTCGCCTACCAGCACGTACGGGAGGAGCCGCAGCCGCCGAGCAACTTCGACCCCGAGATCACGCCCTCGATGGACGCCATCGTCCTGAAGGCACTGGTCAAGGACCCCGACTACCGCTACCAGTCCGCGGACGAGATGCGCGCCGACATCGAGGCGTGCCTCGACGGTCAGCCGGTCGCGGCGGCCGCGGCGATGGGAGCGGCGGCGTACGGCGGCGGCTACGGCGGCTACGCGCCGGACGATCAGCCGACGACGGCCCTGCGCCAGGCCGACCCGGCCGGCCAGACGTCCATGCTGCCTCCGATGAATCCGGACGACGGCGGCTACGGCTACGACGACCGCCCGGACCGCCGCCGCCAGAAGAAGTCGAACACCTCGACGATCCTGCTGGTGCTCGCGGGCGTCCTGGTGCTCGTCGGCGCGATCCTGATCGGCCGATCGATCTTCGACGGCAAGGAGGGCACGGAGCAGGTGCCCGTGCCGCAGCTCGTCGGAAAGACTCTGGAGGAAGCCCAGGGGCTCGCGACCAACACCCAGGTGAAGGTCGTGCAGTCGGGCTCCGAACGCTGCGACCAGCCCAAGGGCACGATCTGCCGGCAGACCCCGGTGGCGGACGGCACGGCGAAGATGAACGTCAACGAGACGATCTCGGTCGTCGTCTCCGAGGGCGCGCCGCAGATCGAGGTCCCGGACGTCACCGAGAAGTCCCAGGAGCGCGCGGAGGAACAGCTCCGGGCCAAGGGCTTCCGGGTCAAGGTCGAGAAGGAGGAGTCCGACGAGGAGCCGGGCAGGGTCCTGCGTCAGAACCCGACCGGCGGCTCGAAGGCGGAGCAGAACACCGAGGTCACCATCACGGTGTCGAAGAAGAAGCAGACGCCCCTGCCTGACGTCACCAACAAGTCCTACGACGCGGCGGTGCAGCAGCTGACCACGCTCGGCTTCAGCAACATCGCCCGCCAGGACGTGGACTCGGACCAGCCCGCGGGTACGGTCATCGGCCAGACCCCGGAGGCCAACACCGATCAGTCCAAGGACGTCCAGATCACTCTGAAGGTCTCCAAGGGCCCGCAGCAGCAGCAGACCACGCTCCCGACCGGCCTCGCCGGGAAGAAGTTCGAGGAAGTGAAGCAGCAGCTCGAGGCGCTGGGCCTGGTCGTGGCGGCACAGGGCTCGGACAAGAGGAACGCGACGGTCCTGGGCACCAACCCGCCGGAAGGCAGCCCGGTCACCCAGGGCCAGACGATCACGGTCTACACGGCGGGCGGCGACGACGGCAACGGATTCTTCGACTAGGGCCTATCTCCGGCCTGATCCGTCGGACAGGCCCCAGCCCACCGCGCGCACCACGGAAGAAGCCCCGGCATCCATGAGGATGCCGGGGCTTCTTCCTGTCCGTTCGTTCCTACTGAGCGCGCAGCTCCGCCGGCGGTGTGCGGTCGCTGTCCACCTTCTCCGTGCGTTCCAGTTCGCCCCAGACGATGTAGCGGTAGTCCGAGGTGTACATCGGTGTGCACGTCGTCAGCGTGATGTAGCGGCCCGGCTTCTTCTTTCCGGACTCCTCCGGGACCGGCTGGAGGACGTCCACGTTGTACTTCGTCGTCTCCGGCAGAGACTTGTACACCTTGTAGATGAACCAGGTGTCCTTGGACTCGAAGACGATCGAGTCGCCGTTCTTCAACTTGTGGATGTTGTGGAACTTCGCCCCGTGCCCGTCCCGGTGCGCGGCGAGCGAGAAGTTGCCCCGCTTGTCCTGCGGGAGGGCCGACTTGATCGGGTCGGTGTAGTAGCCCGCGACGCCGTTGTTGAGGGTGTCGTTGTCGGTGCCCTTCTTGACCAGTATCTCGCCGTTGTCCATGGCCGGTACGTGCAGGAAGCCGATGCCGTCCTTGGTGTCCAGGGCCCCCGGGCCGCCGGCCCAGCGGTCGCGGACCTGTTCGCCTTCCTGGTCGGCGGCGCGGTCGGCGAGGACGTTGGTCCACCACAGGGAGTAGGCGACGAAGAGACCGAGCACCAGGCCCGCGGTGATGAGGAGTTCACCGAAGAAGCTGATGATTCCGGCGATCCTGTTGCGCGCACGTGCCACTGCGTCGTCCCGTCTTGAGGTGTGGTGTCGTGGGGTCTCAGCCTACGAGCGCGTCCGGCTTTCCCTTGCTGCGCGGGCGTTCCTCGACCATCTTGCCCCACACGATCATGCGGTAGGTACTGGTGAATTCGGGGGTGCAGGTGGTCAGCGTGATGTACCGCCCCGGCGCCGTGAAGCCCGACCCCTTGGGTACCGGGTCGATGACCGCGACGTTCGACGGCACGGTCTGCGGCAGGATGCTCGTCATCTCGTACGTGTAGTACGCGTCCTGGGTCTCGACGACGATGGGATCGCCCGGCTCCAGCTGGTTGATGTACCTGAACGGCTCGCCGTGCGTGTTGCGGTGTCCGGCCACGGCGAAGTTGCCCTGCTTGTCGGAGGGCATGGCCGTCTTCAGCGTGCCGTCGGCGTAGTGGCCCACCATGCCCCGGTCCAGGACCTTGGGCTTGCTGATGCCCTCGGCGATGGGGGCGACCACGTCGAGCTTGGGGATGTACATGATCGCGAAGCCTTGTCCGGGCTCGAACGCCTCGGGTGCGCGGCCCTTGGACCAGGCGTCCTCGATCTGCTCCTTCGCCTTGTCGGTCTGCTGCCCGGCCCGGACGTTGGTCCACCACAGCTGGTACGTGACGAACAGGAGCATGACGACGCCGAAGGTGATGAACAGTTCGCCCACCACCCGGCTGGCGACCACGCCGACGCTCTCCTTGCGGGCGCGCGCCGCCCGGCGGGCCTCGACGCGTGACAGGGGCGCGGCGGGTGGGTCGGCCGACTCCGTGGGCGCCGCCGCGCGCCGGCCCTTGCCCTTGGCGGCACGCCGGCGCTCGGCTCGGCCGGGTCCGAGGTCGGGCGTGGGCGTGGGGGCGGGCTCCATGGAGCGCATGGCCATCGTCTCGTCGAACGGCTGGTACGGCTCGTGCGGAGCCTCGTAGGGCGCCTGAAGGGGCCTCTGGGGCTCCTGGGACGCCTGTGGCTCCCGTACCGGCTCGTACCCCGCCGCGGTCCCGTAGGCGGGCTGGTAGGCCGTCTCCTCGTACGCCGGCGCGGATATGGGCTCCGGAGCGGAGGGCGGCACGGAATGAGGTACGGCTTGCGGTGCGGCTTGCGGTGCGGACTGGGGCACAGGCGCTCCGTACTCCGATGCGGGCACAGACTCTGGTTCCTCCGGCAGGTTCGTCGCCCGGAACCACGGCGACCCCGCGGTCACGCGACGGCCTTGCCCACCACCGGCGCGAGCCCCGCCGACCGCCCGACCGCCCCCTTGTCGCCGCACTGCTCCAACCAGTTGGCGAGCATCAGGTGGCCGTACTCGGTGAGCACCGACTCCGGGTGGAACTGCACGCCCTCGACGGCCCGTTCGCGGTGGCGCAGCCCCATGATGATGCCGTCCTCGGTCCGGGCCGTGACCTCCAGCTCGGCCGGGAGGTCCGCGGGCTCGGCGGCCAGCGAGTGGTAGCGGGTCGCGGTGAACGGCGACGGCAGGCCCGCGAAGACACCCTTGCCCTCGTGGCGGACGAGGGAGGTCTTGCCGTGCAGCAACTCGGGGGCGCGGTCGACCACACCTCCGTACGCCACGGCCATCGACTGCATGCCCAGGCAGACACCGAAGACGGGTACGCCGGTGGCCGCGCAGTGGCGCACCATGTCGATGCAGACACCGGCCTGTTCGGGCGCGCCCGGGCCGGGGGAGAGCAGGACGCCGTCGAAGCCGTCCTGGGCGTGGCTCAGCTCGACCTCGTCGTTGCGCACCACCTCGCACTCGGCGCCGAGCTGGTAGAGGTACTGAACGAGGTTGAAGACGAAGCTGTCGTAGTTGTCGACGACGAGAATCCGCGCGCTCACTGTCCCTCCACCGTCACGTCGTTGAACGGAAGCAGAGGCTCTGCCCAGGGGAACACATACTGGAAGAGCGCGTAGACGACGCCGAGGACCAGCACGAGCGACAGGATGCCTCGCACCCACGCGTTGCCCGGCAGATGCCGCCAGATCCAGCCGTACATGACGTCCGCTACCCCTTCCGTTCGTTACGGCACCAGACTACGGGGCGATGCCCTCGCGGGGGGTCAGCTGTCCAAAGCCGGTGGCTTGCCCTGCGTCACAGTCCGGATGGCGTCCAGGTGTGCCCAGACGATCAGTCGGTGGCTGCTTCCCCACTCCGGCTCGCACGTGGTGAGGGTGAGATAGCGGCCCGGCCCGTCGAATGCGGCGGCGTTCTTCCTCATGGGTGAGGGCACCGGGTCGATCACCCCGATGTCGGTGGGCACGGTCCGGTACGGCTCGTTCGCGATCCGGTACGTGAACCAGGTCGTCCCGTCGGTGAGGACCACCGCGTCACCCGGGCGGAGCCGGGGGAAGTCCTTGAACGGATCTCCGTGGGTGCGGCGGTGGCCGGCCACGGCGAAGTTCCCGGTCTCGCCGAGCCGCGCGGTGGAGGCGTAGTGGCCGAGGCCCTTCTTCAGGGTGGCGGCCGCCGTTCCCTCCAGGACGGGCCACTCCCAGTCCTTGCCGAGACGGGGGATGTACATGACGGCGATGCCCTTGCCGGCCGTGTACGGCTTGGGCGGGGGCGCGGCCGGGGGAGCCGGAGCGGGCCCGGGTGCGGTCTCCGGGGTGTCCGCGACGGGCTGGTCGACCCACTCCCGCCGCAGGAGGTCGATCTGGCCGGCGGTGGCGCTGTCGGCCTGGACACCCGTCCAGAACATCACGTACACGACGAAGAGGACGATCAGGGTTCCGACGGTGATGCACAGCTCGCTGAGGGTCCTCACGACCAGTCGTACGGACGGCCCCACCCGGCCCTCCCCGCGGTTCCGGCTAGCTCACAGGCTTCGCGTAGTGGAGATCCACTGTGCCCGAGTAACCGGGGAGAGTCACCGCCCCGTGCTCGTCGACTTTCCAGCCGAGCCCGTAGGCCTTCACATACAGCTGGTAGTTCTGGATCGCCGGGGAGTCGGCGAGCGCCTTGGTGAGCCTGCCCCGGTCACCCACGGCGGTGATCTTGTACGGCGGTGAGTAGACCCGGCCCTGGAGGATCAGGGTGTTGCCCACGCAACGCACCGCGCTGGTCGAGATGAGCCGCTGGTCCATGACCTTGATCCCCTTGGCGCCGCCCTTCCACAGGGCGTTCACGACGGCCTGGAGGTCCTGCTGGTGGATCACGAGGTCGTTGGCCTGCGGTTCGGGGTAGCCGGGGGCCGCCTGGGCGTTCGCGGGGGCATCATTGAGGGTGACGGTCAGCCCGGAACCGGAGGTCTCCGCGGTCCCGGCGGCCGCCTCCAGGGCGCGGAGCTTCTCGTCCTCGGCCCTGGTGGAGCCGTCGTCGCGGGCGGCGAGGGCGTCAACCTGCCGACGCAACGCGGCGGTGGACTCGTCCAGGCCCGCGTTCTTGTGGCTGCGCTCCTCGATCAGGTCGGAGAGCCTCAGCAGCGAGGCGTCCGTACGGATGTTGGTGCCCTTGGCGGTGTTGAAACTGGTGACGAAGATCAGCCCGGCGAGGGCGAAAACGGCAGCGGTGAGGAGCCGGACGGGCCGCCATCGGAAGGCTCGGCCCGGCCCGGTGGGAGAGTCGGCAGAATTGCTCAACGTACCCTGATCCCCTTCGGTGCCACGGAAGCACTACGCTAACGGACGCCCGGGGGACGCAGTGGTCCTCCTACGTCACATCCCGGCGCCAGCCACAGTTCCCTGCGCGGTCACGCAGCGCATCGACAGGAGAGTCCCTCGTGCCGAAGTCACGTATCCGCAAGAAGGCCGACTTCACGCCTCCGCCCGCCAAGCAGGCCACCAACATCAAGCTGACCAACCGCAGCTGGGTGGCACCGGTGATGCTGGCGCTGTTCCTGATCGGGCTGGTGTGGATCGTCGTCTTCTACGTCACCGACGGCACACTGCCGGTGAAGTCGCTCAACAACTGGAACATCGTCGTGGGCTTCGGCTTCATCGCGGCCGGGTTCGGCGTCTCCACCCAGTGGAAGTAGCCTCCCGAGGCGCGGTGTCACGCCTCCCTCTAGGGTCTGCGACCCGAGTTATCCACAGCGTTGTGCACAGCACTGGATAACTTACGAAGATCTGTGGATAACCCGGTGTCAGGTTGACGCCGGTGTGACCGCGACAGGCTCGTCGAGGGTGCGGCATGCCCCTTGTCCCTCCTGGAAAGACCCAGCTCAGGGACGAGGGGCACAGTTGTTCCTCAGGACAGGCGCCCGATCCACCACGCGCTGTGGATAACTCTGGGGAAAGCTTGCCCTGGAGCTCGTCCACAGCCTCCTACGCTCAGGTGAGCGCGGCTGTGCGGGCGACGACCGTCCCCAGGTCGAGCAGGAGCACCAACCCGCAGGCCGTGTACTGCACCAGCGCCCGCCGTTTCCTGGGTGCGTGCACCAGGCCGTACGTCACCAGGGCGCCGCCGACGAGGCCCCCGATGTGCGCCTCCCAGGAGATTCCCGGGCGGGTGAAGGTCAGCAGCAGGGACAGCGCGGTGAACAGGATGACCGGCCGCATGTCGTACCGCCTGCGGCGGGCCAGTACCACCCACGAGCCGATCAGGCCGAAGACGACGCCGGAGGCGCCCAGCGAGGGCTGGTTCGGCGCGGCGAACAGAAACGCGAGCACCGAGCCGGAGAGCCCGGAGAGCAGGCACAGGACCGCGTAGCGGATCCGCCCCAGCTCCGGTTCGACGATGCCGCCGATGATCCACAGACCCAGCATGTTGAAGACGAAGTGCGGGATCTCCTGGTGCAGGACGGTGGAGGTCACCAGCCGGTACCACTCGCCGTCCGCGACGCCCACCACCTCGCCGAGCACCGGGTTGTACGCGTAGCCGATCAGCGACAGCTCGTCCACGAGCCGGTCGCCGGCGACCTGCACGGCGATGAAGAGGGCGAGGTTGATCGCGATGAGGATCTTGGTGACGAAGCGCCCGTCGGACGCCACCCGCCCACCGGCGAGGGTCCGCGGCTGGTTGGCGTCGGGCGCGTGCCCCGTACCGGAGCCGCTGCGCACACAGTCGGGGCATTGGAAGCCGACGGACGCGGAGACCATGCACCGCGGGCAGATCGGCTTCTCACAGCGGGTGCAGCGGATGCCCGTCTCGACGTCCGGGTGGCGGTAACAGCGCGGCAGGCCGGACTCCGGCTCCATGGAGGTCCCTCCCGGGTTCAGGGGGCGGCTGGGGTCTGCGTACCGGCGGCGAAAGGGCCACACGGCACCGCCCCGCCCTCCATACGGACGAGCGGGGCGAAAAGGTTCCCGGGTCGCCGGGTTCGCGGGTTCCGGGGGCCCGGCCGGCCCTGGCGCGGCCGGCTTCGCGCCCGGCCGAACCCGTGCCCGGCCGGGTGCGCGCCCGGCTCCGGCGGCCGGCTCCGGTGCTCAGCTCTGGCGCTTCTCGATCACGACGGACTCGAGGACCACGTCCTGCACCGGGCGCTCGGTGCGCGGGTTGGTCTCCGTGGTGGAGATCGCGTCGACGACCTTCTTGCTCGCCTCGCCGACCACCTCGCCGAAGATGGTGTGCTTGCGGTTGAGCCAGCTCGTGGCGCCGAGCGTGATGAAGAACTGCGACCCGTTGGTACCCGGGCCGGCGTTGGCCATGGCCAGCAGGTACGGGCGGTCGAAGAACAGCTCGGGGTGGAACTCGTCGGGGAACTCGTAGCCCGGCCCGCCCGTACCGTTCCCCAGCGGGTCGCCGCCCTGGATCATGAAGCCGCTGATGACGCGGTGGAAGACCGTGCCGTCGTAGAGACGGTCCGTGGAGACCTCGCCGGTGGCGGGGTGCGTCCACTCGCGCTCGCCCTGGGCCAGTTCCACGAAGTTCCGGACCGTCTTGGGGGCGTGGTTCGGCAGCAGCCGAATCTCGATGTCGCCCTGGCTGGTCTTCAGAGTGGCGTAAAGCTGCTCGGCCACGGTCCGCCTTCCATAGATCTCTTCTGGGGGCCTCCTCGGAGATGTTCTCCGAAGGTCTTCCTACGAAGGTCTCCTCCGAGGTCTCCCCTGGCGGATCCGATCCTCGCATGCCCCGGATGCCCGCCCCGCATGCCGGACCGCGATCGGGCAGGCATGATTTCGAAAAGGGTGGAAAGGCGAAAAACCGACACCACCACCGAGTAGGAGGATCCCGTGACCCGGATGGACAGCGTGCGCGCCGCGACCGATTCGGCCAAGGACAGCGTGCTGCACGCCGCGGAAGTGGTGGCGCCCTATGCAAGCACGGCCAAGGGCCATGCCGCGGTGTATGCGGGCTCGGCCAAGGACCACGCCGCGCTCTACGCGCACGAGGCACGCGTCCGGCTCGCGCCGAAAGTCTCGAAGGCCGCTCTTCAGGCCCGCACTCAAGCTCGTGTGCAGTACAACTCCCGTGTCGCACCGCATGTACCGCCGCGGGTCGACGCCGCCGCGCATCGTGCCGCGGTACGGACCCGCAAGGCCGCCCGTCAGGCGGCCAACTACACCGTTCCGCGTGTCGAGCACGCGGTCGCCGCGACCGGTCCTGTTCTCGACGAGGCCGGATCGCGCTCCACTGCCGCCTGGGCCGCGCTGCGCGGTCAGGTGACACCGAAGGAGATTCAGAAGATCGTGAGGAAGCACGAGCGTCGGGCCAGGGCCGGACGTCTCGGAAAGCGACTCGCGATCCTCGGTGTGCTGGTCGGCGGCGCCTACGCCGCCTGGAAGTGGTGGGACAAGCAGGCCAACCCGGACTGGCTGGTCGAACCGCCCGCTCCTACCGAGGTCGACGAAGGGGTTCCGCTGTCGTCCGTCGACGGCAGCAGGTCTCTCGACGCCGAGATGGAGGCCAAGCAGGCCGAGGCCGACGCGGCGGCCGCTGAGGAGTCCGAGGCCACGGATCGCGACGAGCGTCGCTGAGCGGCCTCGACGTGGAGCGTGGGGAGCGAAACGACTCCCCGCGCCCTACGCCGCGGCGGCAAGCGCCAGTCCCGAAAGCTCGGAGTGGTCGGCCGTGTCCGTCTCGGTCGGGGAGCCGGCGCGACGGTGGCGTACGGAGGGCGAGGAGCCGTGCGCCTCGGCGCCGATGCGCTGCTTGATCGTCGGCGGCAGGGAGCGATCCCGTACCGGGCTCCACCGATGCGTTCGCTGTGCCGGTACGGCGGCGAAGGTGCGCGCGTCACGGTGGGCGACGGTGCCGGGGGTGGTCGGCTCCTCCGGCTGCTGGACGGAGGGGACCTGCGCGGCGGTGGCGGTGCTCGCCAGGCCGACGGAGGCGAGCAGGGCGAAGAGTACGGAGATGAAGGCGGTCCAGAACTGCTTGACCTTGGCGGTGGCCATGGCCCCTCGCTTTCGTGACGTTCCCGGATGGTTCATTTCAGGTTGCGCGCTTTACATACCTTTCTCATGATGTGTACGCACTCCCGGATTCCACGGAGCGACGCCGTCGGCGCGCAGTTCTTCCGATGAACACCACCCGTCCGGCTCAGCGGGCGCCGACGGGCTCGCTGTGCTCCCCCTCCCCGGAGGCCTGAGCCCGGGACCGCTCGGCCCACCGCACCGCGGGCTTGGTCGCCGCCGAGGCGGCCAGGAAGATCCCGCCGAGCACGAGCCATCCGGGCACGCCCCAGGTCACCAGGAGTCCTGTGACCAGCAGCGGTCCCAGCGTCCTCGCGACCGGGACCCCGATGCCGTAGAACCCCTGGTACTGCCCGATCCGGTCGGCCGGTGCCAGCGCGAAGCCGATCTGCCAGGACCCGGCGGAGTGACGCATCTCCGCGGCGACCTGGAGGGCGGCGGCCAGGACGAGGACGGCGACCGTCGTCCACGGCCCGAGTCCGGCGGCCGTCACCGCGAAAACCCCGCAGGCGGCCAGCATGACGACGCCGGAGCGGCCCACCGCGCGCGTGGCCTCGGCGAGACCGGTCACCGCCCTGGCCGTACGGACCTGAAAGAGCATCACGGCCGCGGTGTTGAGGACGAAGAGCGCGGAGACGATCCAGCCCGGTGCCGAGGTCCGCTCCACGATCCACAGCGGCAGGGCGAGGCTGAGCAGCGGCAGCCGAAGGAGCAGCAGCGCGTTCAGGAGGGTGAGCAGCGCGTACGGACGGTCGCGCAGCACCAGCAGGCGCGGCTCGCCGCCGCCGGTCGCCGGGGTGCCGGGTACGAGGGGCAGCCGGCGCAGCACGAGCGCGCAGACGAGGAAGCTCAGCGCGTCCAGGGCGAACACCGAGAGATACGCGGCCGGGGTTCCCGCGTGCAGGGCGAGTCCGCCGATTCCCGCGCCGACGGCGAGTCCGCCGTTGAGCGTGGACTGAAGTCTGGCCAGGACCTCCGTACGGGCCGTGGGTGCGACGAGCCCGGCGAGCAGTGCCTGACGGGCGGCGGCGAGGCCGCTCTGGGCGGTGGCGTAGACGGTGGCGGCGATCAGGAACGGCACGAAGGAGCGGATGAAGAGGAACGAGCCGACGGCGGCCGCGGTCGTGAGCGCGAGGAGAACCGCCGTGCCGCGCGGTCCCCGCCGGTCGGCCAGATGCCCGAGCGGTACGCCGGCGACGGAGCCGACCGCCCAGGCGAGGGTGAGCCCGAGGCCGATCTGGGGCGCGGAGAGGCCGACGATCCGGGTGAAGTAGAGGGCCGAGGAGACATAGAAGGCCCCATCGCCGATCGCGTTGCTCAACTGCGCGAGGAGGAGCGCCCGCGGCGCTCCGGCGGCTCGGGGAGCCCGGGAGAAGGTGTTCGCCATACAGACGACGCTAGAAGCGGGTGGCCCAGGCCCACAGGTCCATTGATCGCCGGGGAACCTGGGCCACTTCGGCTCCGGAGGCGGCTGTACGCGGCAGCGGGCGGCGCAGTACGTCGGAGGCAGAGCGAAAAAAGACCCCTCTGACCGCGTTTACGCAGGTCAGAGGGGTCTCATTCTGTGGAGCCTAGGGGAGTCGAACCCCTGACATCTGCCATGCAAAGACAGCGCTCTACCAACTGAGCTAAGGCCCCGGAACGAGAACAGAGTACCGGGTCACCCCCTGGATCTCGCAAAAGGATTGGGACTCCCGGTCGGCGACCACGCTCCGTAAGATGCAGACCGAGGTTCGCAGTGGCGAACCGCAGGGATGGGGAGAAGCAATGGACGCAGCGCAGCAGGAAGCCACGGCAAGAGCCAGGGAGCTTCAGCGCAGTTGGTACGGAGAGCCGCTGGGGGCGCTCTTCCGTCGACTGATCGACGATCTCGGGCTGAATCAGGCCAGGCTCGCGGCCGTGCTCGGACTGTCGGCACCCATGCTTTCCCAGCTGATGAGCGGCCAGCGAGCCAAGATCGGCAACCCGGCGGTCGTGCAGCGGGTGCAGGCGCTGCAGGAACTGGCGAGCCAGGTCGCCGACGGCAGCGTCAGCGCGGCCGAGGCCACGGACCGGATGGACGAGATCAAGAAGTCGCAGGGGGGCTCCGTCCTGACCGGCACCAGCCAGACGACCAACAGCTCCGGTGCGCCGACCGTGCGCCGGGTGGTCCGCGAGATCCAGTCGCTGCTGCGCTCGGTGGCGGCCGCCGGCGACATCATCGACGCGGCCGACTCCCTCGCCCCGGCCCACCCGGAACTGGCAGAGTTCCTCCGGGTGTACGGCGCCGGGCGCACCGCGGACGCGGTCGCGCACTACGAGTCGCACCAGAACTGACGCGGAGCCGCCGGCCCGCTCGACACGGCGACCGAGACGGGCACGGCGGGACCGAGACGGCACGACGGGGAGCGGGCGCAGCGCAATGGGTGAGGTCTTCGCTGGTCGGTACGAGCTGATCGATCCGATCGGACGCGGTGGCGTCGGCGCGGTCTGGCGCGCCTGGGACCACCGGCGCCGTCGCTATGTGGCGGCCAAGGTCCTCCAGCAGAGCGACGCCCACACTCTGCTCCGCTTCGTGCGCGAGCAGGCGCTGCGGATCGACCACCCGCATGTTCTCGCCCCGGCCAGTTGGGCCGCGGACGACGACAAGGTGCTGTTCACCATGGACCTGGTGGCCGGCGGTTCTCTGGCGCATGTCATCGGCGACTACGGCCCGCTGCCTCCGCGCTTCGTCTGCACGCTGCTCGACCAGTTGCTGTCCGGTCTTGCCGCGGTGCATGCCGAGGGGGTCGTGCACCGCGACATCAAGCCGGCGAACATCCTGCTCGACGTGACCGGAACCGGGCGGCCGCATCTGCGGCTGTCCGATTTCGGCATCTCCATGCGCAAGGGCGAACCGCGCCTGACCGAGACCAACTACGTGGTGGGCACGCCGGGTTACTTCGCACCCGAGCAGATGATGGGCGCGGAACCGGACTTTCCGGCCGACCTGTTCGCGGTCGGCCTGGTCGCGCTCTATCTGCTCCAGGGTCAGAAGCCCGATTCGCGGGCGCTGATCGAGTACTTCATGGCGCACGGCACCCCCGGCGCCCCGGAGGGCATTCCCGAGCCGCTGTGGCAGGTGATCGCGGGTCTGCTGCAGCCCGATCCGCAGGCACGGTTCCGGACGGCCACGGGCGTACGCAAGGCGCTCACCGCCGCGGTCGAGATGCTGCCCGACGCGGGACCGGACGAGGAGCCGGTCGAGGTCTTCGACCAGATCGGGCCGCTGCCGCCCGGCTTCGGCCCGAACGGCCCCGAGAAGCCGGCGCCACCGGCCCCTGCCGCCATGCCCGCTCCCGCCCCCACACACGTACAGCAGCGGCCGCAGCAGTCTCCCGAGCAGCCCCTGCGGCCGCTGCCGCATCCTTCCGAGACGGGCAGCTTCCATCTGCCCCCGCCGCCACGGCCGGCCGCCGCCGGCCCCACGCAGCCCCCGGTCCCCGCTCCCTCCGCGCACACCGTCTCCCCCCGTCCCGCCGCCGCGGCGGACGTCGCCCAGGTCCCGACGGCCGCGGTGTCGTACGAACAAGCCGCTACCCGTCCATACACCGCTCGGGCCGCGCGGGTTCCCACTCAGGCCGACGGCGTCCCGGTGAACACCCCGGTGAACGCTCCCGTGAAGCGGCCGGGACCGCCCCCGAAGGTGGCGGTCCCGGTGCTCATCGTGGCGCTGATCTGCTTCGCGGTCGGTATCTGGGCGCTCACCCAGACCTGACGGCCGAAGGCCTCGGATCCTGGCCGGGGGCCGAAGGCCGACCGCTACCAGGCCGCCGGTGGTCCGAACCGCGCCGGACCGCCCTGCGGTACCCGGGCCGCCCGCCGTCGCGCCACGACCGTCCACACCCCGAGAGCGAGGACCAGCACGGAACCGGCCCCGATGCCGGCCGCGGCGACGAGCCGCATGGAGTCGCTCCTCTCCACCTGGGGTCCGCTGAGACCGCTGGCCGCCGCGTCCTTGTCGCCCTCGGTGACCTGGAACGGCCCGGCGTCCCCGGCGTACGCGGGCCCGGCCTTCGGCGTGCCGGTGATGTTCACCCGGAGCGTCAGCGGCACCGGCTTGTCCCCGTACGCCTTGGCGACCTCCGGGCTGAGCGTGGCCGACAGGTAGTACCAGCCGGCGAACCGCAGGGCGTTCGTGTAGCTGTTGGAGGAGTAACGGTTCTCGAAGGCCACCGGCCGGTGCGGGTCCAGCGCCAGCGTCGCCGGGTCGCCGTCGTAGCTGACGGTGTCCTGATCGACGTGCCCGCGCGCCGGGTTGTCGAGCGACAGCACGAGCGCGTTGCCGATGTACGTGTCACCGGAGGTGCTCGTGCCCAGCTCCGCACTGGCGAAGATCTGCTGATTCCAGTCGACCGGCACCCGGTAGAACAGCGTCTGGCCGGGCTTGATGTCGGTGCGCCACTCGCCCTGCCCCAGCGAGGTGGCGTCATGGAAGCCGGCGCCGCCCTGCCGCTTCTGGGGCCCGCCCGCGGGTGGCGGGGGCGAGGACGAGGGCCAGTTGTCCGGCAGTGCGGTGGGACCGGTCCGCTTCACTCCCGGCTCGGTGAGGTAGCGGATCTCAAGTTCCCAGTCCTCGGGTGTGGAGGCGGACTTGGAGGTCCGCTCGACGAGCACGTAGTACGTGCCGGCCTGCTGGCAGGTGGAGCCGCCCGCCTCGATCGTGCGGTGGGCGTAGGCGGTGACGGGCCGGGTGAACCCGGCGGACTCGAAGGCCGTGTCCTGGTAGCCGCACTGGGCGTTGGAACCGTCCCGCATGCTCACCTTGATGCCGTCGCCGTACTCGGCCTTGCCTCCCGGCTTGGGGACGGCGACCACGGAGACGTACGCGTTCTGCTCGGCGTCGAGATCGACGCGGTAGTAGAGCTTGCCGTCCTTCTCGATGGTGTCCCGGTAGGTGCCGCCGGCCTTCAGCCGCTCGGCGTCCAGGCTGGAGGCCGCGCCCTTGACCCGCTGCGCCGTGCCGTCGAACGTGTACGGGCTCTCGCCGGCCGCCCACACCTGGCCGGACAGCGCGCCGGCCGCGCACACCGCCGCGACCACGGCTCCGGCCATCCGTCCTGTGCGGAGCACGCCCCGCCCGCGCTGCGTCTTCACGCGCCTCTCCTCGTCTCCGTCGCCGTACCGTGCCCTCAGGAGGCCGCCGCCGGAATCGGGCCGACCGGACCGAGCGCCGCGGCGGTGCGGTCCATCCTGCCCCGCCCGTCACTCCGCTGTCTGCGCGCGGCCGAATCACCCGGCTGTACGAGCCGTCGTCATCGGCCGGGGAAGCTGAAGGAGTCGGACACCTGCCCCCGCATTCACCAAAGCAACGTAAGCGTTCACGAAAGCGAACTCAAGAGATTTCCCTCGGCCCCCGAACAGCACGAAGCCCCGGCCGCTCAAGCGCGGCCGGGGCTTCGCCCACAGACAGTCTGCGTCTCACACACCCGAACCTGCGGGCACGGAGTCGGTCGCCTCCGTCCACAGATCCTGCTCGGCGCGATCCGCCTGGATCTGGCGGTACACGAGGAGCCCGCCGATGGCGGCCAGTGCGACCAGGAGAAGCTTCTTCACCGCGCGACCTCGTCTTTCGTTGACGTAGGAGACTTCTGACGCCCACTCTACACATCGACCGATACCGATCGGTGACCTACTCCCCGGTCTTGACGGCCGTGTGGCAATGACAAAGCGATCGGCCCGGACGGAGAATCCGTCCGGGCCGATCGTCACTGTGGGGCTAACAGGATTTGAACCTGTGGCCTCATCCTTATCAGGGATGCGCTCTAACCAACTGAGCTATAGCCCCGCCGCGCTCTTGCGGGGTGTCCCGCGCGCTGACTCCTGAAGATTAGCGCACGTGGGGGCCAGTCCCAAAATCGGTTACTCGTCCTCCGCCAGCGTGAGCTCCACGCCGCCCACGAAACCGGCCGACAGGTTGTAGATGAACGCGCCCAGCGTCGCCAGCGCGGTCATCAGGACCACGTCGATGACCGCGATCACCGACGTGAACATGAGCACCCGAGGCAGCGACAGAAACGACTGCAGATCGAATCCGTTGGACTCGTTCGAGCCCGTCGCCTCGCTGATCGTGCCGCCGACGGTCGAGAAGACGCCCATGGCGTCCATGACCATCCACAGCACCGCCGCCGCCACGACCGTGCAGATGCCGAGGGCGATGGAGAGCAGGAAGCTCACCTTCATCACCGACCACGGATCGGCCTTGGCCACCCGCAGCCGCGCCTTGCGGGTGCGGGGCGTGGTGCGTGCCCCCGTACGCGGCCGGCGCACCGCCGCCGCGTTCTGGCCGTCCGCGCCACCCGTACCGCCGGCGGCCGGCGCCTGCGCGCCGTACGCCTGCGGCGGATGGTACGGCCCGCCCGGCTGCTGCGCTCCCGCGCGGTCGCCCGGCAGCGGCCCGTTGTACGTGTCGTACGAAGGCTTGGACCCTCGACTGTCCGTCACCGCAACCCCCTGGGAGTCCGTGGTGGAACCACGGGCACCGTCCGCTCCAGCACCAGCAGAAGCTCCGGCAGCCGCCGATCCGGCGCCCGTGGCTCCACTCACGCTCTACTCCTCGTGCTCCCCGGCCGAGGGCTCGATGCCCTCGGCTGCCTCGGTCGCGGCAGCGACCTCGACGCCTTCCGTGTCCTCGACACCTTCGTCACCGTCGACGATCCCGGCACCTTCGACCTCTTCGGCCTCGCTGCCCGCCTCGGCGTTACGTGCGATGCCGACGACGGCATCGCGCTTGCCCAGATTGATCAGCTGGACGCCCATGGTGTCACGGCCGGTCTCCCTGACTTCGTTGACTCGCGTGCGAATCACACCACCGGAGAGCGTGATGGCGAGGATCTCGTCCGTCTCCTCGACCACCAGCGCGCCCACGAGCGAACCACGGTCCTCCACGATCTTGGCGGCCTTGATACCGAGGCCACCGCGACCCTGGACGCGGTACTCGTCGACGTTGGTCCGCTTCGCGTACCCACCGTCGGTGGCGGTGAAGACGAAAGTACCCGGCCGGACGACATTCATCGAGAGCAGCTCGTCGCCCTCGCGGAAACTCATCCCCTTGACGCCGGACGTGGCACGCCCCATCGGACGCAGCGCGTCGTCCGTCGCGGTGAACCTGATCGACTGCGCCTTCTTGCTGATGAGCAGCAGATCGTCCTCCGCCGACACCAGCTCGGCGCCGATCAGCTCGTCGTCGCTGCCGTCCTCGGTCTCCCTGAGGTTGATCGCGATGACGCCGCCCGAACGCGGCGAGTCGTAGTCCTTCAGCGCGGTCTTCTTCACCAGGCCGCCCTTGGTGGCGAGCACCAGGTACGGCGCGGCCTCGTAGTCGCGGATCGCCAGGATCTCGGCGATCTGCTCGTCCGGCTGGAAGGCCAGCAGGTTGGCCACGTGCTGGCCACGCGCGTCCCGGCCGGCGTCCGGAAGCTCGTACGCCTTGGCGCGGTAGACCCGGCCCTTGTTGGTGAAGAACAGGAGCCAGTGGTGGGTCGTCGACACGAAGAAGTGGTCGACGATGTCGTCCTGCTTCAGCTTCGTGCCGCGTACACCCTTGCCGCCGCGCTTCTGCGAGCGGTAGTCCTCGGTCTTCGTACGCTTCACATAGCCGCCACGCGTGATGGTGACGACGATGTCCTCCTCGGCGATCAGGTCCTCGATGGACATGTCACCGTCGAAGGGCACCAGCTTGGAGCGGCGGTCGTCGCCGAACTTCTCGACGAGGAGCGCGAGCTCCTCGCTGACGATGGCGCGCTGGCGCTCCTCGGAGACGAGGATCGCGTTGTACTCGTTGATCTTGGCCTGGAGCTCGTCGTGCTCGGCGACGATCTTCTGGCGCTCCAGGGCGGCGAGCCGGCGCAGCTGCATCTCGAGGATGGCGTTGGCCTGGATCTCGTCGATCTGGAGCAGGCCCATCAGGCCCTCGCGCGCGACCTCGACGGTGTCGCTGCGCCGGATGAGCGCGATGACCTCGTCGATCGCGTCGAGCGCCTTGAGCAGACCGCGCAGGATGTGGGCGCGCTCCTCCGCCTTGCGCAGCCGGAACTTCGTCCGGCGGACGATGACCTCGATCTGGTGCGTCACCCAGTGGCGGATGAACGCGTCCAGCGAGAGGGTGCGCGGCACACCGTCGACGAGCGCCAGCATGTTCGCGCCGAAGTTCGTCTGCAGGTCGGTGTGCTTGTACAGGTTGTTCAGCACGACCTTGGCGACGGCGTCGCGCTTGAGCACGATCACGAGCCGCTGGCCGGTTCGGGACGAGGTCTCGTCGCGGACGTCGGCGATGCCGCCGATCTTGCCGTCCTTGACCAGGTCGGCGATCTTCTGCGCGAGGTTGTCCGGGTTGGTCTGGTACGGAAGCTCCGTGACCACCAGGCACTGGCGGTTCTGGATCTCCTCGACCTCGACGACCGCGCGCATCGTGATCGAGCCACGACCGGTGCGGTACGCCTCCTCGATGCCCTTGCGGCCCACGACCAGCGCGCCGGTCGGGAAGTCCGGGCCCTTGATCCGCTCGATGAGCGCGTCGAGCAGCTCCTCGTGGGTGGCCTCGGGGTGTTCCAGCGCCCACTGGGCACCGGCGGCGACCTCGCGCAGGTTGTGCGGCGGGATGTTGGTCGCCATACCGACCGCGATACCGGCGCTGCCGTTGACCAGCAGGTTCGGGAAGCGGGCCGGGAGGACCGTCGGCTCCTGGTTGCGGCCGTCGTAGTTGTCCTGGAAGTCGACGGTCTCCTCGTCGATGTCCCGGAGCATCTCCATCGACTGCGGCATCATCTTGCACTCGGTGTACCGCATGGCGGCGGCCGGGTCGTTGCCCGGGGAACCGAAGTTGCCGTTGGAGTCGACGAGCGGCATCCGCATCGACCACGGCTGGGCCAGGCGGACCAGGGCGTCGTAGATGGAGGAGTCACCGTGCGGGTGGTACGTGCCCATGACGTCACCGACGACGCGGGCGCACTTGTAGAAGCCCTTCTCGGGCCGGTAGCCGCCGTCGTACATCGCGTACAGCACGCGACGGTGGACGGGCTTGAGGCCGTCCCGTACGTCGGGCAGCGCGCGGGACACGATGACGGACATCGCGTAGTCGAGGTACGAGCGCTGCATCTCGGTCTCGAGCCCGACGGGCTCGACACGGAGGGCCACCGGCTCTTCTTCTTCGGTCGTGGCAGGGGTGTTCTCGTCGGCCATTGCTGGTCTTCAGTCCTTTCGTGCGGTCAGCTGAGACCGACTCAGATGTCGAGGAAGCGGACGTCCTTGGCGTTGCGCTGGATGAACGAGCGCCTCGCCTCGACGTCTTCGCCCATCAGCACCGAGAACAGGTCGTCGGCCTGGGCCGCGTCGTCCAGAGTGACCTGGCCGAGCACACGGTGGTCCTGGTCCATGGTGGTGATGCGCAGTTCCTCGGCGTTCATCTCGCCCAGACCCTTGAAGCGCTGGATCGAGTCTTCCTTGATCCGCTTGCCGTTCTGCTTGCCCAGCTCGACCAGCGCGTCGCGCTCACGGTCCGAGTACGCGTACTCGAAGTCGTCCCGGCCCCACTTGATCTTGTAGAGCGGCGGGCGGGAGAGGTAGACGTGACCGGCCTCGACCAGCGGACGCATGAAGCGGAAGAGGAAGGTCAGCAGCAGGGTGTTGATGTGCTGGCCGTCGACGTCGGCGTCCGCCATCAGAATGATCTTGTGATAGCGGAGCTTCTCGATGTCGAAGTCCTCGTGGACTCCGGTGCCGAAGGCCGAGATCAGCGCCTGGACCTCGGTGTTCTGCAGAATCTTGTCGATCCGGGCCTTCTCGACGTTCAGGATCTTGCCGCGGATCGGCAGGATGGCCTGGTACATCGGGTTCCGGCCGGACTTGGCCGAGCCGCCGGCGGAGTCACCCTCGACGATGAAGATCTCGCACTTGGAGGGATCGTTCGACTGGCAGTCGCTCAGCTTGCCGGGCAGCGACGCCGACTCGAGCAGACCCTTGCGACGTGTGAGGTCACGGGCCTTGCGGGCCGCCACGCGCGCGGTGGCCGCCTGGATCGACTTGCGGATGATGTCCGCGGCCTCGTTGGGGTTGCGGTCGAACCAGTCGTTGAGGTGCTCGTGGACGACCTTCTGCACGAAGGTCTTGGCCTCCGTGTTGCCCAGCTTGGTCTTGGTCTGGCCCTCGAACTGCGGCTCACCCAGCTTGACGGAGATGATGGCCGTCAGACCCTCGCGGATGTCCTCGCCCGTGAGGTTGTCGTCCTTCTCGCGCAGCAGCTTCTTGTCGCGCGCGTACCGGTTGACCAGACCCGTCAGCGCGGCGCGGAAGCCCTCTTCGTGCGTACCGCCCTCGTGGGTGTGGATCGTGTTGGCGAAGGAGTAGACACCCTCGGTGTACTGCGAGTTCCACTGCATCGCGATCTCGACCGAGAGCATGCGCTCCTTGTCCTCGGCCTCGACGTCGATGACGGTGGGGTGGATCAGCTCGCCCTTGCGCGAGTTGAGGTACGTGACGAAGTCGACGATGCCGCCCTCGTAGTGGTACTTCACCGTGCGCGCCGTGGGCTCGGCCGCCTCCGCGTCCGGGTCGTCGGCGCCGACCGTGGCCTTCGCGGACTCGCGCTCGTCGGTGAGCGTGATCGTCAGGCCCTTGTTGAGGAAGGCCATCTCCTGGAAGCGGCGGGAGAGCGTCTCGAAGGAGTAGTCGGTCGTCTCGAAGATCTCCGGGTCGGCCCAGAACGTGACCGAGGTGCCGGTCTCGTCGGTCGCCTCGTGCTTCGCGAGGGGCGCGGTGGGGGCGCCCATCTTGTAGTCCTGCGTCCAGCGGTAGCCGTCGGTCTTGACCTCCACCGAGACCTTGGTGGAGAGGGCGTTGACGACGGAGACGCCGACGCCGTGCAGACCGCCGGAGACCGCGTAGCCGCCGCCGCCGAACTTGCCGCCCGCGTGCAGGACCGTCAGCACGACCTCGACGGCCGGCTTGCCCTCGGACGGGACGATGCCGACGGGGATGCCGCGGCCGTTGTCGACGACGCGGACGCCGCCGTCGGCCAGGATCGTCACGTGGATGGTGTCCGCGTGACCGGCCAGGGCTTCGTCGACCGAGTTGTCGACGACCTCCTGCACCATGTGGTGCAGACCACGCTCACCGGTCGAGCCGATGTACATGCCGGGTCGCTTGCGGACAGCGTCCAGACCCTCGAGGACGGTGATCGCGCTGGCGTCGTACGACGCAGCGTTGGCGGACTGGGTGTTCTCGTTGGGGTTGCCGGAATCGGCCACGAAGCGCCCTTTCTGGCACAGCACAGGCCGTTCTCCGGGCATACGGGAGCGGCTGCGTCGTTCGACATGTTCCGCAGGGTGGCGGGATTGTCTCCCAGTCTACCGGTAGCGCTGACACTCATGGGGGTTTGCCGGTACCTGAGTCCGCATGTGCCGCCCTGGGCGGGAGCGAGACGACTCCCCATATCCAGGGAGGGGCTCCAAAGGGCTCTGACGGCCACCCAGCGCTTCGGGCTGTTACCAGCTGTGGGCAATCGTCCGCTGGGCGTCCCCCCGGCGAAGCCAGGGGGAGGAACGGGTGGGCGCAGCCCACGAAAACGCTGCCCCCGCCCGGGCCCCGCACACGGCACCCCCGGGCGCGTCCACACCACGGGCGAGCCCGCACCACACCGCCCGGGCCCGCACCCAGGGGCAAACGTCAGCCGTACGTGTCCCCCGGCCCGACCGACCCCGGCGCCCTGAGCGGCCCGTACCGCCGCGCCCCGGACGACGGCCCCAGAACCTTGATCACCCGCACCGTCCCGTGCCCCAGATCCTCGTTCAGCCGCGCCACCAGCTTCGGCGCGAGCAGCCGCAGCTGCGTCGCCCAGGCCGTCGAGTCGCACTGGACGGTCAGCACCCGCTCCTCCGGGTCCTCGTCGTACTTCAGCGGCTCGCAGTGCTTCGCCAGGTCCTCGCCCACGATCTGCGGCCAGCGCCCCATGACCCCGCCCACCGCCGCCGGCGTCTCCCAGCCGCGCTCGGTGATCAACCTGTTGATCGCGGAGCCGAGCGCCATCGGGTCCCGGCCGTCGGCGTGCGCGCCGGACCGCAGCCCGCCGCCCCGCCGCGCCTGCTTCTTCTGCTGGGCGGCCGCGCCCCGCGCCCGCGCCTGCTCCTTGGCCGCGCGCAGCGCGACCCGCGCCAGATCGACGCCGGAGGGCTCCGGCGCCTTCGGCGCCGCCTGGGGGCCGGCCTCGACGCCCTCGTTCTCGCTCACAGCCGCTCCACCGAACCTTCCGCGACCCCGTACCGAGCCCCCGCGAGCACCGCGGGCACGTCGTCGTCCACCGCGGCCGTCACCAGGACCTGCTCACCCGGTGCCACCAGCTCCGCGAGCCGCTCCCGGCGCCGCGCGTCCAGCTCGGCGAAGACGTCGTCGAGGACGAGCACCGGCTCGTTCCCCTCCGCCCGCAGCAGGTCGTACGAGGCGAGCCGCAGCGCCAGCGCGTACGACCAGGACTCCCCGTGACTGGCGTACCCCTTCGCCGGCAGGTCGCCCAGCTTGAGCAGCAGCTCGTCCCGGTGCGGCCCGACGAGCGTGACGCCCCGCTCGATCTCCTGTTTCCTGACCTCTCCGAGCGCCGCGGTCATCTGCTCGTAGAGCTCCTCCCGGGTGTGCCCGGGACCCGGCGCGGACGGCCGGTACTCCAGCAGAATCGGTCCGCCGCCCGGCGCCAGCTGCTCGTACGCCTTGTCCGCCAGCGGCTGCAGCACACCGATCAGATCCAGCCGCTGGGCGAGCAGTTCGGCGCCCGCCCGGGCCAGGTGCTGGTCCCACACGTCGAGGGTCGACAGGTCCATGCCACGGCCCCCGTGCCGGCGGGCCATGGCCGCGGACTTCAGGAGCGTGTTCCGCTGCTTGAGCACCCGCTCGTAGTCGGAGCGCACGCCCGCCATACGCGGCGCGCGCGCCGTGATCAGCTCGTCGAGGAAGCGCCGGCGCTCGCCGGGATCGCCCTTGACCAGGGCGAGGTCCTCCGGCGCGAACAGCACCGTCCGCACGATCCCGAGCACATCACGGGGTCTGACCTGCGACGACCTGTTGATACGGGCACGGTTGGCCCGGCCCGGGTTGAGCTCCAGCTCGATCAGCTGGGAGCGCTCGCCCTGGGTGACGGCAGCCCGGATGATCGCCCGGTCCGCCCCCATCCGTACGAGAGGCGCGTCCGACGCGACGCGGTGGCTGCCGAGGGTGGCGAGATAGCCGACGGCCTCGACGAGATTCGTCTTGCCCTGGCCGTTCGCTCCGACGAAAGCGGTGACGCCCGGGTCGAGCGGGACCTCGACCCGGGCGTAGGAGCGGAAGTCGGCCAGCGACAGATGCGTGACATGCATGGTGTGCGCCGACCTTCCCCCGGCTGCTGTGCACCGCGGGGTGCACAGCCTGTGGATTACTTCTTGGACTCGACCGCGTGGCCACCGAACTGGTTGCGCAGTGCGGCGATCATCTTCATCTGCGGGGAGTCGTCCTGACGGGACGCGAACCGCGCGAACAGCGACGCGGTGATCGCGGGCAGCGGCACGGCGTTGTCGATGGCGGCCTCCACGGTCCACCGGCCCTCGCCGGAGTCCTGTGCGAAACCTCGGAGCTGGTCCAGGTGCTCGTCCTCGTCCAGGGCGTTGACCGCCAGGTCGAGCAGCCAGGAGCGGATGACCGTGCCCTCCTGCCAGGAGCGGAAGACCTCGCGCACGTCGGTGACGGAGTCGACCTTCTCCAGGAGCTCCCAGCCCTCGGCGTACGCCTGCATCATCGCGTACTCGATGCCGTTGTGGACCATCTTCGCGAAGTGGCCGGCGCCGACCTTGCCCGCGTGGACGGAGCCGAACTCGCCCTCGGGCTTGAGCGCGTCGAAGATCGGCTGGACCTTCGCCACGTTCTCGGCGTCGCCGCCGTACATCAGCGCGTAGCCGTTCTCCAGGCCCCAGACGCCGCCGGAGACGCCGCAGTCGACGAAGCCGATGCCCTTCGCGGCGAGCTCCTCGGCGTGCCTCTCGTCGTCCGTCCAGCGGGAGTTCCCGCCGTCCACGACGATGTCGCCGGGGGAGAGCAGTTCGCCCAGCTCGTCGATGGTGGACTGCGTCGCGGCACCGGCCGGGACCATGACCCACACGACGCGCGGACCCTTGAGCTTGCCCACAAGCTCTTCCAGGCTGTGGACATCGGCGAGGTCCGGGTTGCGGTCGTATCCGATGACGGTGTGGCCTGCGCGGCGGATGCGCTCACGCATGTTGCCGCCCATCTTGCCGAGACCGACGAGACCGAGCTCCATCAGAGATTCCTTAAGCGTCGTGTGCGGTTCGTACCCGCGTCCGAGCCTACGCCCGGACGCGGGTGCACACCTGTGGGGTCAACCGCTCAGTCGACGGCTGTCCGGCCGGGGTCAGCCGCTGAGGCGGACCGGCATGATCAGGTACTTGTACGCCTCGTCCGCCTCCGCGTCGACCGCGGGCTTGCCGCTCAGGAGCGCGGGCTTGGTGGAGGTCGTGAAGGAGAGCTGGGCGACCGGGGAGTCGATCGCGCTCAGACCGTCCAGCAGGAACGTCGGGTTGAAGGCGATCGAGATGTCGTCGCCCTCCAGCTGCGCGTCCACACGCTCCACAGCCTGTGCGTCGTCGCTGGAGCCGGCCTCCAGGATCAGCACGCCCTGCTCGAAGCTGAGCCGGACCGGGGTGTTGCGCTCGGCCACCAGGGCCACACGCTTGACGGCCTCGACGAACGGAGCGGTCTCGATCACCGCGATCGAGTTGAACTCCGTCGGGAAGAGCGTCCGGTACTTCGGCAGGTCACCCTCGAGCAGCCGGGTGGTCGTGCGACGGCCCGCGCCCTCGAAACCGATCAGACCCTCGCCCTTGCCGGAACCGGAGAGCGCCAGGGTCACGGTGTCGCCGCTGGTGAGCGCCTTGGCGGTGTCCAGCAGCGTCTTCGCGGGGACCAGGGCGACGGCCGAGGCGTCCGGGGACTCCGGCTTCCACAGGAACTCGCGGACCGCGAAGCGGTAGCGGTCGGTGGAGGCGAGGGTGACCGTGTCGCCCTCGATCTCGATGCGCACACCGGTGAGGACGGGCAGCGTGTCGTCGCGGCCAGCGGCGATGGCGACCTGGGCGGCCGCGGAGGCGAAGACCTCACCGGGCACCGTGCCGGTGGCGGTGGGCATCTCCGGCAGCGCCGGGTACTCCTCCACAGGCAGGGTGTGGAGGGTGAAGCGGGAGGTGCCGCAGACCACGGTCGCCCGTACACCGTCTGTGGAAATCTCGACCGGCCGGTTCGGCAGGGCGCGGCAGATGTCGGCGAGCAGGCGGCCGGAGACGAGGACGGTGCCGTCCTCCTCGACCTCCGCCTCGACGGAGACCCGGGCCGAGACCTCGTAGTCGAAGCTGGAGAAGCTCAGCGCGCCGTCCTCGGCCTTCAGCAGAAGGCCCGCGAGTACGGGCGCCGGCGGACGGGCCGGAAGGCTGCGGGCCACCCAGGCCACCGCCTCCGCGAGTACATCGCGCTCCACCCGGATCTTCACCGGAACCGCCTCCTGCTGTTGCTGGCTCTTCGTCGACTGCGGGAACCAGTCTGACGCACGCCACCGACACTCGGTGCGGCTCGGGGTCAAGTCGCGACAAGAGGTCGCCGACGGTCCGGGCTCGAGTTGTGCACAGGTCCCACTTCGAAGCAGATTCCGGGCTAACCCTATGTGGGAGTAGTAGTAGGGCCTGTGGAAACCGTGGATAACGCCATCTGTGCAGGTCAACGCCGGTTTTTTGTCCACCGACCCTGTGGGTGGAGCCCGTGGACAACCGGGGCGTTCTGTGGACGCCCGAAAGTTCTGCACACCCGGTACACAGGCACCCCGGAGTTCTCCCCAGTGCTGTCCCCAGCTTTACCCACGTTCCCCACAGGCCAATCGTCTCCCTTGGTGTGACCGCTTTCACTCGGAGCGGGGAGCCCGGGTGTTTCGTTGCCGAACAGTGGACAGGGGTGTGGAGAAGCTGTGGGCAACTCCCCGGGCCCTGTGGGCCGCCGGTGGACAACCCACACCGGCCCCTGTGGACGAATGATTCGTCCACAAGCTGTGGATCACGGTTGCCAACAAATCCACACGGTCCTGACCTGGTGTGATGATCTCCCATCCGGAGAGCCTGTGGACATGATCCGGATAACTCGGCGATCCCCACCCTGTGGACGGAAGATCATCCCCCAAGTTGTGGAGAACCGGCGCGCCTCTCCCTCTATTCGAACGGCGAGCCCGCGCACAGCCGTGTGGAAAGGCCCGGAGGGCCGCCCCGGAGCCGCCTCGGAGCCGCCTCGGAGCCGTCTCGGAGCCGCCTCCGAGACACCCCAGTACGCCGAAGGGCGCCCCGGGATTCCCCGGAGCGCCCTTCACAGCCGCCTTCCAGAGGCGGAGAGGCTGTCTCAGCCGTTCTTGATGCGGTTGGTGAGTTCGGTGACCTGGTTGTAGATGGAGCGCCGCTCGGCCATGAGCGCGCGGATCTTCCGGTCCGCGTGCATCACCGTCGTGTGGTCGCGGCCGCCGAACTGCGCGCCGATCTTCGGCAGCGACAGGTCGGTGAGTTCGCGGCACAGGTACATGGCGATCTGGCGGGCCGTCACCAGGACCCTGCTGCGGGAGGACCCGCAGAGGTCCTCCACCGTGAGGCCGAAGTAGTCGGCCGTCGCCGCCATGATCGCGCCGGCGGTGATCTCCGGTGCCGCGTCCTCGCCGCCGGGGATCAGGTCCTTGAGGACGATCTCCGTCAGTCCGAGGTCCACCGGCTGCCGGTTGAGGCTCGCGAACGCGGTCACCCGGATCAGCGCGCCCTCCAGCTCGCGGATGTTCCGCGAGATGCGGGAGGCGATGAACTCCAGGACCTCCGGCGGGGCGTTGAGCTGCTCCTGCACCGCCTTCTTGCGGAGGATCGCGATCCGCGTCTCCAGCTCCGGCGGCTGCACATCGGTGGTGAGCCCCCACTCGAAGCGGTTGCGCAGCCGGTCCTCGAGGGTCATCAGCTGCTTGGGCGGCCGGTCCGAGGAGAGCACGATCTGCTTGTTGGCGTTGTGGAGCGTGTTGAACGTATGGAAGAACTCCTCCTGCGTCGACTCCTTGCTCGCGAGGAACTGGATGTCGTCGACCAGCAGGATGTCCACGTCGCGGTAGCGCTTGCGGAAGGTGTCGCCCTTGCCGTCGCGGATCGAGTTGATGAACTCGTTGGTGAACTCCTCCGAGCTCACGTACCGCACGCGGGTGCCGGGGTAGAGGCTTCGCGCGTAGTGCCCGATGGCGTGCAGCAGGTGCGTCTTTCCGAGGCCCGACTCGCCGTAGATGAACAGGGGGTTGTACGCCTTCGCCGGCGCCTCGGCCACGGCGACGGCGGCCGCGTGGGCGAAGCGGTTCGAGGAACCGATGACGAAGGTGTCGAAGAGGTACTTGGGGTTCAGACGCGCGTGCTGCTCACCGGGGGCGCCGGACGAGCCCTGCCCGGAGGACGAGCCGGGACGGCCCGTCCCGGGGCCGCCCACTGCCGGACCGGCGGGGCCGCCGGGACGGGGGCCCTGGCCGGCGCCCGGGCCCTGCCGCTCGGGAAGCTCGGCCCGCTCGGGGCGCTGCTGCTGCTCGTACGACGGCGGGCGCTCGTCGTACCGCGGCTGCTGGGACTGCTGGTGGCGGGGACCGGCGTAGGGGTCGCGCTCCTGGAAACCTCCGAGTCGTGGCTGCTGCCAGGAGAGGTCCTCCTGGGTGCGCGGCCAGGAGCCGGGGTCGGGGCGCTGCTGCTGGTAGTCCGGGTAGGCGGGGCGGGCGGTGGGAAGCCCGTCGTCCTGCATCGGCCGGTGTCCGTAGCCGTCGTACTTGTCGTACGACTCCGGGGACGGTCGGTCGTCGTACCGCTGCTGCTGCTGCTGGTGGATCGGCGGCGCCGGCGGCGTGGGTTCACCGACCGAGTCGTCGACGGTGATCGCGATCCGGATCGGCCGGCCGCATTCGCGGCTCAGGGTCTCGCTGATCAGCGGCGCCAGGCGGCCTTCGAGGACTCGCTTGCCCCACTCGTTGGGGACGGCGAGCAGCGCGGTGTCGGCCACCAGCGCGAGAGGCTGGCAGCGCTCGATCCACTGCTTGTCCTTGGGCTCGATGCCCTGCTGGCCCTCTCCGAGGAGGTGCTCCAGCACGCGTGGCCACACTGCGGCAAGATCGGCAGGTACGTCAGCCACAGGGCACGCTTCCTCGCAGGTCCCACGAATGTGTGGTTCTCGGGACGGTTGGTCGAAGTCCGTCAGGACAGGTGACAGGACAGGTAAGGACAGAACGGAAAAAGATTTAGGAGTCCAGCCACGGTAGTCGCGGCGGCTGACCTCGTTCAAGTTGTTGTCCACAGCCTGTGCACAATGGACCCCGGCGATCGGCTGGTTTGACCGGATGGCGTAGCCGCGCGTACCGTAACCAGGTCGAGTTGTCGATGGCTGCTGCCGCCTGCCTCCGATGGGCAAAGATCACGGTCTGTGATCGTGAAGCGGTGCACTCGGGCGTATTGCGAGCTACTCGTGGGCGCACGGTGACAGCCAGGCGATGTCCCGCCACCACACGAATCATTTCTGGAGCCCCCGAGTGAGCAAGCGCACCTTCCAGCCGAACAACCGTCGTCGCGCCAAGACCCACGGCTTCCGCCTGCGCATGCGTACGCGTGCCGGTCGCGCCATCCTGGCGAACCGCCGTGCCAAGGGTCGCGCGAGCCTGTCCGCCTGATCCGCTTAAAAAACAGGTCATGACGTGCTGCCTACCGAGAATCGGCTGAGGCGGCGCGAGGACTTCGCAACCGCGGTACGCCGAGGGCGCCGGGCCGGTCGCCCGCTCCTCGTCGTCCACCTACGTAGCGGTGCAACGGACCCGCACGCGCCTGGGGAGAGCGCTCCCCCGACGCGTGCGGGTTTCGTCGTGAGCAAGGCCGTAGGCGGTGCGGTCGTACGCAACCAGGTGAAGCGACGCCTGCGCCATCTCGTCCGCGAGCGGCTGTCCGAGCTGCCCCCCGGTAGCCTGGTGGTCGTACGGGCGTTGCCCGGAGCCGGCGACGCCGATCACTCTCAGCTGGCCCGAGACCTGGACGCCGCTCTTCAGCGGCTCCTGGGAGGGGGCACGCGATGAAGTACCCGCTGCTGGCTCTCATCAAGCTGTACCAGTGGACGATCAGCCCGCTTCTCGGGCCCGTCTGCCGGTACTACCCGTCGTGTTCCCACTACGGATTCACGGCCATCGACCGGCATGGCGCGATCAAGGGCACAGCCCTGACCGCCTGGCGCATCCTGCGGTGCAATCCGTGGTCGCCCGGCGGCGTGGACCACGTGCCACCGCGTAAGCGTCCTCGCTGGCACGAAATGCTGCGGAACGCACTGCGTGGCGACAAGGGCGGGTCCACCGCCGAGACGAGCCCGGCCGCAGAGACCTCGCCCAATGCTCAAGGAGCCTGATTAGTGGACACGATTGCCAGTTTTTTCAGCTTCATCACCTGGCCCGTTTCCTGGGTCATCGTCCAGTTCCACAAGGTGTACGGGGCGATCTTCGGTCCTGACACGGGCTGGGCCTGGGGCCTGTCGATCGTGTCCCTGGTGGTGCTGATCCGGATCTGCCTGATCCCGCTGTTCGTCAAGCAGATCAAGTCCACCCGGAACATGCAGGCGCTCCAGCCGAAGATGAAGGCGATCCAGGAGCGCTACAAGAGCGACAAACAGCGTCAGTCCGAAGAGATGATGAAGCTGTACAAGGAGACGGGCACCAACCCGCTCTCCTCGTGCCTTCCCATCCTGGCGCAGTCACCGTTCTTCTTCGCGCTGTACCACGTGCTCTCGAACATCGCCGAGGGCGACGAGGTCGGTGTCATCAACCAGTCGCTGCTCGAGAGCGCGCGACAGGCGCACATCTTCGGTGCCCCGCTGGCCGCGACCTTCACCGACAGCGCTCAGCACGTCGCCGCCCTCGACGCCTCGCTGACCTCGGTCCGCATCGTCACCGCGATCATGATCATCCTGATGTCGGCCTCGCAGTTCTACACGCAGCGCCAGCTGATGATGAAGAACGTCGACCTCTCCGTGAAGACGCCGTACATGCAGCAGCAGAAGATGCTCATGTACATCTTCCCGGTGATCTTCGCCGTCATGGGCATCAACTTCCCCGTCGGTGTTCTCGTCTACTGGCTGACCACCAACGTGTGGACCATGGGCCAGCAGATGTACGTGATCAGCCAGAACCCGACCCCGGGCAGCAAGGCGCAGGACTCCTACCTCCAGCGGCTGCTGAAGAGCATCACCTCTCACGGTGAGGTCCGGGGCCGTCGCCGGAAGAACGTCGTCAAGGCCATCGTCGTCAAGGGCAGCGACCGCAACGAGAACGAGCGCCGCTTCTTCGCGGGCCTGTCCAAGGCCGGCTTCGCCGCCCAGGCCGACGGCACCGTGATCAAGAGCGACACCATCGCGGCCGAGACCGAGGGCGGCGCCGCTGCCAAGCGGCAGCAGCCCAAGCGTCAGACCAAGGCGAAGCGCCAGGCGTCCACGAGCCAGCAGTCCACGGCGAAGAGCACCGAGGACGCCGCTGAGGAGCCGACCACCTCGCTGGAGAAGAAGCCGCAGGACTCGGCTCAGGATTCCGCCAAGGACTCGGCGCAGGGCGAGAAGCCCGGGCGGCCGAGCCGGGCGAACTCCGGGGCCTCCCGGCAGACAAAGTCCGGTCAGCGCAAGGGCCAGCAGCGGCCCAAGCACCCGTCGTCCAAGAAGTAGAAGGAGTCCATCCCGTGACGGAAGGCACCACCTCCGCCGCCGTAGAGGGTGGCGACACCCTGACCCGCCTGGAGCAGGAGGGTGAGATCGCGGCCGACTACCTCGAGGGTCTCCTCGACATCGCCGACCTCGATGGCGACATCGACATGGACGTCGAGGCCGACCGGGCCGCGGTCTCGATCGTCAGCGACTCGAACAGCCGCGATCTGCAGAAGCTCGTAGGCCGCGACGGCGAGGTGCTGGAGGCTCTCCAGGAGCTGACCCGCCTGGCCGTGCACCGGGAGACCGGTGACCGCAGTCGGTTGATGCTCGACATCGCCGGGTTCCGCGCCAAGAAGCGCGAAGAGCTCGCCGAGATCGGCGCGAAGGCGGCGAACGAGGTGAAGTCCACCGGTGCCCCGGTCAAGCTGGACCCGATGACCCCGTTCGAGCGCAAGGTCGTGCACGACGCGGTCGCCGCCGCCGGCCTGCGCAGTGAGTCCGAGGGCGAGGAGCCGCAGCGCTTCGTCGTCGTCCTCCCTGCCTGACCCCTCTCGCAGTGTCGGCCCCGTCTGCTCGCAGGCGGGGCCGATCTTTGTCAGCCTGATAGTCAGCCACGACAGTGCGCTCGCACGGTATGCGTGCGGTGCGGAAGGACGGTTCCCGTGACGGAGGCAGCGGAGCTCCCCCCTGCGCCTGAGCAGGCGCGGACGGTATTCGGTGAGTACTTCCCGGAGGCCGTCCGGTACGCGGAGCTCCTCGCGGACGCGGGAGTCAAGCGCGGGCTGATCGGCCCGCGCGAGGTTCCCCGCCTGTGGGAGCGCCATCTGCTGAACTGCGCGGTGCTCTCGGAGGTGGTCCCCGAGGGTGTCACCGTCTGCGATGTCGGCTCGGGCGCCGGGCTGCCCGGAATCCCACTGGCCCTGGTCCGGCCTGATCTCAAGATCACGCTGCTGGAGCCACTGCTTCGCCGTACGAACTTCCTCCAGGAGGTCGTGGAGCTGCTGGGGCTGGACCATGTGACGGTGGTCCGAGGCCGTGCCGAGGAGATGCTCGGCAAGCTGCCGCCCGTGCATGTGGTGACCGCTCGCGCCGTGGCCCCCCTCGACCGTCTGGCCGGCTGGGGCGTTCCCCTGTTGCGCCCTTACGGCGAGATGCTGGCTCTCAAGGGCGACACCGCCGAGGAGGAGATCAACGGCGCCCGCGCCGCGCTCTCCAAGCTCGGTGTGGTGAAGACCTCGGTGCTCCAGGTCGGCGAGGGGATCGTGGACCCGCTGTCGACCGTCGTACGGGTGGAGGTCGGGGAGAGCCCGGGGGGTGTGCGGTTCGCCGCCAAGCGGGCCAAGGCTGCCCGTCCGAGCCGCACCCGCCGACGCCGCTGAGCCGTCAACGCCACGCAACTGAGCCGTACAAGCTGCCATACGTACGTATTTCGGAGTGTCGAGCGGTCCTGGGTCTGCGGCGAGTGCATCGTGTTTCACGTGAAACGTCGCTCACTGCTGCAGGGGATCATCAGCCGCGGCCGCGCGGCTGCCACGCCCCGGGACCGCAAACCGCCCGTGAAGCCCCCCGCGAGAGTGAGGGGATTGTCCACAGAGGTGGATTCACCCACAGAACCACGGGCCTCGCTGGTTCACGACCCCGAAAGCATGGCACGCTCTGTTCATCGCGAGCCTGAAGCCGAGGAGAGTGAATCCTTGCGGTCCAACGCCAACATCGCGGGACCGATGACCGATCCGGTCCCCGGTCCCCGAACCGAATCGGTGGGGGAGGATGTTTCACGTGAAACACCGCCCCCGATGGACGACACCCCCATTGGTCGTGCTGCCCAGCTGGCAGTAGAGGCGCTGGGTCGTGCCGGCGAGGGCCTTCCCCGGCCTCCCCAGACCCGCGTGATGGTGGTCGCCAACCAGAAGGGCGGAGTCGGCAAGACGACCACAACGGTCAACCTTGCCGCTTCCCTGGCGCTGCACGGCGCACGGGTCCTGGTGATCGACCTCGACCCCCAGGGCAATGCCTCGACGGCGCTGGGCATCGACCACCATGCCGACGTCCCCTCCATCTATGACGTCCTGGTGGAGAGCAAGCCGCTCTCCGACGTGGTGCAGCCCGTCCAGGACGTCGAAGGCCTCTTCTGCGCCCCTGCCACCATCGATCTCGCCGGTGCGGAGATCGAGCTGGTGTCGCTGGTGGCGCGGGAGAGTCGACTGCAGCGAGCGATCCAGGCGTACGAGCAGCCGCTGGACTACATCCTGATCGACTGCCCGCCCTCGCTCGGTCTGCTCACGGTCAACGCCCTGGTGGCGGGGGCCGAGGTGCTGATCCCGATCCAGTGCGAGTACTACGCGCTGGAGGGCCTGGGCCAGCTCCTGCGGAATGTCGACCTGGTGCGGGGGCACCTCAACCCCACGCTCCATGTGTCGACGATTCTGCTCACTATGTACGACGGCCGGACGAGGCTCGCGTCCCAGGTCGCCGACGAGGTGCGCAGTCACTTCGGCGAAGAGGTGCTGCGGACCAGCATTCCAAGGTCCGTACGGATCTCGGAAGCGCCGAGCTACGGGCAGACCGTACTCACTTACGACCCGGGCTCCAGTGGTTCACTGTCGTATCTCGAGGCGGCCCGTGAGATCGCGCTGCGGGGGGTCGGTATCCACTACGACGCCCAGAACGCCCATGTGGGCCAGCAGAACAGCCAGCGAAGCATGTCGGAGGGGATCCAGTGAGTGAGCGACGTAGGGGATTGGGGCGTGGGCTCGGTGCGCTGATCCCTGCTGCTCCCCAGGAGCGGCAGGCGCCGGCCGTCGGTGTGGGGTCGGGATCGGCCTCGCCCGGTGCCATTCCGGCGCTGTCCTCGGATCGAGGGGTGGCCGCTGCGAAGGTGGCGGCTCTTCCGCAGAGCCCGCAGTCCCCGGACTCCGTGGTGCCTGTACCGGTGCCGGCGGCCGAGGTGGAGCCGGTTGCCGAGCTGGACTCCCCCGCCGGGGCGCACTTCGCCGAGCTGCCGCTGGAGTTCATCACGCCCAACCCGCGCCAGCCTCGTGAGGTCTTCGACGAGGACGCGCTGGCGGAGCTGGTCACTTCCATCAAGGAGGTCGGCCTGCTGCAGCCCGTCGTCGTACGGCAGTTGGGTCCCGAGCGTTACGAACTCATCATGGGTGAGCGTCGCTGGAGGGCCTGTCGTGAGGCGGGCCTGGAGCGTATCCCCGCGATCGTTCGCGCCACGGACGACGAGAAGCTTCTGCTGGACGCCCTCCTGGAGAACCTGCACCGAGCTCAGTTGAACCCGCTGGAAGAGGCGGCCGCCTACGACCAGCTGCTCAAGGACTTCAACTGCACCCATGACCAGCTGGCCGACCGGATCGGGCGTTCGCGCCCCCAGGTCTCCAACACGCTGCGTCTGCTGCGGCTCTCGCCCCCGGTTCAGCGTCGGGTCGCTGCCGGTGTTCTGTCGGCTGGGCATGCCCGTGCCCTGCTCTCCGTGGACGATCCGGAGACGCAGGACAAGCTGGCGTACCGGATCGTGGCGGAGGGGCTCTCGGTGCGTGCGGTCGAGGAGATCGTCACGCTGATGGGTTCGGAGCCCACGTCCACGGCCAAGCCGAAGGGGCCGCGGGCGGGAACCCGTGTCTCCCCGGCGCTCACCGACCTGGCCTCCCGGCTCTCGGATCGCTTCGAGACCCGGGTGAAGGTCGACCTCGGCCAGAAGAAGGGCAAGATCGTCGTCGAGTTCGCCTCGGTGGAGGATCTCGACCGGATCCTCGCGACCCTGGCGCCCGGAGAGGGACGCGTCATGGACCTCGGCAACGCCGAGCAGAGTGAGGAAGACACCGCGGGCTGATCCACCCCTCTGCCTGTCCCCAGGGCGGGCCGTGATCCGGTGAAAGACCGGAACACGGCCCGCCCTTTGGCTGTGGACGGTATCGACCTGATCGCCCCATCGATACGATTCTGGGAGGGCGTATCCGTGCTGCGTTGGCCGAGGGAAGCGAGGAACAGCCGTGGGGCGTCGGCTTGTACCGCTCACGCTGGACAACCTTCCGGACCTCCCCAAGCGGTGTCGCTCCTGTGTCTTCTGGGAGCTCGACCCGGTCAGCGGGGAGGCCGCGGTGAAGGCGGGGCGACCCGAACTGGAGAAGGAGGCCTGGATCTCCGCCGTACTCCTGGAATGGGGATCTTGCGGTCGGGTGGTCTATGTCGACGAGGTGCCCGTCGGCTTCGTCCTCTATGCGCCTCCGGCCTATGTGCCCCGCTCCATGGCCTTCCCCACCAGTCCGGTCTCCGCGGACGCCGTGCAGTTGATGACGGCCTGGATCATGCCGGGGTACCAGGGACAGGGGCTGGGCCGGACGATGGTGCAGACCGTCGCCAAGGATCTGCTGCGGCGCGGTTTCAAGGCGATCGAGGCGTTCGGCGACGCCCGGTGGAAGGAACCCGCCTGTGTGCTGCCGGCGGAGCATCTTCTGGCGGTGGGATTCAAGACCGTCCGGCCCCATCCCGCCCATCCTCGGCTGAGGCTCGAACTGAGAACGACGCTCTCCTGGAAGGAGGACGTCGAGCTGGCGCTGGACCGGCTCCTCGGCGCGGTCCAGAAGGAGCCGGCTCTTCGGCCTCTCTAGCCGACCTCATGTCAGCCCGTACGACGACGGCCCGCCCCATGCGGGGCGGGCCGTCGCTGTTTCACGTGAAACAGGGCACAGGGCGGGTCAGCCCTTGGCGACCTCGTCGGAGACGAAGCCCTCGAGGTCCCGGAGGATCGCGGCCTTCGGCTTGGCGCCGACGATGGTCTTCACGACCTCGCCGTTCTGGTAGACGTTCAGTGTCGGGATCGACATGACGCCGTACTTGGCAGCCGTGGCCGGGTTCTCGTCGATGTTCAGCTTCACGACCTCGATCTCGCCGTGCTCGGCGGCGATGGCCTCGAGCGACGGAGCGATCTGGCGGCACGGACCGCACCAGGCGGCCCAGAAGTCCACCAGGACGGGCTTGTCGCTCTTGAGGACGTCGTCCTCGAAGGAAGCGTCGGTCACGTTCTTCAGGGCGCCGGCCACGGCGACCTCCTTAACTTCGCGGGGTGTGGGGTGAGGAATGCCGGGTGGGGTCAGACCGCGGGGGTCTTCTCCGGCTCGGCGAACTTGTCGGTGTCGGCAAGAGCGGCCAGGAAGCGCTCGGCATCGAGAGCGGAGGAGCAGCCGGTGCCGGCGGCGGTGATCGCCTGACGGTAGGTGTGGTCGACCACGTCGCCGGCGCCGAAGACACCGGGAAGGTTCGTCCGCGTCGAGGGAGCGTCGACCTTGAGGTAGCCCTCGTCGTCCAGCTCGAGCTGACCCTTGAAGAGCTCGGTGCGCGGGTCGTGGCCCACGGCGATGAAGAGACCGGTGACGGGAAGCTCGCTGGTCTCGCCCGTCTTGGTGTTCCGCAGCGTCAGGCCGGAGAGCTTCTGGTCACCATGGATCTCGGCGACCTCGCTGTCCCACGCGAACTTGATCTTCGGGTCGGCGAAGGCGCGCTCCTGCATGGCCTTGGAGGCGCGCAGGGTGTCACGGCGATGGACGATGGTGACCGACTTGGCGAAGCGCGAGAGGAACGTGGCCTCCTCCATCGCCGTGTCGCCGCCGCCGACGACGGCGATGTCCTGGTCCTTGAAGAAGAACCCGTCGCAGGTGGCGCACCAGGAGACACCGCGGCCGGAGAGCGCGTCCTCGTTGGGGAGGCCGAGCTTGCGGTGCTGAGAGCCGGTCGTGACGATGACGGCCTTGGCACGGTGCACGGTCCCGGCGGTGTCCGTGACGGTCTTGATGTCACCGGTCAGGTCCACGGCGACGACATCGTCCGGAACCAGCTCGGCGCCGAAGCGCTCGGCCTGGGCGCGCATGTTGTCCATCAGGTCGGGGCCCATGATGCCGTCACGGAAGCCGGGGAAGTTCTCCACGTCGGTCGTGTTCATCAGGGCGCCACCGGCGGTGACTGCTCCCTCGAAGACCAGCGGCTTCAGCGACGCTCGCGCTGTGTAGAGCGCGGCGGTGTAACCCGCGGGCCCGGAGCCGATGATGATCACGTTACGGACGTCGCTCACGGGTTTCTTCCTCGTCTCTGCAGACTGCCTACTGCCTACGGGGCGGTCGGGTCGATGACTCTCACCCCACCCAACGGATCCTACGGGGCGCGCATTCCCGAGAGCGCCGCGCGGCACGGCGGGGAGGTCAGGAGCGAGGGTAGGACTGCGTCAGCAGAACCTCGGCCTTGCCCTTTCCTCCGCCGTCCGCACAGGAGGCGTCCAGCACATAGGCCTGCACCTGAGAGCGTTCGGTGCGGTGGGGCAGGACGAGGAGATAGGCGGGCCGACCGTCGTAGTCGCCCCTCTGGAAGGCGATGACCAGGTCGGGGCGGTCGGTACCGGCCTTGACGCACGCGGGCAGTGCCTCGGCGATGCCGCGCTTGGGGGTATCGCCCCCTTCAGCGGACATCGACTCGGGACTGCTCTCCTTGGGAGCCTTGAGAGGCGCGTCCTGATGCAGGAGTGCCTGGACCCGTGTTTCGACCGTCTCGCCCTCGAAACGGGTCGTCGCGGCACCGCTGACTGCCGTGTCGCGCTTCTTGTCCCCCGACTCGCTGCTGAGGGTCTGGATGCCCCCCTGGACGAAGAACAGGCTGAGTCCCAGAGCGGCGGCCCCGAAGGCCGCGCCGAGGGCCGCGACGCGGCGCCGGTGGGTCTTGCCGGGACGACCGGGGCCGGTGGCCGCGCGAGGCCGGCCGGCGGGCCGATCCCCGCCCGGCTCGGGAGTGGCGGAGGGGCGGGCGTCTCGGAGGGTGGTCGCTGTTTCACGTGAAACATCAGCATCCGCCTCGGGCCTGCTGGCATGGAGCAACGCTTCCGCCGCCAGAGCGGCGTCGATGCGACCGGCGATCTCGGCGGGCATCCGCGGCGGGCCGGGCAACGTTCCCAACAGTCCCCGGATCTCTTCGAGGGAGGTCCGTACATCCGCGCACAGGGAGCAGCCGTCGACATGGCGTCGTACGGAGGCGGTACGGGACGGGGAAAGCAGCCCCTCGGTGAGGTCGGAGATCTCCGAGACGTCCGGGTGCTGTGTTGTGTCGGCTCTGCCGGTCGTGGAAGTCACGCGCGCCCACCTCCGCCCTTCACAGCAGCCGGACCATTCGATCCGTTATCCGTTGGCCCCGACACCGGTGGGACGGATGTCCCCGGCGTCCGGTTCCTTCCCCGGTCGGAGGCTTCGTTACCCCCCGTATCGGCGCGCAGATGGATGAGCATCGGCAGCAACCGGGCACGCCCGCGTGCACAGCGGCTCTTCACCGTTCCGGTGGGCACATCCAGGATGCGGGCAGCCTCCGCCACCGGGTATCCCTGCATGTCGACCAGGACGAGGGCCGCCCGCTGGTCCTCGGGGAGCTTGGCCAACGCGGCCAGCAGTTCGCGGTGGAGGTCCTGGCGCTCAGCGGGCGCCTCAGCCGACTCGACCGGTTCGAGGAGCTGCTCGAAGCGCGCGGTGTCATCCATGGGGGACGTCTTGCGGGAGGCGGTCTTGCGGGCCCGGTCGAGGCAGGCGTTCACGGTGATGCGGTGGAGCCAGGTGGTGACGGCCGACTGGCCGCGGAAGGTGTGGGCGGCCCGGAAGGCGGAGACGAGGGCGTCCTGGACGGCGTCAGCGGCCTCCTCGCGGTCCCCCAGCGTCCGCAGCGCCACCGCCCACAGCCGATCGCGGTGGCGCCGCACGAGCTCACCGAAGGCGTCCGGGTCACCGGCCACATGCCACGTCAGGAGTTCCTGGTCGCTGATGTCGCCGTATATCGCATCGTCCAACGGTGACCCCCCTCCCTTCGGCCGTCAGCTGGTGATCTTGATGTCCGTGACCTTGCCGCGGAAGTCGCCCTCGTTGCTGGCGGGCAGCTCGGTCAGCCAGACCAGAACGTAGCGCGTCGTCACAGGCTTCGTGGGCTTCAGCGACACCTTGGTGCCGGAGCCCGAAGCCTGAGTGGCGAAGCCGCCCGGAGTGGTCGGCTCGGCCGAGGCGTCCGCCGGGGCGGTCCGCAGTTGCACCGAGGTGTCTCCCAGGAAGGAGACCTCGACCGAGCCGACCTGCTGAGCCTTGCCCAGGTCGAGGATGAGGCCCACGCCTTCCTTGAGCCGACCGAAGTCGGCGCTGTAGTAACCGTCGGTGTTCCAGAAACTGCTCGGGTCGCCGTCGTAGGCGTTCTTTATGCCCTGTGGCTTCTCGGAGCCGGAACCGAGCGGGTCGAAGTCGCGCGCCCCGACGATCGCGATCGGCTTGCCCGTCGCGACTTTTTCCTTCTCGTCGTCGGTGTTCTGTGGCTGTGTGTTCTGCGGGGTCTCGGTGTCCTTGTTCCGCTGGTCGAGCAGCCGGTCCGCGATCTGCCAGCTGCCCAGTCCCAGAGCGGCGATGAGCAGCGCGGAGACGGCCCACTTCAGGGCCCGCCCGGTACGGCTCTCCAGGGGCGCCGGCGGCGCGACCACCGGCTGGGTGACCGCGATGCCCGGGCGCTGCTGCGGACGGCCGTACGTGCCCTGCTGGTAGGTGGTGCGCTGGTACTCGGGCGGTGTGGGGAACTCCGGCTCCGGCGGGCGGATGCGGGGCATCGCCGCGACGGCCTTGGCGAGTTCGTCCGGGGTGGTACAGGGGGGCTCTTGGCGTGAGGCGGTGGCGCCGTCGTTGACCAGGGCTCGCATGGCGATCTCGGAGAGGCCGCGATGGACCCCGGCCCGTACCTGGTCGGGGGCGAGCAGTCCTACGCCCTTGGGGAGGCCGGAGAGGCCGTAGGCGTCGCTGTCGTACGGCCAGCGCTGGGTCAGGGCCGCGTACAGCAGGGCCCCGATCGCCTCGGTGTCGGTGCGCTGGGGCCGCTCGGCGCTGATGCCGCGGAGTGCGGCGTTCACGGCGAGGCCGCGGATCCGGTACTGGCCGGTGGAGCTGCGCAGTACGGCGCTCGGGGTGAGGCGCAGGTGGGCGAGTCCCTCGCGATGGGCGGCTGCCATGGCCTGGGAGACCTGGCTGACGAGCTGGTAGGCGTCGTGCGGTTCCAGCGGCCCCGACGCCAGCAGCGTGGTGAGTTCCGTGGAGTCGGGGAGCCACTCGTGCACCACGTACACGAGGTCGTTCTCCTCGACGGCGTCGAGTACCTGGACGAAGCGGGGGTCGCCGAGCAGCGCCGAGGAGCGGGCCGCGGCGAGCACCGAACGGGCCCGGGGGTGGTCTGCGGGCAGGAGATGGACGCCGACCGCCCGACGCAGTTTCTCGTCGACGGCTCGCCAACTGCTGAAACCGTCCAGACGGGTGACGCACTCCTCGAGGCGGTAGCGCCTGGCCAGTTTGTGCCCGCTGTGCAGCTCGGGTGTCTCGATGGAGGGCTGCTCGCCGTTCTGCCGGTTGTCGGCATCGTTGTCCGCGTCATCGGCGGACTTCTCCGCCTTGTCCTGCGCTTTCGCCACCCCGTCGGTCGCGGCCTTGCCCGCCTTGGCGGTCAGCGGGTCGTCACCGCTGTTGTCGGCCACGTCGACGGCAGCCGTGCTACGTTCCGCCACCGTCGTTCCTGCCTCCCCATCCGTTGCGCCACATCCAACAGCCAAGCCAATTGTGCCCACAGTCGGCCGCTATGCACGACACACGGCGGCCGACGATGGTTGTGCGGGACGGTGTCCTACCGTCCGAGGCGCCCACGGACCATACCGACCATGGAGTTCAGCTCCTCGATCCGCATGCGCTTGGCCGCTACGAAGAAGACGCCGAGCAGGACGACACCGCCGACGAGCAGGGCCACGAGCGAGCCGAGAGCCCCTTCGCCCAGGGCCTTCAGCAGGCCGAAGCCGACTGCTCCGGCCACGATCGCGGCGGGCAGGGAGGCCAGACAGAGGCGGGCGTAGGTCCGCATGACATGGGCACCGTCCAGGTCGCCGCCCAGCCGGTTGCGCAGTCGGCGCCAGGCGACGCCGACACCCACGGCGTAGGCGAGACCGTACGAGGCGGCCATGCCGACGACGGCCCACTGGGCCGGCAGCACGAAGTAACAGGCGGCCGAGGCCGCCGCGTTGACGGCGGCGACGATGACCGTGTTGTAGAACGGCGTCCGGGTGTCCTCGTAGGCGTAGAAGCCGCGGAGCACGACGTACTGGACCGAGTACGGGATGAGTCCGAGGCCGAAGGCCATCAGGATGAAGCCCATGCCCTGGGCGGCCTGGAGGCCGCTGGAGGCGTACAGCAGGGTGCACATCGGGACGCCGAGGGCCAGGAAGGCGAAGGAGACCGGGACGATCGCGACGGCGGAGTTGCGCAGACCCTGAGAGATGTCGTCACGGACGGCGCCGGGGTCGTCGTCGTGGGCCGCGCGCGAGATACGGGGCAGGAGGGCGGCCATGACCGAGACGGTGATGATGGCCTGCGGCATGCCCCAGATGAGCTGGGCGTTGGAGTACGCCAGGAAGCCGGCGCCGCTCTTGCCGGATTCCTCACCGGCGGCGGTGGCGAGCTGAGTGACGACCAGCACACCGGCCTGGTTGGCGAGGACGAACAGTACGGTCCACTTGGCGAGTTTGACCGTCTTGCCGAGACCGTGGCCCTTCCAGTCGAAGCGGGGACGGAACCGGAAGCCCGCCTCGCGGAGGTAGGGAATCATCGCCAGGGCCTGGACGACCAGGCCGAGCAGGGTGCCGACGCCGAGCAGGCGGACGCCGTCGTCGGGAATGGTCTGCACACCCATCTGTGACTCGGCCGAGGTGCCGTAGACCCAGATGAACAGACCGAACGTGACGATCATGACGATGTTGTTGAGGACCGGGGTCCACATCATCGCGCCGAACTTGCCACGAGCGTTGAGGATCTGACCCATCACCACATGAACACCCATGAAGAAGATGGTGGGCAGGCAGTAGCGGGCGAAGGTCACGGCGACGCTGTTGGCCGCGGCGTCGTCGGCGATGGTGTTGGACATCAGCCGGATCAGCAGCGGGGCCGCGAAGACGGCGATCGCGACGATCGCGCCGAGGGCCACCATGACCAGGGTCAGGAGACGGTTGGCGTACGCCTCGCCGCCGTCCTCGTCGTTCTTCATCGAGCGGACCAGCTGCGGCACGAAGACCGAGTTGAGGCCGCCGCCGATGGTGAGGATGTAGATCATCGTCGGCAGGGTGTACGCGACGGTGAAGGTGTCGCCGAGCAGGGCGGCGCCGAGCGCGCCGGTGATCACCAGGCTGCGGACGAAGCCGGTGAGGCGGGACACCAGGGTGCCGGCCGCCATCACCGCGCTCGACTTCAGCAGCCCGGAGGCGCGGCCGGTCTTCTTCGGGGCGGGGGCGGGCATCGGATTCGGCTCCGGAGCGGGCGAAGGCACCTGTCCGGGGGTCTGCTGGTCCCGGAAGAGGTGCGCGAAGGCGTCCGGCTCGGGCTGCTCGTCGCCGGCCCGGGTCACCAGGTCGTCCACGCCGGTGAACTGGACCGTGCGGGCGTCGTCGCCGTAGGGCAGATGGCGTGAAGGGCCGTCGGGCTCGGGCGCGGGGGTCTGCGCCCAGACCCGCGGGTCCGGGGCGTGCTGGGGTGCGGCCGGCTGCTGGTAGAGCGGCTGAGGCTCCTGGTAGGTGCCCGGCGGCGGCGGTGGGTGCGCCGCGCGGTCGTAGAGCGCTTCCGTCACCGGGTCCTGCGCGGACAGGTCCTGTGCCCGGTACGGATCATGGGCATAGGCGTCCTGGACATACGGGTCCTGGGGGAGCTGATCCCGGGCGTACTGGTCCTGTGCGTAGGGGTCCGGCACGGGCTGCTGCTGCGGCGGAACCGGCGCCTGGCCGGGGCCCGTGGACGCCGGGGGCGTTCCACCGGACGGCTCGGTGCCGCCCGCGCCCTGGCCGCGGTCACCGTCGTACGGCGCGTTCATGGTTACCCCACCTCATCGTCCCCGGCCGACCGGCCACGACATCGCTCAACGGTCCACTTTCTCACTCGCGCCCGACGGGTCGCCGCTTTCGGGACCGGTGTCCGGTGTCAGGTCACTCGGCTGCTCGGGATCGTCGTCCTCCGCGGCCTCCGCTTCGGCGTTTTTGGCCGCCGCGCGCTTGCGCTGGGTGTACATCCGTACACCGGCGAGAACGAGCAGCAGCACACCGCCGGCGAGGACGAGCATCACGGTCGACGTGATCTCGGAGACCTTCACGGTGAAGGTGATCGGCTCACCGTAAGGCTTGCCGTCCTCGGTGAAGAGCTGGGCCGTCATGGGGACCGGTCCGTTGGCGTTGGCCGAGGCCGTGAACTTCACCGACTGGCTGTGCCCGCCGTTGATCACGACTGGACGTTCGGCGATGGCGACACCGCCGTCGAGCTGCAGACGTGTCTTGTTGCCGGAGGTCAGCCGCAGCACCAGGTGATCCACGCCCTGGAGCAGCCTGTTCTGAACGGTCACCGGGATGGTGGCACTGCGCCCGGAGAGCATGAGATCGGACTTGTCGATCAGCTCGACCTCTTTGGTGAGGCCCCGCAGATAGTTCAGTACGCCGATCCGGTACAGCGAGGCCGAGGGGCCCTGACCGCGCCAGGACGTGGACATCTCACGACTGATCGCGTTGCCGAAGGGAGTCACCACCCGGTCCGGCTGGGTCAGGATGACCTTGAATTCGTCCAGTTCCTCACGGGTGGCCTTCATGTCGCGGAAGGCCTCGACCGGCAGCTCCTGCTTGCGCAGCTCCTGCGGATAGCGGGAGGCGCTGGGCACCTTGGTGGTGGCGTCCGGGTCCGGCTTCACCGCGGCGGCCGCGATCAGGTCGAGCGGCTGTGTCCAGCGCTGGGCGGCCAGTCCGTGCAGCGCGGTCGCCATGCTCTGTGCCTGGGCGGTCGTCGGCATCCGCTGCGGGGCGACCACGACGCTGCGCTGCTCGTCGGGCTGCTCCAGGGTGACGGCGAGCGACTGGGCCAGGAACTCCTGGACGGCGAGCGTGGAGTTTCCCGTACGGACCATGTCGCCCTCGAAGGCCGTCGAGAGATAGGCGTCGCTGACGATGGCGGTGGTGCCGCCGCCGATGGGTCGCGCGGCCGTGGGGGTGTAGGGGAGATCGTCCTGGAAGGTGTCGCTGCGGGCGATCACCTTGTGGGCTCCGGCCGAGGTCGCCACATCCATGATCGAGGGGTCGACGGCTCCGTCGACCGGCCAGGAGAAGTCGGTGGACGGTGTCACGTGGAGGGTGGTCTCCACGGTCCTCGCGGCCAACTCCGTCGCCAGCTGGAGATGGCTCAGCGATCCGGGGACGTCCTTCCCGCGGTGTGCCAGGGAGGCGATGTCAGGATCGGCGAACGGCAGGGCGACGACCTTGCGGCCCGCCACCGCCTTCTCCAGGGAGTCCAGCCACCGCTCGGCGACCGCCTGGTTCGTCCCCGGCACGGTGTCCGTGCCGGCCTTGACGCGATAGCTGCCGGTCATGGCATCGACGGTGGCGAGCAGGTCCGGATCGATCACCCAGGTGACCGGAAGGTCCTTGCCCAGCGCGACCATCTGCTCCAGACGTCCCCCCGGGGCGAGCTCGGCGGCCAGGTCGTCATTCTCGAAGACCGGCGTCTGCTGGTCGTCCGAGCCGGTCTCCGCCGACACATGCGCCGAGGAGACGAGGGGCCAGAGAGAGGTGAGCTGTGTCTTCTTCTCCGTGGCTTCGGGCTGGTAGGGCAGGAAGGTCCGCTCGATGCCGAGGACTTGCCCGCCGGGCTGGGCGACCGTCCGCCCCGAGAGGGAGACCCCCAGCTGGTAGACGCCCGCGTCCTTGAGTCCGAGCTTGGAGACCGGGACGGACAGCGTGAACTCCTTGCTGAGGCCGGCCGCCAGCCGCGGGATCTTGACGGTGTGGGCGCCGCCGAGGGCCGCCGGATCGCTGCCCGGCCGGAAGCCGGTCCGCCCGGAGACCTGGTCGATCTCGCTTCGGCTGGTCATACGGGGGCCGACCCGGAGGTCCACCGTGGCATCCGTGACGGCCTGCTTGCTCTGGTTCGTCACCGTGCCGGAGATCGTGAGGGTGTCGCTCTCCAGAGGAGCGGTCGGCGCGAGCGTGTCGAGGGACACACTGACCGTCCTGGACCCGCTCGCGTCGTCGGCGGCCATCGCCGGAGGCGCGGCGGGGCCCTGCAGCAGGCCGGCCAGGAGTGGCGTTCCGGCGACCAGGGAGGCCGCGCGCCGCAGCCAGCGACGGGCAGGTGAGGGAACGGTCCCCTGGTTGTCTGCCGCCTCGGCCACGCGTTCGCCCGTCCTCGTCGTATCAGTGGTGTCGGTGGTTCCCGGTTGCTGTGTCCACGCATGGTAACGAGGCACGCTGTGACCAAGTGCCGGGGACTGCTCCAGCTGATCGGAGAGAAGCGATCGGGGCTGGAGGAAATCCAGGACGCTACCGGGGGCCGGGGCACGTACCCTTTTCTGTTGTGCCGAACGCCAACGAAGACACCCCGACTGCACTGAGCCAGGTGCAACGCCGCGCGGTCAGTGAACTGCTGCGTGTGTCCCCTGTCGCCGACGACCTCGCGCTCCGTTTCCAGGAGGCCGGGTTCAGCCTCGCGCTGGTCGGCGGCTCGGTACGGGATGCGTTGCTCGGCAGGCTGGGCAATGACCTCGACTTCACGACCGATGCCCGCCCGGAGGAGATCCTGAAGATCGTCCGTCCCTGGGCCGACGCGGTCTGGGAGGTCGGGATCGCCTTCGGAACGGTCGGCTGTCAGAAGAGTGGCTACCAGATCGAGGTGACGACGTACCGCTCGGAGGCGTACGACCGCACCTCGCGCAAGCCCGAGGTCTCCTACGGCCACTCCATCGAGCAGGACCTCGTCCGGCGTGATTTCACGGTCAACGCCATGGCCGTGGCCCTCCCGGCGAAGGACTTCATCGACCCGCACGGCGGGCTGGAGGACCTCTCCGAGCGGGTGCTGCGCACCCCGGGAACGCCGGAGGAGTCCTTCTCCGACGACCCCCTGCGCATGATGCGTGCGGCGCGGTTCGCCGCGCAGCTGGACTTCGAGGTGGCGCCCGAGGTCGTCACGGCGATGACCGAGATGGCCGGCCGGCTCGAGATCGTCTCCGCCGAACGCGTCCGTGACGAGCTCAACAAACTGCTGCTCTCCGCCCACCCCCGTAAGGGGCTCGGACTGCTCGTCGACACAGGCCTTGCCGATCATGTGCTGCCCGAGCTTCCGGCGCTGCGGCTGGAGAGTGACGAGCACCACCGCCACAAGGACGTCTACGAGCACTCCCTGACGGTTCTCGACCAGGCGATCGACCTGGAGGAGAACGGGCCGGACCTGGTGCTGCGTCTGGCGGCCCTGCTCCACGACATCGGCAAGCCGCGCACCCGGCGCTTCGAGAAGGACGGTCGCGTTTCCTTCCACCATCACGAGGTGGTCGGCGCGAAGATGACCAAGAAGCGCATGACCGCGCTCAAGTACTCCAACGACATGATCAAGGACGTCTCGCGCCTGGTGGAGCTGCATCTGCGCTTCCATGGCTACGGGACGGGCGAGTGGACCGACTCGGCAGTGCGTCGCTATGTACGGGATGCCGGTCCTCTGCTCTCGCGGCTCCACAAGCTGACGCGTTCCGACTGCACCACCCGGAACAAGAAGAAGGCCGGTGCCCTCTCTCGCGCCTACGACGGCCTGGAGGAACGCATCGCGCAGCTGCAGGAGCAGGAGGAGCTGGACGCCATCAGGCCCGACCTGGACGGCAATCAGATTCAGGAGCTGCTGGGTATCCATCCGGGCCCGGCTGTCGGTCAGGCCTACAAGTTCCTGTTGGAGCTGCGCCTGGAGAACGGGCCCATGGAGCACGAGGCGGCCGTTGCCGCCCTGAAGGAGTGGTGGGCGGCTCAGAGCTGAGGGAGGGCGGTCGATGTTTCACGTGAAACATCGACCGCACGAAAGACGCCGAGCGGTGATGTTTCACGTGAAACATCACCCCTCAGTCTGTCGGTAGCGCCGGCTCAGCAGCAGGGCGGCCGTCGTGGCATAGAGCACCGCGACCATGACCACGAGGGGAACGGACCGGCCGTCCGGCGGCAGCATCAGCGCGGCGACTCCGGCGGCGCCGACGAAGGCGACGTTGAACAGCACGTCGTAGAGCGAGAAGACGCGCCCCCGAAAACCGTCGTCCACCGACGTCTGGACCACTGTGTCCGTGGCGATCTTGGTTCCCTGGGTGATGAGTCCGAGTACGAAGGCGGCGACCAGAAGCGGGACCGGCTCGAAGGGTAGTCCCAGCGCCGGCTCCAGCAGCGCGGCTGACCCCGCGCAGACGGTCATCCAGCCGAAGGGGCCGAGCCGTCCGACCGCCCAAGGGGAGATGACCGCCGCCGCGAAGAAGCCCGCCCCCGAGATCGCGAGGGCCAGGCCGAGCAGGGCGAGTCCTTCCTGCTCCGTAGAGCTCCAGGCGTACCGGCAGAGCATCAGAACGGTCACCGTCAGTGCGCCGTAGCAGAAGCGCATCAGCGTCATGGCCGCCAGCGCATGGGCCGCCGGTCGCCGCTCGGAGAGATGCCGCAGCCCGCTCTTCAGGCCACGGGCCGTCGACGCCAGTGCGGCGGAAAGGCGTGACTGCACCAGCTCCGGCTCAGGCCCGAGAAGTTCGCGGGACATCCGCAGGGAGGCGAGGGCGGCGCAGAGGTAGAGGAAAGCGCCCAGCGTCACCACAGCGGCGTCCGAGTCGGCGGAGACGAAACGCACCGCGAAGGCCAGACCGCCACCCGCTGTCGCCGCCAGAGTGCCGGCCGTCGGTGAGAGCGAGTTGGCCACCACAAGCCGCTCGGCGTCGACGACTCTCGGCAGCGAGGCGGAGAGGCCCGCCAGGACGAAACGGTTGACAGCCGTCACCGAGAGGGCCGAGGCGTAGAAGAGCCAGTCCGGCACGGAGGCCAGCATGAGTACCGCCGTCATGCAGGCGAGTACCGTCCGCAGCAGATTCCCGTAGAGGAAGACCTGCCGTCGCTGCCAGCGGTCGAGAAGGACGCCGGCGAAGGGGCCGATGAGTGAGTACGGGAGCAGGAGCACGGCCATGGCCGAGGCGATGGCGACGGGGGAGGTCTGTTTCTCCGGGGAGAAGACGACGTACGTGGCCAGCGCCACCTGGTAGACCCCGTCGGCGCACTGGGAGAGCAGGCGGACGGCCAGCAGACGGCGGAAGTTCGTCAGGCGCAGGAGTACGCGCAGATCACGTACGACGGACATGGCAGCAAGACTCACATACGAAGAGGGCCCCCGGGCGCATGCCGGGGACCCTCGATCGTCGTGCGGGCGGTGCTTAGCGCTCGACCTCGCCCTTGATGAACTTCTCGACGTTGGCGTAAGCCTCGTCGTCGAAGTACTGAACCGGCGGGGACTTCATGAAGTACGAGGAGGCGGAGAGGATCGGGCCGCCGATGCCGCGGTCCTTGGCGATCTTCGCGGCGCGCAGGGCGTCGATGATGACACCCGCCGAGTTCGGGGAGTCCCACACCTCGAGCTTGTACTCCAGGTTCAGCGGAACGTCGCCGAAGGCACGGCCCTCGAGGCGGACGTACGCCCACTTGCGGTCGTCCAGCCAGGCCACGTAGTCCGACGGGCCGATGTGGACGTTCTTCTCGCCCAGCTCGCGGTCGGGGATCTGCGAGGTGACGGCCTGGGTCTTGGAGATCTTCTTGGACTCCAGGCGGTCGCGCTCCAGCATGTTCTTGAAGTCCATGTTGCCGCCGACGTTGAGCTGCATGGTGCGCTCAAGACGGACACCGCGGTCCTCGAACAGCTTCGCCATGACGCGGTGCGTGATGGTGGCGCCGACCTGCGACTTGATGTCGTCACCGACGATCGGGACGCCCGCCTCGGTGAACTTGTCCGCCCACTCCTTGGTGCCGGCGATGAAGACCGGAAGAGCGTTGACGAAGGCGACCTTGGCGTCGATGGCGCACTGGGCGTAGAACTTCGCCGCGTCCTCGGAGCCCACGGGCAGGTAGCAGACGAGGACGTCGACCTGCTTGTCCTTGAGGACCTGGACGACGTCGACCGGCTCCTCGGCGGACTCCTCGATGGTCATGCGGTAGTACTTGCCGAGACCGTCGAGGGTGTGGCCGCGCTGGACCGTGACGCCCTTGTTCGGAACGTCGCAGATCTTGATGGTGTTGTTCTCGCTGGCGCCGATGGCGTCGGAGAGGTCGAGGCCGACCTTCTTGGCGTCGACATCGAACGCGGCGACGAACTCGACGTCACCGACGTGGTAGTCGCCGAACTGGACGTGCATCAGGCCGGGCACCTTGGCCGCCGGGTCGGCGTCCTTGTAGTACTCGACGCCCTGCACCAGTGAGGCGGCGCAGTTGCCCACGCCGACGATGGCTACGCGAACCGAACCCATTTCCGGTTGCTCCCTGTGTGATCGTGGAAGCCCTGCATGTCGCAGGGCTTCACTTGGCGGTGTCGTCGGACGGATCCGGCCGGGTACTGCCCCCGTGCCGGGGCAGGCCGCCCGTTTCTCCAGAATCGTTGTCCTGCTGAGCGGCGCCCTCGGGGGCGTCGGGGCCGGATCGCTGATCCCGCCCCGCCCGCTCGCTCTCGATGAGCTCGTTCAGCCAGCGCACCTCGCGCTCCACGGACTCCATTCCGTGGCGCTGCAGCTCAAGGGTGTAGTCGTCGAGGCGCTCGCGCGTACGGGCCAGAGAGGCGCGCATCTTTTCCAGGCGCTCCTCCAGCCGACTGCGGCGGCCTTCCAGTACCCGCATCCGTACCTCGCGCTCGGTCTGCCCGAAGAAGGCGAAGCGGGCGGCGAAGTGCTCGTCCTCCCAGGTGTCCGGGCCGGTGTGGGAGAGGAGCTCCTCGAAGTGCTCCTTACCTTCCGCCGTCAACCGATAGACGATCTTGGCGCGGCGCCCTGCGAGTGACGCGGCGAGCGCGTCCTCGGGAGCACTGCCCGGTTCCTCGATCAACCAGCCGTTGGCGACCAGCGTCTTGAGGCAGGGGTAGAGGGTCCCATAGCTGAAGGCCCGGAAGATCCCCAGCGACGTATTGAGGCGCTTCCGCAGCTCATAGCCGTGCATGGGTGCCTCGCGGAGCAGGCCGAGGACGGCGAACTCAAGGATTCCTGAGCGCCTGCTCATTCGTCGCCTCCTCCGCCGCCGGGACTCTTATGCCGTACTGATGTATCGACTCGATACATCACGACGATAGAACGGCGACCCAGATGCGACAAGGGGGGCTGCAGTGACCGGCGTCACATCGACAATTCACAGCAATCGACTTGCCCTATTTGGGGTGAACTTCGGCCCTAGGAGGGTTTTGGCCGTGCGTAGTCTGTGCGGCATGCAGACCACCGGGAACCAAGCGACGCCGCAGGGCGTCAGTGCTGCGGGTGACCGGCTGCGGTACGGAGGGGCCTTCCATGGGGCTCGTCCGTGCGCATTTCGGGGGGACCGGAACTCAACTGCCGCTTCCAGGCGTACGCGCCTGCCCGAGGAGTAGTCGTTCGATGAGCGAGCACCGTCGCAAGATGCCGCAATCGCAGCCGCCGAGTGGCGGCCGCGCGGCGGCCCGACGCGCTGCCCAGCAGCCCATGGGCCGCAGGTCGGCCCAGGCGCGGGATGTCGATATGGGATCCCCTTCGTCCGGGTACGAGGAGGAGCGCCCCTACGGTGGACGGGCCGAGGCCCGTCGCGCCGCACAGAGAGGCGGCCGTCGGCGCGCCCCCGACGGCGGTGGTGCGGGCGGTCACGGGAGCGGCCGGCGTGGCGGTGGGGGCGGCGGCCACGAGAGTGGACCGGGCCGGGGCCGCGGGGGCAGGCCCCCGGGCAAGAAGAGGCTGATCGACTACCCGCGGTACGGCAAGTACGGCTGGCGCCGCTGGGTGCCCTCCTGGAAGCTCGTGACGGGGCTGTTCCTGGCGTTCATGGGCAGCCTGATGGGCGCGGCGACGATCGGCTACGCCGTGGTGGGCGTCCCCAACGAGGACCTGGCCGCCAAGGCGCAGAACAACGTCTACTACTGGGCTGACGGCAGCCAGATGGCCGCGACCGGTGGTGAGGTCAACCGCCAGATCATCGGCCTCGACCAGATCCCTGTGCACATGCAGAACGCGGTCATCTCGGCTGAGAACAAGACGTTCCGGGAGGACTCCGGCATCGACCCGATGGGCATCGGTCGCGCCGTGTGGAACATGGCCAAGGGCGGAGAGACCCAGGGTGGTTCGACCATCACCCAGCAGTACGTGAAGAACAATCTGCTGGCTGACCAGTCGCAGACCCTGAGCCGAAAGGTGAAGGAGCTCTTCATTTCCATAAAGGTCGGTACCGATATGGAGAAGCCCGAGATCATGGCGGGTTATCTGAACACTGCGTACTACGGACGCGGTGCCTACGGTATCCAGGCCGCGGCCCGTACGTACTTCGGCAAGGACGCCCGGCATCTCAACGTCAGCGAGTCCGCCTTCCTCGCCTCGTTGCTCAAGGGCGCGACCTACTACGATCCGGCGGGCTCGACGGAGATCGACCCGGCTGCGACGCCGCAGGCGAACCGCGACCGCGCTGAGAAGCGGTGGCGGTGGATCCTCGGCGAAATGGTCAACGACGGCCACCTCTCGCCCGAGGAGCGCGCGAAGTACCCGGACTTCCCCAAGGTCCAGCCGCCGAAGAAGAACGCGGCGCTGACCGGCCAGATCGGCTATCTGGTGAGCACGGCCAAGGCCAACTTCCTCAACAGCAACGATCGGGGGATCGACGAGAAGGATCTTTCCGAGGGCGGCTACGAGATCCACACGACCTTCGACAAGAAGAAGGTCAACGCGCTCGAAGAGTCCGTCAAGAAGATCTATAAGGAGTACATCGACCCAGAGAAGCGGCCGAAGACGGACACCCACGTCCAGTTCGGCGGCGCCTCGGTCGACCCCAAGACGGGCAAGATCGTCGCCATCTACGGCGGCGCCGACGCCACCAAGCACTTCACCAACAACGCCGACCAGACCGGTGCGCAGGTCGGATCGACCTTCAAGCCGTTCGTGCTGGCCGCGGCGATGGAGTACGGCGTACGGGACCCTCGGGATCCCAGCACCCGCAGGATCGTCGATCCTGACAAGAGCCGTTACTCCGGCAAGAACAAGCTGAAGATCAAGAACTACGACGGCACGATCTGGCGCGACCAGAACGGCAACGAGTGGGAACAGGTCAATGACGACGACGCCAGCTACGGCCCCATGAGCCTGCGTGAGGCCATGATCCGCTCGGCGAACTCGCCTTACGTCCAGCTGGGCATGGACATCGGCATCGACAAGGTCCGTGAGACGGCCGTCAAGGCCGGCCTGCGGGAGAGCTCCCTGGTGAAGGCCAACGTGCCGTCGTTCTCCCTCGGTATCTCCGACCCGAGCGCGATCCGTATGGCCGGCGCCTACGCCACCTTCGCGAACAACGGCGAGCGCAACGATCCGTACTCCGTCACCCAGGTCAAGAAGAAGGGGGAGGTCATCTACGAGCACAAGGCGAAGCCCGAGCGGGCCTTCTCCACGGCCATCGCGAGCAACGTCACCGACGTCCTGCGCGACGTGGTCGAGAACCCGAAGGGCACCGGCCGCAAGGCCGCCATCCCGGGCCGCGACGTGGCCGGCAAGACGGGTACCACCGACGGCAACAACTCCGCCTGGTTCGTGGGGTACACCCCGCAGCTCTCGACGGCGATCGACATGTACCGCTTCGACGACGACGAGAGCAACACCGCGCGCAAGTTCGAGTCCATGTTCGGCACCGGTGCCCAGCCCAAGATCCACGGTTCGTCGTTCCCCTCGCGGATCTGGAACGACTACATGACCGATGCCCTCCAGGGCATGGAGCCGGAGTCCTTCCCGGAGCCGGAGGAGCTGACCGACGCCGAGTCCGTCTGGGGCGGCGGCCTCACCAGCCCGACGCCGACGCCTTCGGTCACCCCGTCCCAGACCCCGTCGTCCACCCCCTCGTCGACACCGTCCTCCACGCCCAGCAAGACGCCGGACCCGGAGAAGACCTGTGACGTGTGGGACTGGCCGTGCAACACCGACGGCGGCCAGGACGGCGGCACCACCGAGGGCAACGAGAACGGCGGGACCACTGAGGGCGGCGCGACCGGTGGGACGCCCACGACACCCACGCCGACGGCCACCGACGACAATGGTGGCGCCGGCAGACCCAATGGGGGCACCGGCTGGCTCGGCGGCTGATCCGTCGCAGGTAGCGCCGACAGCATCCTGAGGGCCGCCGCACCCGATCCGTACCTTCGTACGCGTCGGGTGTGGCGGCCCTCGCCGTTTCCCCAGGTACGTACGGCAGGATGTCACCCATGCCGAGCCTCCAGAAGACGAGTCCGCAGCAGGACCGGTCGCGGGACCGGGCGGTGGTGTGTCCCACCCACCGGGACGAAGTGGCCGCGGCGGGCAGCGAACTGATCGGCGGGCCGGTCGGCCGCCGGGCCCTGCTCGGCACCAGCGCCCTCACGCCGGTGCGGGTGATCGCACTGGTGGCCATCGGGATGTTTGCGCTCGGCATGGTGCAGAAGATCCCGTGTTACGACTGGGCCTGGTTCCGCGGCTCCACCTCCCAGTACACCCACGCCTGCTACTCGGACATCCCGCATCTCTTCGTGGGCCGGGGCTTCGCCGAGGGCCTGGTCCCGTACTTCGACCGGCTGAGCGGCGACATAGAGTTCCTGGAGTATCCGGTTCTCACCGGGCTGTTCATGGAGGTCGCGGCCTGGCTGACGCCGGACGGCGGCGACATGATGCACCGCGAGCAGACGTACTGGATGATCAACTCGGCCATGCTGATGGTCTGCGCCGCCGTCATGGCGGTCTGTGTCGCCCGGACCCATCGTCGCCGGCCCTGGGACGGCCTGCTCGTCGCCCTGGCGCCCGCGTTCGCGCTCACCGCCACCATCAACTGGGATCTGCTGGCCGTGGCCCTGACGGCCGTCGCCGTCCTGATGTGGTCACGCGGCCGGCCTCTCGCGTTCGGCATCCTCATCGGCCTGGCCACGGCGGCGAAGCTGTACCCGGTCTTCCTGCTCGGCGCGCTGCTGCTGCTCTGCTGCCGGGCCGGTAAATGGCGGGAGTTCAGCGCCTCCCTGCTCGGCGCGGCCGGCGCCTGGCTCGTGGTGAACCTGCCGGTGATGCTGCTCGCGCCCGAGGGGTGGAAGCAGTTCTACACCTTCAGCAGCGAACGGAACATCGACTTCGGTTCCCTGTGGCTGCTGGTCAGCCAGCGCACCGGTGAGCCGATCCCGCCGGAGACGGCCAACGTCTTCGCGGCGGTGCTGATGCTGCTGGCGTGTGCCGGTATCGCCGTCCTGGCGCTCACGGCTCCCCGTCGGCCCCGCTTCGCGCAGCTCGCCTTCCTGGTCGTGGCCGCGTTCGTCCTGGTCAACAAGGTCTACTCGCCGCAGTACGTCCTGTGGCTCATCCCCCTCGCCGCGCTGGCCAGGCCGCGCTGGCGCGACTTCCTGATCTGGCAGGCGTGCGAGGTCATGTACTTCCTGGGCATCTGGATGTACCTGGCCTTCACCACCAGCGGCAACAAGCAGGGCCTGCCGACGGACGGCTACCACTTCGCCGTCATCCTGCATCTGCTCGGCACGCTGTTCCTGTGCGCGGTCGTCGTCCGCGACATCCTGGCGCCCGAGCGGGACGTCGTGCGGCAGGACGGCTCCGACGATCCCTCCGGGGGCGTCCTGGACGGCGCGGAGGACGTCTTCGTCATGGGCAGGGCGGCCCACCCGGCCCGGCACGCGGCGTCGGCCGTGGAGGGACCGCGGGTGGAGTGGGGCGCGGTCCGGGGGTAGCCGCCCCCGGGGGCGGGCCCCGGGGGCTCAGCGCGTTCTCAGAGCCTCAGAGCCTCAGCGCTCGACGAGTCGGTCGAACTGGGTCGTCGTGTGCCGCAGATGGGCCACCAGCTCGTCACCGACCTTCGGCTCCTGGGCGTCGGACGGGACGAACAGGATCGAGACCTGCATGTGCGGCGGCTCGGCGAACCAGCGCTGCTTGCCGGCCCAGACGAACGGCGAAAGGTTCCGGTTCACGGTCGCCAGGCCGGCGCGGGCCACGCCCTTCGCGCGCGGCATCACGCCGTGCATCGCCTTGGGAGCCTCCAGACCCACCCCGTGCGACGTGCCTCCGGCGACGACCACCAGCCAGCCGTCCGAGGCGGCCTTCTGCTGGCGGTAGCCGAACCGGTCGCCCTTGGCCACGCGGGTGACGTCGAGGACTGAGCCGCGGTACTCGGTCGCCTCGTGGTCGCCCAGCCACAGCCGCGTGCCGATCCGGGCCCTGAACCGGGTCTGCGGGAACTGCTGCTGAAGCCGCGTCTGCTCCTCGGCCCGCAGATGGCTCACGAACATGGTGTGCAGGGGCAGCCGGGCGGCCCGCAGCCGGTCCATCCAGCCGATGACCTCCTCCACCGCGTCCGTGCCGTCCGTGCGGTCCAGGGGAAGGTGCAGGGCGAAACCTTCGAGCCGTACGTCCTCGATGGCGGCGTGCAGCTTGCCGAGGTCCTCCTCGCGAACGCCGTGGCGCTTCATCGAGCTCATGCACTCGATGACGACCCGGGCGCCCACCAGGGCGTGCACACCGTCGACGGAGGACACGGAGCGGATCACCCGGTCCGGCAGGGGCACCGGCTCCTCGCCCCGCCGGAAGGGGGTGAGGACCAGCAGATCGCCGCCGAACCAGTCCTTGATCCTCGCCGCCTCGTACGTGGTGCCGACGGCGAGCATGTCCGAGCCGAACCGGGCGGCCTCGTCGGCCAGCCGCTCATGGCCGAAACCGTAGCCATTGCCCTTGCAGACCGGGACCAGTCCGGGGAACTGATCGATCACGGTCTTCTGGTGCGCCCGCCAGCGAGCGGTGTCGACGTAGAGGGAGAGCGCCATGGCCGGCCCGGAACCTTTCTGGTGGCTGCGGTGTATCAGAGGTATGTACGACACCGACGAGATTACGTACGAGACTACGCAACCGTCGGCACGGGCGTCAGCGGCGCGACATGTAGATGTCGAGCGCCTTGTGCAGGAGCTTGTTGAGCGGGAAGTCCCACTCGCCGACGTACTCCACGGCCTCGCCGCCCGTGCCCACCTTGAACTGGATCAGGCCGAAGAGGTGGTCGGTCTCGTCGAGCGAGTCCGAGATGCCGCGCAGGTCGTAGACGGTCGCGCCCATCGCGTAGGCGTCGCGCAGCATCCGCCACTGCATCGCGTTCGAGGGCCTGACCTCACGGCCGATGTTGTCGGAGGCTCCGTAGGAGTACCAGACGTGTCCGCCGACCACGAGCATGGTGGCGGCGGAGAGGTTCACCCCGTCGTGGCGCGCGAAGTACAGCCGCATGCGGTTGGGGTCCTCGTTGTTGAGGACGGTCCACATGCGCTGGAAGTAGGAGAGCGGACGCGGCCGGAAGTGGTCACGGACCGCGGTGATCTCGTACAGGCGCTGCCACTCGGCCAGGTCCTCGTAGCCGCCCTGGACGACCTCGACACCGGCCTTCTCGGCCTTCTTGATGTTGCGGCGCCAGAGCTGGTTGAAGCCCTTGAGGACATCGTCCAGCGAGCGGTTGGCGAGCGGCACCTGGAACACGTAGCGGGGCTGCACGTCGCCGAAGCCGGCGCCGCCGTCCTCGCCCTGCTGCCAGCCCATCTTCCGCAGCCGGTCGGCTACTTCGAAGGCGCGCGGCTCGACGTGGGTGGCCTCGACGTCCTTCAGGCGCTTCACGTCCGGGTCCTGGATGCCGGACTTGATGGCGGCCGAGTCCCACCGTCGGATGACGACGGGCGGGCCCATCTTCACGGAGAAGGCGCCCTGCTGCTTGAGATGCGCGAGCATCGGCTGCAGCCAGTCGTCGAGGTTGGGGGCGTACCAGTTGATGACCGGGCCCTCGGGCAGGTACGCGAGGTACCGCTTGATCTTGGGGAGCTGGCGGTAGAGCACCAGACCCGCGCCGACGAGCTCGCCGGCCTTGTCGAACCAACCCAGGTTCTCCGAGCGCCACTCGGTCTTCACATCAGCCCATGCCGGAACCTGGCAGTGGCTCGCCGAGGGCTGGCTCTGGATGAATGCCAGATGCTGCTCACGGCTGATGGTCCGAAGGGTCAGGCTCATGCGGGGCGCTCCTCGGCAGGTGTGTCCCCATCGGTACAGGGGCTCCGGCTCTCGCGCCGAAGCCTACTGCGGCCGGGGAGTGCCCCGATTGGTGTGGTCGTCCGCCCGGTGGTCAGCCCAGGACACCGCCGAAGAGACCGCCGTGGGCCATGCCGAGGAAGAAGCCCACGCCCGCGGCGCCGAGCCCGACGATCAGCGCGAAGCGTTCCCTCGTCGTGACGGAGATGAATTGTCCGTACGCGCCCGTGATGATCCCGATCAGCCCTGCCCAGGAGCTGAGCAGGTGCAGGTCATGGAACATCGCGGTGACGAAGGCCAGTGCGCCCAGTACGAGCGTCACTCCGACCAGGGTGTCCTGGAGCGGGTGCGGCTTGCCGTCGGTGGCGAGAAGGGAATGTCCGGGGTCGGGTCGCATTGCCTGTGCCATGGGGCACCTCCTGGCGTGGCTGCCGGAAGGCGGCGCATCCGTGGCGCCGCCGACATCCGTTGTGTACAGATTGCGTCCCCCCATCACCGGATTTCAACCGGAAGCCGGTGTGCGGGTACTCTGTACGGTCTGCGCCGGTGTCTGCCCAGGCCCATCCAGGGTCCGACAGCACTCCTCACTCGCTGAGGGGGATTGTCAGTGGTGGCCGATACCGTCGCTTACGCATCACGACCCTCCTGCCACGGAACGACCGTGGCCGCTGAGTCCAAAGGAGGTGGGTTCCACATGCGTCACTACGAGGTGATGGTCATCCTCGACCCCGATCTCGAGGAGCGCGCTGTCTCCCCGCTGATCGAGAACTTCCTTTCCGTCGTCCGTGAGGGCAACGGAAAGGTCGAGAAGGTCGACACCTGGGGCCGTCGTCGTCTCGCCTACGAGATCAAGAAGAAGCCCGAGGGCATCTACTCGGTCATCGACCTGCAGGCCGAGCCTGCGGTCGTCAAGGAGCTCGACCGACAGATGAACCTGAACGAGTCGGTCCTCCGGACCAAGGTCCTCCGTCCCGAGACCCACTGAGCATTTAGCTCAGAGGTCATCGGGTTCGAGTAGCAGTAAGCAGCCAGAAGCAATCCCGCCGAGAGGTTCATCCATGGCAGGCGAGACCGTCATCACGGTCGTCGGCAATCTTGTCGACGACCCCGAGCTGCGCTTCACCCCGTCCGGTGCGGCGGTCGCGAAGTTCCGTATCGCGTCCACTCCCCGCACCTTCGACCGTCAGACCAACGAGTGGAAGGACGGCGAGAGCCTCTTCCTCACCTGCTCGGTCTGGCGTCAGGCGGCGGAGAACGTCGCCGAGTCGCTCCAGCGAGGCATGCGCGTGGTCGTGCAGGGCCGGCTGAAGCAGCGGTCCTATGAGGACCGTGAGGGCGTCAAGCGCACGGTCTACGAGCTGGACGTCGAGGAAGTCGGCCCCAGCCTCAAGAACGCCACGGCCAAGGTCACCAAGACCACCGGTCGTGGTGGACAGGGTGGCTACGGCGGGGGTCAGCAGCAGGGCGGCGGCGACTGGGGCGGGAGCTCCGGTGGTGGCCAGCAGGGTGGTGGCGGTGCTCCCGCCAGCGACCCGTGGGCGACCAGCGCGCCGGCCGGCGGCCAGCAGCAGGGCGGCGGAGGCGGCTGGGGTGGAAACTCCAGCGGCGGCGGCTACTCGGACGAGCCTCCCTTCTAGGGCAGCTCGTACCCCCACTTCTTGATCACACAGGAGAAACACCATGGCGAAGCCGCCTGTGCGCAAGCCTAAGAAGAAGGTCTGCGCGTTCTGCAAGGACAAGACCGCATACGTGGACTACAAGGACACGAACATGCTGCGGAAGTTCATTTCCGACCGCGGCAAGATCCGTGCCCGCCGCGTGACCGGCAACTGCACGCAGCACCAGCGTGACGTCGCCACGGCCGTCAAGAACAGCCGTGAGATGGCGCTGCTGCCCTACACGTCCACCGCGCGATAAGGGAAGGGTGACCGAAAAATGAAGATCATCCTCACCCACGAGGTCTCTGGCCTCGGTGCCGCCGGCGATGTCGTCGACGTCAAGGACGGTTACGCTCGCAACTACCTGGTCCCGCGTGGTTTCGCGATCCGCTGGACCAAGGGTGGCGAGAAGGACGTGGCGCAGATCCGCCGCGCCCGCAAGATCCACGAGATCGCGACCATCGAGCAGGCCAACGAGGTCAAGGCCCAGCTCGAGGGCGTGAAGGTGCGTCTGGCCGTTCGCTCCGGCGACGCCGGCCGCCTCTTCGGCTCCGTGACCCCGGCCGACATCGCCACGGCGATCAAGTCCGCGGGTGGCCCCGACGTCGACAAGCGTCGCGTCGAGCTCGGCTCGCCGATCAAGACCCTGGGCTCGCACCAGGTGTCCGTGCGTCTGCACCCCGAGGTTGCCGCGAAGCTCGGCGTCGAGGTCGTCGCCGCGTAACGCTGCTTCTCAGCAGTACGGAAGGGCCGCACCTCAGGGTGCGGCCCTTCCGCCGTTTCACGTGAAACATCGCGCTTTGCGTGAAACGCGCCGATGGTTCAGCGGGTGGCGCCTGTGACGATCCAGCGGCCGGATCGGGAGCGCAGCCAGAGCGTCAGCAACCGGACCGTCATCATCAGCGTCATCGCGCACCAGAGCGCGGTCAGCCCGCCGCCGAGTACGGGGACGAGGAGCGCGACCGGAGCGAATACCGCGAGGGTCAGCAGCATGGCCCAGGCCAGGTAGGGGCCGTCGCCCGCGCCCATCAGGACGCCGTCGAGGACGAACACCACTCCCGCGATCGGCTGGGAGAGCGCGACGACCAGCAAGGCCGGCAGCAGGGTGTTCTGGACGGTGGTGTCACTGGTGAAGAGCGGGATGAACAGGGGGCGCGAGACCACGATGAGCGCCCCGAGGACCAGGCCGGAGACGACACCCCACTGGACCATGCGGCGGCAGACCTGTCGGGCGCCGTCGGGGTCCTCGGCGCCGAGATAGCGGCCGATGATGGCTTGACCGGCGATGGCGATGGCGTCGAGCGCGAAGGCCATCAGGCTCCACAGGGACAGGATGATCTGGTGGGCGGCCACATCTGCGTCGCCGAGCCGGGCCGCGACGACGGTGGCGATCATCAGTACCGCGCGCAGGGAGAGCGTACGGACGAGGAGGGGGACGCCCGCCTGGGCGCTGGAGCGGATGCCCGCGGCGTCCGGGCGCAGGGAGGCGCCGTGGCGTCGGGCGCCCCGGACGACCACGACGAGGTAGGCGGCGGCCATGCCGCACTGGGCGATCACGGTGCCCCAGGCGGATCCGGCGATGCCCATGTCGGCCCCGTAGACCAGGCCGACGTTCAGCAGGGCGTTGGCCGCGAAGCCGGCGATGGCCACATACAGCGGGGTGCGGGTGTCCTGGAGTCCTCGTAGGACTCCGGTGGCGGCCAGGACGACCAGCATCGCCGGGATGCCGAGGATGGAGATGCGGAGATAGGTGACCGCGTAGGGGGACGCGGTGTCGGAGGCCCCGAAGATGTCGACCAGCCAAGGGGCGGTCGGGAGCGCCACGGCGACGACGGCCGCGCCCAGCAGGAGTGCGAGCCAGATGCCGTCCATGCCCTGGCGGATCGCCGCCTGGCGGTCACCGGCCCCGACCCGGCGGGCGACGGCTGCCGTGGTGGCGTAGGCGAGGAAGACGAAGACGCTCACCGCGGTGGACAGCAGGGCCGCCGCGATGGCGAGACCGGCGAGCTGGGGGGTGCCGAGGTGGCCGACAATGGCGCTGTCGACCATGAGGAAGAGCGGCTCGGCAACGAGCGCGCCGAAGGCCGGGAGGGCGAGCGAGATGATCTCTCGGTCGTGCCGTCGTCGGGCGGCCTTGGTCGTCGAGGGGGCCTGGGTCATGCGCTCCAATCTAATCTTCCACAGGTAAGAGACGCAATGCATCTGTGGCCCTTACGGACAGGGGGTTCAGGGCTTCGGGTGTGCGCCGTTTGTTCTGATCTTGGTCGGCTGAGAAAAGTTTTTCTCCCCCACAGCCCGTGGATGGAAAAAGACCAGGTCAGAGCGGCGCCTCGGGGGTGGTTATGAGTTTGTCCACATGACTGTCCCCCGGTCCGTGCACAGGTTCCGGGGAGTTCTCCACAGCATCTCGTCGTTCACCCACAGGCCCTGTGGATAACCAGATTGGCTGACGCTGCCGACGGGCCTACCGTGGTCCGGCGCACGACGCGCCAGAAGCGGAGTCAAAGCCTCTTGTTTGTCCGAGCCGTGGCGTACGACAGAGTGGCACGGCTAGGTCCGCGGAGCGGACGGGAGGAGGTGGCTTGGTGAGCATTCCCGAGCCCTTGGACGACCCCTGGGCCGACACCGGACCCAGCGACCGGTTGCCCGTCGCCCGTCCTCGCGGCGAAGGGCGCGGGCGCGGACGAGGCCGTGAGGACCAGCATGACCGCGGTAGTGACAGTGGTCCCTGGGACAGTGGTCTCTCGGGGTTCGAGCGGGTTCCCCCGCAGGACCTCGATGCGGAGCAGTCCGTCCTCGGCGGCATGCTGCTGTCCAAGGACGCCATCGCGGACGTCGTGGAGATCATCAAGGGCCATGACTTCTACAAGCCGGCCCACGAGACGGTGTACGCGGCGATCCTCGACCTGTACGCCAAGGGTGAGCCGGCCGACCCGATCACCGTAGGAGCGGAGCTCACCAAGCGGGGCGAGATCACCCGCGTGGGTGGTGCCTCGTATCTGCACACCCTCGTCCAGTCGGTGCCGACCGCGGCGAACGCCGCGTACTACGCCGAGATCGTTCATGAGCGGGCCGTGCTGCGGCGCCTCGTGGAGGCCGGCACCAAGATCACGCAGATGGGATACGCCGCCGACGGCGACGTCGACGAGATCGTGAACTCGGCCCAGGCCGAGATCTACGCGGTCACCGAGCAGCGCACCACCGAGGACTATCTGCCGCTCGGCGACATCATGGAGGGCGCGCTCGACGAGATCGAGGCGATCGGCTCCCGCAGCGGCGAGATGACGGGCGTTCCCACCGGATTCACCGATCTCGACCAGCTCACCAACGGACTGCACCCCGGGCAGATGATCATCATCGCGGCCCGCCCCGCCATGGGTAAGTCGACCCTCGCTCTCGATTTCGCCCGGGCCTGTTCCATCAAGCACAACCTGCCCAGCGTGATCTTCTCCCTCGAAATGGGGCGCAACGAGATCGCGATGCGTCTGCTCTCGGCGGAGGCCCGGGTCGCGCTGCACCACATGCGCTCCGGCACCATGACCGACGAGGACTGGACCCGGCTGGCCCGCCGGATGCCGGACGTCTCGCAGGCCCCGCTGTACATCGACGACTCCCCGAACCTGTCGATGATGGAGATCCGCGCCAAGTGCCGACGGCTCAAGCAGCGCGCCGGCCTCAAGCTCGTCGTCATCGACTATCTGCAGCTCATGCAGTCGGGCGGCTCCAAGCGGGCCGAGAGCCGTCAGCAGGAAGTCTCGGACATGTCGCGAAACCTCAAGCTCCTGGCCAAGGAGCTGGAGCTGCCGGTGATCGCGCTCTCGCAGCTGAACCGTGGCCCCGAGCAGCGCACGGACAAGAAGCCGATGGTCTCCGACCTCCGTGAGTCCGGCTCCATCGAGCAGGACGCGGACATGGTGATCCTGCTCCACCGCGAGGACGCGTACGAGAAGGAGTCACCGCGCGCCGGCGAGGCGGACATCATCGTCGGCAAGCACCGTAACGGCCCGACGGCGACGATCACGGTCGCCTTCCAGGGCCACTACTCGCGCTTCGTGGACATGGCCCAGACCTGATCGCCAGCCGTGTAGGGTCTCAAATTTCGTGTCGGAATCTCACGTTCGATGTCGGATGGAAGTCGGATCCGACACCGAGCTGAGATTCGCAGGTCGCTGCCGTACCTCATTCGAGTGAAAGCGTTGCTGGTGTGCTCCCGTCGGCGTGTTGGGCGGGAGCATCGTGCTGCCAGGGGGCAACTCCAACTCGGGAGTGGGGATGGAAGCGACGGTCAGCTTTCGTGGGCACGGTGGCGGGGTGGAAGAGTGTTCCTGGGCCTCTGTGGCACCGGCGTTGCTGCAGATGGCTAGTCCGTGGCGGACGTTTCGCTGGTACAGGGACCAGAAGCACTACTCGGGCACCTACTGGTCGGCGACGATGCGCGACCACGTGATCTACGAGTCACGACTTGAGCTGTCGCGTCTGCTCTTCGCCGATTTTGATCCGTCCGTACGCGCCATCGTGGCCCAGCCCTTTCTGCTGCAGACGGTGCTGGAAAGGAAGGTGCGTCGGCACATCCCGGACTATCTCCTGCTCACCAGGCAGGGGCCGGTAGTTGTCGACGTCAAGCCGCTGCAGCGGTTGTCCAAGCCGGAGGTGGCGTTCACCTTCGACTGGACCCGAAGGGCGGTGGAATCGCGGGGCTGGAAGTACGAGGTCTGGAGTGAGCCTCCGGCCGCAGAGCTGGAGAACATCCGGTTCCTCGCGGGTTACCGCAGGGATTGGCTGTTCAACCCCGAGATTTTGGAAGCGCTGCGGGAGGCAGATCTCGACGGGCTCCTTCTGGGGCAGGTCATGGGGTGTCTGCCAGATCATCCAGAACCTCAAGTCCGTTCCGCTATGAACCATTTGCTCTGGACACAGGCTTTTCTAATCGATCTCGATCGGCCCCTCGGTCCTTCGCACATCCTGCGGAGGCCAGCGTGAGCAGGGCGGCGACTCGAGTCGGAGTTGGTACGCGCTTCCGCTACGACGGGGAATCCGTCGAGGTGGTGGAGATGGCCGCGACCACGGCGGGCAACGAAGTAGTTCTGAAGGATAGCCACGGGCGGCTTCTGCGGCTGTCGCTTAAGGAACTGCTTTTCTCTGACCGTGCCGTGATCAGTCCTGATGGCCCGGGACCGTCTGCGGATGACGAAGGCGAGATCGCCTCCGTGGTCCTAGGGCAGCTCGATGTGGAGGAGAGACAGAAGGTCCTGGAGCGAGCTGGGCACGTTCGCGAGGTGCTGACCGGTTACCGCTCCGGCAGCGGGGAGTTGGCGGCCGGCGACGAGCCGAAGGCCGCCTACGCCACGACAGTGCCAATGGAAGCGAGGAAGGCAGCGAAGGCGGCGGAACTTGGCGTGACGACCCGCACCATTGAGCGCTGGGTCGCTGGGTTTCTCCAGCATGGTGAGGCCGGGCTTGCACTGAGGAGGACGCAGTCAGAACGGTCAAGGATCTCGGTCGATGACCGGTGGGTGGAGACCGCGGTGGAGGTGATGGTCGAGCACGCTGACCAGTCGCGGCCGTCGCGGACGATGGTGATCGATCGGACCCGAGCTCGGGTGATCGCGCGGTTCGGCGAGGGGGTGGTGCCGCAACCGAGTCGGGCGACGGCGTTTCGGCTGCTGGAGGAGCTGGAGCGACGCCATCCACTGTTCCGGCTGAGTACGAAGCGCAACCGGGATATCGCCGGTCGGCCGGAAGGTCCGTACGGGAAGCTGCGGCCGACGCGGCCGGGCGAGTATCTGCTGATGGACTCCACGCGCCTGGACGTCTTCGCGTTCGACCCGCTGACCCTGAAGTGGGTGCAGGCCGAGTTGAGTGTCGGGATGGACTGGTACTCCCGCTGCATCACGGGAATCCGGCTCACGCCGGTCTCGACGAAGGCAGTGGATGTCAGCGCGGTGCTGTTCCAGTCGTTTCGGCCGAGGCCGGCGGGGCGGGACTGGCCGCGGCACGCGGTCTGGCCCGAGCACGGCATCCCTCGCACCGTCCTGGTCGATGTCGAAGGTGCCACCGGGCCGGGCCTGGCCTCGCCGCCTCTGGTTCCCGAGACGCTGGTCGTCGACCACGGAAAGGTCTACGTCTCGGAGCATCTGACCAGCGTCTGCCGACGGATGGGCATCTCCATCCAGCCGGCCCGGCTGCGGACGGGCCGCGACAAGGGGCCGGTCGAGCGCTACTTCCGGACCCTTCGGGAAGGGCTGCTGCAGGTGCTGCCCGGCTACAAGGGGCCCGATATCCACTCGCGGGGCGAGAGCCCGGAGGACGACGCGTTCTTCTTCCTCGACGAGCTTGAGGCGATCATCCGGGAGTGGACCGCGGCGGTCTATCACTGCCGGCCGCATTCCAGTCTGGTCGATCCGGGTCTGCCGGGTCTGTGGATGTCCCCGGCGAAGATGTTCGAGCACGGCATGGCGCGGGCGGGTTACATCGAAGCGCCCCGCGACCGGGACCTGGCTTACGAGTTCCTGCAGACGAAGTGGCGCACGGTCCAGCACTACGGGGTCGAGATCGGCCGGCGCCGTTACAGCGGCCCCGGCCTGCCTGAGCCGGGAGTCCGTAGCCCCTACGACAGTCCGGTCAAGAACGGCTGGCCTTTCCAGGTGGACCCCGACGACATCACCCGGATCTACTTCCGCGATCCGGCTACTCGGGCCTGGCGCACGCTGGTCTGGGAGCACGCGCCGTCGGCTGAGATGCCGCTGAGCGAGGATGCGTTGACGTTCGCCCGGCAGCTGGCGGCCTCGAAGTATCGCTTTCCCGACGACCGGCTTGCCGTCGCTGATTTGTTGGAGCGGTGGAATCTCGGGCTGGGCACCACGATCGCCGAGCGGCGCATGGCCCTGCGGCTCTCGCGCGAGCAGGCCGCCATCGAGCTTCCGGAGAGTGAGGCGGAGACGGTCGTCTCGCTTCCGTCCGTACGCAAGGCCCTCGGCCAGGACGAGCAGACCGCGGAATTGCGGGAGCCCGACGTGGTGACGGAGACCGGGGATGACGACGAGGCTGATCTGGAGGACCTCGCCGGGGAGGACGACTTCTACGCCGATGCCCTGGAGGACGTGTGAACGACGGCAGCGTTCCGCAGCCGGGCAGTCTTGCCTTGTCGCGGAAGGAGGACTTCAAGGCGTTCGCAGAGAGCCCTCGCCGCAGCCGGCCCGACCTGCTGAGCCGAAAACAGCTGAAGTCCCTTCCCACACAGGCGCGAGCAGACTACGACCGTCAGCGGCGGCAGTGGCACGCGAACATCGGCCCGGTCAAGACGCCGCAACTGACAGAGCTCCATGAAGACCTGTGGGACATCGTCGACAGCAACGAGCAGGACGGCGACAAGGCCAAAGGGGCAGTGGCCGTCGACGCGTTCCCGGGGCTGGGCAAGACGACCTCGGTGCTGGCCTTCGCCCGCGACTTCCACCAGCGGGAGATCGAGGAGTCTGGAGCGTTCACCAGCCAGGGGCACGAGCGGATCCCCGTCTGCCGGGTCGGGCTGACCGGGAACACTGGAATGAAGGATCTCAACCGGGCCATGCTGGAGTTCTTCGGCCACCCCGGACAGACGCGGGGGACCACCGCCCAGTTCGGACGGCGGGTGCTGGACTGCGTGCTGTCCTGTGATGTCCGCCTGGTGGTTCTGGACGATCTGCACTTTTTGAAATGGGGACAGAAGAGCGGCATCGAGGTGAGCAACCACCTGAAGTGGATCGCCAACGAGTTTCCGGTGACGTTGCTGATGGTGGGGGTCGAGCTCGCGAAGAAGGGCCTGTTCGGCGAGGGAACGAACGGGCGCGACACCGCTCTGGCCCAGACCGGCCGCCGCACCACCCGCCTCGGGCTGCGGCCGTTCACCATCGATACGGAGGCCGGGCGCCGGGAATGGCGGCAGATGCTGCTGGCCCTCGAACAGCGCGTCGTCCTCACCGACAAGCACCCCGGCATGCTCGCGGACGACCTGTCGGACTACCTCTTCGCCCGCAGCACCGGACACATCGGCTCGCTGATGACGCTGATCAACCGCAGCTGCCAGCGGGCGGTTCGCACCGGCGCCGAACGCCTTGACCAGGAGCTCATGGACCGAGTGAAGAACGACGAGGCATCCGAGGCTGCCCGCCTCGAACTGCAGGCTGCCCTGGAGAAAAAACGGCTGACCAGCCGTCCGCGGGCCCGGAGCCGACGACCCGCATGACAACGCCGGCCCGCACCCTGCCGATCCGGCTGCCTCCACTGCCCGGCGAGGCCCTGGACTCATGGCTGGAGGCGACGGCCAGACGGATGGACACCGCACTCGGTGATGTCCTGCTGCACTTCGGCTTCCCGGTCCGACACCGAGCAGGAAACCAGTTCAGGGGCATCCCGGCAGACTGGACGATCGTCCTCGACGAACAGCAGACCAATGCTGTCGCGCACGCCACCGGGACGTCCCCGGAGACAGTCGCTGCCCTGACCCTGGCGCACTACGACGGACGGGCCCTCCACATGAGTGCTGGAGGCCGGGCCGTGTCACGGCACGTCCTTTGGGGCCGCGGAGGGGGATCCCGGTTCTGCCCGGAGTGCCTTCTTGCCAGTGATGGGCGATGGCAATTGTCCTGGAGGCTCGGTTTCTCCTTCGCCTGCACCCAGCACCGCAGACTGCTGGCGGACTGCTGCCCGCACTGCGGGAGGGTGCCGCGGCAGCGGCCCCGTTCCGGCCGGTCCGTCCCCCGGCCTGAACTCTGTGGCAATCCACCGACCCGCCCCACCCGCCCGTTTTCGGCTGGCTGCGGCACCGATCTGACCCGCGCTTCGACGCTTCTCCTGCCTCCTGGCCATCCGGTTCTCATGGCTCAGGACCGAATGATGGAGATCATCGACGGGGCAACAACAGCTTTCGGCCCCTACTGGACCTCTCCCCAGCCGGCATCGGCGGTGCTGGCGGACATCCGTGCCCTGGGCATACGCGTCCTGAGCGACCTGCCCGCAGCTGTCCTACGGGAACAGATCCCGGCTGACATCGCAGAAGCTCACCTCAGCACCGATGCGGTCTCCCCGCACACCGGAAAGGCCATGGAACGTCCGGGGTTCATGGCCCCGCCCCGAGCCGCGGACACGGCCGTCGCAGTCACCATGGCCCTGAGCATCCTGGAGCAACCAGGAATCCACCCGGCCGGCGAGGCCCTGCGGAGCCTGCTGGAAGCAGTACGCGAGGAACTCACGCAGATCTCGGCGACCAGCATCGACAGCTGGGGCAGGGGCATCAGCCCGGTGCTGCAGTCCGTGCACCTGGCGGCCCTCGCCCCTTCCCTCCGCCCCAGCGAATACGTCCGCTACCGCATCATGACCGAGACCCCCCGCCGACCGACCCGGACCACTCGGGACATCGAGCAGCGAGCCAGGAAGATCCCCACGATGTTCTGGCCGCCCTGGACGATCCGCCTCGCACCACCTGAGGGAATCCATGCGCGGGCTCTGGCTCCCGTTCTCGCCGCCCTGCTACTGATTCCCGACAGCCGCACATCCCTGGACCAAGCAGCCGGGCTGATCGGTGACGCCATCGACGGCACGGAGGTCTCACGCCTCCTCCAGGAAGTCGACGACCTTCCGCAATGGCCGGACATCGCCACTGCTCTGGACCGGCTCGCGGACTACCTCGATGCCAACAGCACCCCCATCGACTACGGCCGACGCCGACTCCTCGACTACACCGGCCTGCTTCCTCATGACCGCTGGCTGGAGATCTGCCGCCACACCGGAACACCACCGGGAACCGGACGGCGCGAACGCATCGCACGCAGCCAGCTCTTCCAACGTCTCAGCGGCCTGCCCGCCGAGTCTGCCCCCGACGACCTGGGCGGTCCCGACAGCGCAGAGTTCCGGGCGACGTCCCTGCGGTTCACTGCGCTTCAGACCCCTGAACTCGCGCACGCCCTCCAGCAGGAAGCCCTCAACTTCCTGGCCTCACATCACATCCACGACGAGCCCATGACCTGGCAGCCGCCCGCCACCCTGCTGGCAGGGCTCTCCCTTCCCGGCCCCGATCCGGCACACGTCGACCTACCCCGCCTGCACCAGCTTGTCCGCGAACGCCAGCACCCTGTTCAGCACGCCGCCCAGGTTCTGGGCACGACCGTCGAAGCCATCCGACATGTCCTCGACGAACATCCAGCCCCTGCACCCCCGCTGACGAAGAGCACCGCCAGGGCCGCCGGCCGCATCCGGCAGCAGGCCCGGCAAGCCATTCCGGCAGAGCGCTTCACCCGGCTCTACCTTGACGAACACCGGTCCCTCCAGCAGATCGCCACCCTCACCGGCTTCTCCCGCAGAGTGCTGACCGACCTTGCCAAGGAGTACGGCATCCCGCTCCGCGAGGGCCCCAAGGACTACAAGCGCCGCGGCACCGTCGAACGGGCCTGGCTCATCGAGCAGTACGTCCACCGCCGCCGGACCCTGCCGGACCTCGCCCGAGAAGCTGGCATGAGCACCGCGAACATGGCCCGCTGGGCCAAGACCCACAACGTTCCGCTGCGACCACGCGGAGGATCCAGTCACAGCCAGGTACTTCGGGCAATCGACCAGGCCAGCCGAGCACCAAGCATCCTCCGGCCGGCACTCGGCGGCCAGGGGGCCAGCGAACGGTTGAGCCGATTCGCGGCTGCATCTGACTACCCCAGCCTCGGTGCCGCAGCGAGCGGCCTCGGCCTCAACACGTTCACCCTCGTCGCACAGATCAACCGGATCGAACGAGAACTCGGTGGACCACTCCTGGTCCGGGCCGAACGCGGTAGGCCCATGACGCTCACTCCCCTGGGGAAGAAGGTGCTCAAGGCCATTCGAAAGATGCAGGACAACACGATGCCCTGAGACGTGGCATGATCATTCCGGGTCGGCAATGCGCCGAAACACCCCGTCGAACTCGCCTGATGCCACCAGCCCGGCAATCACGCGCACCATGCTGCCGATGCCGGGATTCCGCACGATCAGCCCGTCCGCGCAGAAGAAGCACTGCCCGGAGACCGCCTCTCCGCTCGCCTCCCAGCTCCGCATGAGCCGATCCACCTCGGCGAGGGTGAAGATCGTGGAACTCCAGCGCGACCCGTCGGCAAGATGAACCTCGGCATCGACGTTGCAGACCTCTTCGATCGCCTCGTCCGGTTCCACGAGGAAGAGCACCTGGAAGCCGGCGGCCCGAACCCGGTAGTAGGGAGCCTCCCAGTCGGCATCAGAAGCCCGACCCTCGGACGCCGGGCCCGCCTGTTGCGGCATCGACGCCGTCACTGAAGTTCCTCACCCGGCGGTATGAGGGCGTCGGCGCTGTCGGCGTCCTCCACATGCCCCTGAGCATCGACTGTGATGGCAGTCGCCCGGCCCTGCGAAGTGATCAACCAGGCCAGCACCTGCTCCGTGAGAGGTGATCCACCCGGCCCTTCATCCGTCCAGTGTGCCCGCCATCCCCCACCGGGTATCGCGGCGACCACCTGATCGGCCCGCTCCAAGTGGGAGAAGTCCACGTAGTCCGTGACCTGGCGCAGTGCCCCTCGTTGCGGGTCGACCACCAAGGCTGTCCCGGTTGCGGGATCCCATCCCTCCACGCGCACCATGCGACCGATCTCGGTCTCAGTGCCATTGAAGATGGCGGTCCATCCGGTCTGATTGAAGTATCGGAGTTGCATGGCGTCATGATCCCGGAGGTCCGGCGACCTGCTCGACCTCCGTGTCGTGGAAGCCGTGGTGATCAAGAAACCGGCAGGCCGGTGATACTGATGTCAAAAGACCCGACGGACTATGGAAGCGGACCCAGGCATTCCTGTAGGGCTCACGGAGCTTGTGGCCGACCGGCGGGCAGCCGGGCCAGCGTTGCTGCCACAGATCCGTCAGAAGCACCCGCACATCTCCAGTCAGTGGAGCCGCGACTGGCTCCCCAAGCAGGGGAGGCCGCCGAGTAGGCGGGAGAGAGTGCGGTCAGTGGATTGCTGCTTTCCTATGCTGGTGCACACATTCACTCGTTGGGGGACTCCGTTGCCAGCGGGATACCGCACCGCCAGCAGTCGTTCGCGTGGTCGTCCTGGCAGACGTAGCCGATGGCACCATCCACGCACCATTCGGCGGCCTCCTCGGAAAGCAGGTCGGGCCCGGCAAGGAGCAGCCGACGAAATTCCGTGGTGTCCGCAATGTCGGCCGGCCGGTTGGTGAACCACTCGTCGAACCAAGCCTCGTCCCGGCGCATGCGCCAGTGCGCATTCTCCCGGTCGTCGACAGCCGTAAGGAACCGATCGACGATGCGCCCCCAACTCGGTGCTCCGAACCAGCCATTGTCGGACGCACAGAAGGATTCGATCAGGGTTCGCAGGCCGAACTCCTTCTCGTGAAGGCAGTGCCTTCGCCCCCATGAGATCGCGACCTGCGCCATCTCCGCGAGTTCTTCTCGCGGATCAACCTCGTGCGCCGGGTCGTCAGGGTTGTGGCAGGCCAGCCCGAGCTCGAGTACGGACTGCCCTGTCGGTAGAACCCGGGACGGGTTGACGATCGCGAGACCGAGACCGATCCAGTCGACATGGTCGAACGACAGCATCGAGCGCACGAGTCGGGTGGTTGCCGTGTTGATCCGCATCATTGTGCCGTCGTGGAGCGGACTCTTCCCGGCATGCCAGTTCTCGACGGGTGTGTTGCGCCACACGGCGAGCGTGATGCGGGTGGCAGCGAGCCACAGCAGGGCGTCGTCGTCGAGGTGCCCGAACCGCTTGGCACACTCCTGGGCGCCGTAGGTGATCAACTCTTCCGGTTTCGGCCACCTGTGGCTGTCGGGCCCTTCAGGCCCTTCAGGCGCGTACTCATAGTCGTCGGCGTACTCGTCGAGGATCGCACTCAACTCGGTTGCGCTGTAAGCCTCGCTGTACACGGAACTGTCTGGCTCCTCGACGGTGTACATGTCGTGGTCCCAGGAGACGTACACGTCGCCCCAGAGCACGACGTCGTCGCACTCGCTGGCGTTGTCCGTCACAACCGGCCTGATGGTGATCGGGGCAGTACGCCCGTCGGTTCGCTCACCGTCCTTCTCGGCGGCCCATGCGGTGATGATCTCGAGTGGCTTCGGAAGGAGAGAGCCGACCTCGGTGATGCTGAAGGGTTCGTCGTCGTCATCGGTGTCGAACCGGCTGTTGACGAACGCGACCGCCTCGGAGGGCGTGCTGACGATGGACTGGGTACCGCTCTCGTTGTCAACCACTCGCCATAGCGGGCTGTTCTTCACGGTGCTCTCCGATCGCGGTGAGTGCACCCGGGGTGGGTGCGATGCGCCGGGTCGCTCGGCACTGACACCAACTTATGGGCTGATCAACCCATCCGTAGCCCGAAGGTGCTTGTCGGCGATAACGTTCGGTACGTTCGCGTACAACCTGCTTTTCGCGACCGCGGCGACACATCAGATTCCAACGGCGCAGGAGGCGAAGATGGCGCTGAACAAGAAGGGTTCCCGGCGCATAACCGTTGACGGGATCGAGTACCGCTGGCGGATCCGCAGGAAGCCCTCCTACATGCAGGGACTCTGCTGGACACCGATGACCTATGCAGTTGAAGCGGCCAGCGGCAGCCAGTCGGGCGCGACCTTGATCGTCGCCAGCGGCCAGGCCCATCCCAGCAACTGGGTGGGTGCCGAGGCAGTGCCCATCCGCCCAGCCCACGTTGCTGCCAGCATCCGAGAAGCACGGGACCGAGGCTGGGAACCAACCAAGGCCGGATCTCCCTTCCAGCTCGACCGATCCGCAGGGTTCATCGCCCAGCCATGAGACAAAGCGAAGAAAAGCAGCCCATATCGGTCGAACTGCCGGAGAGGCTCCAGGCCTGGTTCGCCGAGCATGAGGAACGCCTGCAATCCTGCGGAATCACGGGTGCGGTCCAGCAGTCGCCCGAGGACGGCCGAACCAAGAACAGCACCTGGATGACGCTCGAAAACGATGACTTCGTCGGCGTGCTCATCGTCTGGAGCAGCGGGGAAGCCGAGCTTGAGTACGGGGACATGGCAACAGGCCAGGTCCGACAACAGCACCGGGATCTCTGCACCTTCCAGGACCTTCTCGACGCCATCGAGACCATCCACGAATGGATCCGCATAAACGGCGAACCGTCCGTGGAAGGGTGACCTCCGGCGAGTTCGACAAAGCCTGGGCCGAGTTCCTTGACAGATTGCAACCCGACCCCGCCGACCTCTCGGTGTTCCGAGGGCTTCTTGGCATCATCGCGACATGACCCCGACCCTTCCCCGCACCGTCCGGGCCGTCGACACCGCTCAGCTCCTGGACCTGGCCCAAGAGGCCGCCACGCACAGCTTCAGCCAGCGTCTCCCGGTCGACTGGCTCCAAGAGCACCTCGCCGCAGAGGCGACGCACTACCTGTTCCCGACACTCGTGCAGCGGCTCACGCACCGTCCCGAGACGCCGCTGCAGTGGAGGTGCCAGCAACTGCTGACCGTCAGCACCGGCGAACAGATCTGGGGTCTGATCGATGTCCTTCCCGACACCTTCGACAAGATCCCGGAGACCTTGGATACGGCGTCCAAGAAGGACATCGTCAACCGCATCGAGCAAGCAGTGAAGGTGCGGGAGTGGATGGAACGGACGGCCGCCGATGCAGGTTCATGAGGTCCGGCGCAGCCGGCTGGGCAGTCTGAGGAAATGACATCGATCTGAGACAGCCGCCTGCCGACACGTCGTGAGACTGGAGGGGAACCTCCAGGTCATAGCGTCGGCGCATGACACCGAAAGTGAGAACCTACAAGCCGTGTAGGGGCTCAGATTTCACGGCACAGTCTCATCTCCGATGGCACATCGGCGGCACTTATGCCGTCTTCGTGAGATTCGCTGGTCGGAGTTCTCACCCTTTCGGGTGGCGGGGTCCGGCCCGCTCCGCCCGTCAGCGCTCAGCGCCTCGTCTCGTACCTGGTCAGGATCACGCCGCAGGGAAGCGTCCGCGTCTCCACCAGGTTCAGGTTCACCCAGCTGTCCAGCGCGGTGAAGAACGGCGTGCCGCCGCCCACCAGGACCGGCGCGGTGGCCAGCACGTATTCGTCAATCAGCCCGGCCCGCATGGCCGCCCCGGCGAGCGTCGCGCCGCCGATGTCCATCGGGCCGCCGTCCTCGGCCTTGAGCCGGGTGATCTCGGCGACCGCGTCGCCGGGGACCAGGCGGGTGTTCCAGTCGACCTTGTCGATCGTCGAGGAGAACACCACCTTCGACATGTCCCGCCAGCGGCGCGCGAACTCGATCTCCGCCGGGGTGGCGTTGGGCTGCTGGTCGCCGGTCGGCCAGTAGGAGCTCATCGTCTGCCACAGCTTGCGCCCGTACAGCGACAGGTCGGTCGCCTGCAACTGGTCGGACCAAAACTGGAACAGCTCGTCGCTCGGCGCGCTCCAGCCGATGTCGTCGCCGGGCGCGGCGATGTAGCCGTCCAGGGTCAGGTTCATGCCGTAGATCAGTTTCCGCATGGCGCCAGCCTTCCGTGAGTCGGTCTCACGCGTACAGACCGGCGCGGCGCGGGAAACTCATCGATGCGCGGCGAGCCCTACAACCACCCACCAGGCGGATCGCCTCTTCGAGCAGGTGGAGCGGAATCCAGCGCAAGGTGACGTGTTGGCCGCTGGTTCAGGTCTCGGATGGGTGTTCCGAGGCGGCCCACGCGACGTCGTCGACCGCGAGCCATGGCGCGGCCCCAACGGCCGTGGGCGTCACCCCGGTGAAGGCCATGACGTCCCGATGCAGGTGGGACTGGTCGACATAGCCGCTCTCCGCCGCCACCAGGGCAGCGCTGTGACCTGCGGCGAGGCGGTGGGCGGCATGGTCGAAGCGGACCAGTTGCGCAGCGCGCTTAGGCGTGAGGCCGATCTGGGATCGGAACCGGGTCCACAGACGCTTACGGCTCCATCCGATCTCGGTTGCCAGTGGTTCGACCCGAACCTGCCCTCGGCGGATCACCATCTGCCGCCAGGCGTAGCCGACTTCCGGGTCGACCGCCCGGCCTGTCTGGTTTCTTCGAGCAAGCGCGGCCTCCGCGATCGCGAACCGGTCCTCCCACGACGCGGCAGCGCGCAGTTGCTCCTGAGTTCGCCTGGCATCGCGGCCCCAGAGATCATCGAGGGCGACCACCGTCCCACCCGCCTCCAGGGAGGCTCCCAGCACCGCGTGCGCGACCACCGGTGACAGCCGTATCTGCAGGCACTCGATATCCCGGCCGTGCACCCGAACGCTGCCGGGCGCGAGGCCGAGAACGGCGCTGCCTCGCTGCTGCCGACGACTGACGTCGTCAACGAGCAGCCCATCGCCGAAGTCGACGACCACCGTGACAGCCGGGTACGGGACCACCTGAAGGTCGACGAGGTCCGTTCTTCGATCCCGGAATCCAGCCATGCCGATTCCCGGAAGCCGACCGGGCCGCGACGGGGTGGTGATCTCCCACCTCGCTGCGGCGGCACGAGCGCACTCGGCATTTCGCATGGCTTCAGGCTACGAGTCGCCGCCGGCGGTAGCGCCGCCGTCGCGACATTTATCCAAGACGCGCCTCCAGGCACGCGACAACACTGACGGCCCAGCAACCGCCCTGGAGAGGACAGCTTGTGATGCGCCATCCGATCGATCCGTTCACGCCGGCCGTCGAACTCGCCGCTGCCATACGCCGCAAGGAGGTGAGCCCCGTCGAGGTGGCCGACAGCTACCTGGAGCGGATGGACGAGCTCGACCCCCGGCTCAACGCGTTCTGCCACCGGGCCGATCACGACGTCCGCAAAGCCGCGTCCGCGGCAGCTGACGCGGTGGTGCGGGCCGCCTCGACCGAGGACCTCCCGCCGTTCCACGGCGTTCCGCTACCGATCAAGGACCTCCTCGATGTGGCCGGTTGGCCGACGACCCATGGGTCCGCCGGTGCCGACCGGGCGCCTGCCGGGGTATCTGACCCGGTGGTGCAACGGTTCGTGGACGCGGGGTTCGTACTGCTCGGGAAGACCACGACCTCCGAATTCGGCACCGTGTCCTTCACCGAAAGCGAGGCCCTGGGCATCTCCCGCAACCCGTGGGACCCGGACCGTACGCCGGGCGGGTCGTCGAGCGGCGCGGGCGCCGCCGTCGCCGCCGGGATGGCGCCCCTCGCCCACGCCGCGGACGGGGGCGGGTCGATCCGCGTCCCGGCGTCCTGCACCGGCCTTGTCGGACTCAAGCCCACCCGCGGCCTGGTCACGAACGTGGCCGTCGACAGCGAGGGTCTGGCAACCAACGGCGTCCTCACGCGCTCTGTGGCCGACACCGCGGCCACCCTGGACGTGCTCGCCCGGCATGATCCTGCCGCGTGGTGGTCGCCCCCGACCCCGCGGCGGTCCTTCGCCGACGCGATGACGACGGCCCCGCCGAGAGGGTTGCGGATCGGCGTGCTCCTCGCTCCTCCCATCGACGGTCTGAACGTCGACCCGGCGTGCGCGGCAGCGGTCGACAAGACCCTCCGGACCCTTGAATCGGCCGGCCACCACATCGTCGACGTTCCCCTTCCGCTGCCCCCGGCCGAGGAGTTGGTCGCGGCGTTCACGACCATCTGGAACGTCGGGGGCGCCGGGGTGGCCCTCGCGGACCCGGACCGGGTCGAGCCCCACAACCGGGCGTTGCGCGAGGCGGCGCGAGCCATCGACTCCTGGACCTACGCAGAGGGCGTGCAGAAGACCCAACGCCTGTCGCGGCGCATCGTCGAAGCCTTCGTCACAAGCTACGACCTGCTCGTCACGCCCACGATGGCGTGCCTGCCGCCGCCCGTCGGCTTCTGGCGAACAGGCGCCGACAACGATCCCCTGACGCCACTGCTCAAGAGCTACCCACTGGCCGTATTCACGTCACTGTTCAACGTGACCGGCCAACCGGCGATCTCCGTTCCCGTCCACCACGACGACGCCACCGGCCTGCCCGTCGGCGTCCAGCTCGTCGCCGCACCATGGCGGGAAGACCTCCTGCTCCAGGTGGCCCGGACCCTCGAGCTCGCACACCCCTGGGCCGATCGTCGCCCGGCTGTCGGCTGACGACCTCGAAGACTTCAGCAGCGACGCGGCCCCAGCCGGCCCGGCCCCCCGTCACAGCCCACAGATGAAAGATCACCACTGAAAGGATGTCTCGGCGTGACCGTGACCCCGATCGATCTCTTCGCCTCCTTCATCCACCTTCATCAAGGCGGTCAAGTGCGTGCCGAGCAGCCGGTGTTCGATCCTGAACGGGACGGCTGGCAGGTGATGACCTTCCATGTGGAGACCGACGCCGACATCCACGGCGACCACTGGGAGATCCACACCGCCGCGGACGAGGTCGTCTCCTGCCTCACCGGAGGGATACGCCTCTACTTCCGCCCGGAGCAGCCGGGCGATGAGGAGGAGGAGATCAAGCTGGCGGCTGGAACCGCGGCCATCGTGCCGCGCGGGCGATGGCACCGTATCGCCCTGGACGCCCCCAGCGACATCATGTCCGTCACCCTGCCCCGTGGCAGCCGCTTGGAGAAACGGACGGAAGCCTAGGCCAGAGCCACAAGCGTGTTCGGGCGGGCGCGCACAGCGCTTGCCCGGACTCGGTCGAGCGAGACGGGACAGCGGGATTCCCGCATCGGAGTCGAGTCGGCAGCCCGCCTCGCGGGAATGGGGTCGACCGAGCGGGGCAGGCGGCGTTTGATCTCCTTATGACGTCATCTTTCGAAGCTCTGCTTCCCAGCACCGAGCGGGCCTTGTCACACCGTGTGGCCGTCGCTCAAGCGGAGGGCCGCGCCCCCTCCTTCGTCGGCGCCGTGGCCCGGGGTGGGGGGATGGTCTGGAGCGGATCGCGCAGTTGCGTCGACGGGCATGCCCCGGACGCCGACACGCAGTACAGGATCGGCTCGCTCACCAAGGTGTTCACCGCCGTCCTGGTGATGCGGCTGCGGGACGAGGGGCTCGTGGATCTGAACGATCCCCTGGAGAAGCACCTCGCACACGCCGATCTGGTCGACGGCGTCGGCGAGGTGACCATCGCCCAGCTCCTCGGGCACAGCGCCGGTCTCGGCGCAGAGACACCCGCGCCGTGGTGGGAACGCACGCCAGGGACGGCACGGCCGGAACTGGCCGACGTCCTCGGCGACCAGCCGCTCCTTCACCCCGTGGGGCGGCGCCATCACTACTCCAACCCCGGCTACACGCTGCTGGGTGCGCTGATCGAGGCGGTCCGAGGAGTGTCCTGGGAAGAGGCGTTGCGTGGTGAGATCCTGCAGCCGCTGGGGCTGACCCGGACGAGCACCCAGCCGGTCGCTCCCCATGCCGGCGGCTGGGCAGTGCATCCGTGGGCCGATGTGATGCTCCCGGAGCCGTCCGAGGACCTGGGGCTGATGGCGCCGGCCGGACAGCTCTGGTCGACGGCGGAAGACCTCTGCCGCTTCGCGGTGTTCCTTGCCCAAGGCGATGACCGGGTCCTGAGTGCGGCCTCGGTCGAGGAGATGCGTACACCGGCGGCTCCGCCCGGCGCCGAGGACTGGGAAGGCGGTTACGGCCTCGGCCTGCAGCTGCTTCGTAAGGACGGCCGGACCCTGGTCGGTCACACCGGATCGCTGCCCGGCTTCGTCGCCTGTCTCTGGGTGAGTGTGGACGACGACGTGGCGGCGGTCGCGCTCGCCAATGCCACCTCAGGCCCGCTGACCGCGGTTGTCGCCGCCGATCTCGTACGGATCGTGGCGGAGGCCGAGCCGAGGTTCCCCGAGCCGTGGCGGCCGCTTCCGGATGCCGAGGTCGACCGGGAACTGCTGGAACTGACCGGTCCCTGGTACTGGGGAACGTATGCGTACGCATTGCGACTGGGGCCGGAGCGCAGCGTGGTCCTGGAGCCACTGCGCGGTGTGGGACGGCGAGCGACCTTCCATTCCCTGCCGGACGGTGGATGGATCGGGCTGGACGGCTATTACGCGGGGGAGACCCTGCGGGCGGTACGGCGGGCGGACGGCTCGGTGGGCCATCTCGATCTGGCGTCCTTCGTCTTCACGCGGGAGCCGTACGAGCAGGGCGACGCGGTTCCGGGTGGTGTCGACGAGGAAGGTTGGCGCGGCCTCTGAGGTGATGCCACGGTGCCGACGTTTCACGTGAAACAGGATGCCGAGGGCCCGCCTCGGCATCCTGTGCTGCTCCGAGACTCAGAGGCTCATCTTGAAACCCAGATGGGAGGCCTCGAAGCCGAGCCGCTCGTAGAAACGGTGGGCGTCTGTACGCGTGGCGTCCGAGGTCAGCTGGACCAGTTGGCAGCCCTGGCGCCGGGATTCCTCGACGGCCCACTCGATGAGCTGGGATCCGAGGCCGCTGCCGCGCTCCTCCGAGTGGATGCGGACGCCCTCGATGATCGACCGGGTCGCGCCTCGGCGGGAGAGTCCGGGGATGATCGTGAGCTGAAGGGTGCCGACGGTCCTTCCGCTGCGCACGGCCACGATCACGTGCTGATTCGGGTCGCCGGCCAGCCGCTCGAAGGCCACGGTGTACGGAGTGAGGTCACCCGGGGACTCCCGCTGGGCGCCCAGGGGATCGTCGGCGAGCATCGCGACGATGTCGGGGAGGTCTCCCGCGGTGGCGGGTCGTATCTCAAGATCGCTCATGGAGCGCAGGCTACGCCCAGGACCGGCCGGTCAGGCGGGAACGCGCAGCCCTTCGACGACACGGACCAGCGGAGCCAGCTCCGGGTTCTCCGCAGCCTGGTCGAGCGCTTCGCGCAGAGCACGGTCGTTGGTGGGCCGTGCCTCTTCGAGGAGCTTCAAGCCGGCTTCGGTGACATCGGTGTAGATGCCGCGCCGGTCGGTGGCGCAGAGGTACCGGGTGAGCAGACCGCGGTCCTCCAGCCGGGTCACCAGCCGGGTGGTGGCGCTCTGGCTGAGTACGACGGCGTCCGCGACCTGCTTCATCTGAAGATGGCCCCCGGGGCCGCTGTGCTGGCGGCTGAGCACGTCGAGGAGCGAGTACTCGCGCATGCTGAGGCCGTGCTTGGCCTCCAGCTCCCGCTCGATGTGCGACTCGATCCTGCCGTGCAGCAGGGAAAGGGCGCACCAGCCCTGGGAGAGGGCGGTGAGTGCGGGGTCGGTCGCGGTCATGGTCTCTCCTCGGTCCCGGAGCGGCTTCTCCCAGAGTAGACGATGAACGCAATAGCCCGCGTATGCAATTACCTGATCCTTATCCCGCTGCCACGGTCAAGGGAGCGAACCGGCGGCTCCAGTCGCCGGGAAGGTGGGGCAGGGAGCGCGTCATGACGGCGTTGAAGGCGATCGGGGCGAGACCGTTCGCCTTCACCCACCGTAGAAGGGACTCGTGCCGAACATCGATGTCCGTACGGAGCGGGCGGTCCGTGGCGGCGGCCAGCGAGGCGATGAGTGACTGCGCGGTGGCGGAGTCTTGGGCGATGAGAGGCCCGATGACATGAGTCTCCATATTCGGCCAGGCCGCGGCGAAGCCGGTGATCCGGCCGTTCTCCTCGGCGACGCGAAGGTGGTCGGCGAAGGCCGGGAGGCGTGTGATCACATGCGTGCGGTCGAGTCCGAAGATTTCGGCGTCCAGCCGCAGAATGGCCTGGAGATCCTCCGCTGTGGCCGGCCGGGTCGGGATACCAGGATCCGGTTCCTTGGGCGTGAAGCGGCCTTGGACCATTTCCGCGCGGCCGGTGACGGCGAATCCCAGCTCCTCGTAGAGCGGCTGTCCGTTCGGAGTGGCGTGGAGGGTGAGCGGGGTGTCACCCGCCTCGGCCACCACATGCCGCATCAGTCGGCGCCCGACGCCCCGGCGGGCGTGCCGCTCGGCGACCAGAACCATGCCGATGGCTGCGAGCCCCCGGCCGTACGACGTCACGACACAAGCCGCGGCCAGTCCCTTGCCGCCCGGGTCGTCGATGCCGTAACCGGTCCCCGCGGCGAGCAGCAGGCCCCACTTGTGCTCCTCGCGCGGCCAGCCCCGGTCTTCCGAGAGATCGGCGCACGCAAGGAGGTCGCCGGAGGTGAGACGTCGGATGGGTAGCTGGTCGAGCGGGGTGAGCGATGTCGGCATGGCGTTCAGGCTGTCCGACGCACTGATCGTCCGTCCACCGCTTTACAGGAACTGGCCGATACCCGCAGGTGGCGCCCCCGCCGGGTCGGTCCCCATGGCTTGAGGACCGAGATCGCGGTCATGAAGAGGTAGGCCGCCGTCGACACCGTGGGGGCTGCCACCAGGCTGCTGTCCGGGACTCCGGCCGCAGCCGCGTGTTCGATCTCCGGCCGAAGTGCGAACACCGTCGCGGTCGCAGTCGCCAGCGTGATCCAGAACTTGATCCAGACCCACCGGTGGCGGGCCAGTCCCCAGGGCGTGCCCAGAGCGAGCACCAGACCGCTCATCAAGGTGACGAGGGCGACCGGAGCCAGCAGCCAGTCCGCGAACACCTTCATGGCACGGTAGGCCGCCTCCGTGAGCGAGGCGTCGCCCGTCACATAGGCGGTGATGCCGAGCGTCAGCAGCCCCACACTGAGCCCGAGCCACGCCACGGAGACGGAGACATGGACGACGAGGAGAGCCCGACGAGCGGGACGCTTGAGATGTTTCACGTGAAACACCGTGCCGTTCGACCTCCTCGCCCCGCGTCTGACGGGGGGAGTAACCGCGCGTACTAGCCTCGGCGTACATGACGACCCCTCCGGGCAGTGGACGAAGGCTTCACCTCTTCGATCTCGACGGCACCCTGATCCGTGGGTCGGCCGCCGCTGTGGAGATCTCGCGGCAGCTCGGTCTGGCTGAGGAGATCGCCGCGCTGGAGGAGGCTTTCCTGCTACGGGGGCTGACACCCGACGAGTTCGCGGTCCGGGCCCGTGAGCTGTGGTCCGAACTCACGACGGAACAGGTCACAGCCGCTTTCGAGGGGGCGCCCTGGCTCGCCGGCATCCGAGAGGTCTGGGCCGACATCCGGGCTCAGGGAGGTCGCTGCGCCGTCATCTCACTCTCGCCCGACTTCTTCGTCGAGCGTCTGCTGGACTGGGGGGCCGATGCCGCCCATGGGTCCCGCTGGCCGTCGGTTCCCTTCACCGCGCCGATCCATCGCCCGGGGATTCTCAATGCCGCGGCGAAGGTGAGCATCGCGCAGCGGTTGTGTGCGGAGTTCGGCGTGAGCTTCGAGGACTGCGTCGCCTATGGCGATTCGATGTCCGACGCGGCGCTCTTCGCGGCGGTTCCGGAGACCGTGGCAGTGAACGCGGACCGTCATCTGGCCGGGCTTTCCCGTCACAGCTACACGGGAACCGATCTGCGAGAGGCGTACGAACTGGTGCGAAAAAGCGCAGCCTAACCGGAATCCCGGTGCGAATGCCCGAGAATTCCACTCTCTGTCCGAACCGGTGGTCGAAACTGCCATGCTGCGGCGACAACAGCCGGTTGCGCGAGGGCGAGGCACACGATGAACGCTCCGACCACCCCGTCGGCCGCTGAGAAGGACGCTGTGGGCGACGCGCCGCCCCGAATACCTTCGGGGCCCTCTCCCGATGCCCTCCTCGTCCGTCGCACCCTGACGGAGATCGCACCCGTCGCCGACAAGGTGACCTCGTACTTCTACGCGCTGCTCTTCATCAGCAGGCCCGAACTGCGCTCGATGTTCCCCGCGGCGATGGACACCCAGCGCGACCGCCTTCTCAGAGCGCTGCTGACGGCCGCCGAGCACATGGACAACGCCCCGGTGCTCACCGCACACCTCCAGAGCCTGGGGCGCGGACATCGCAAATACGGCACTCAGCCCTCCCACTATCCGGCAGTCGGTGAAGCCCTCATCGGGACGCTCATGCGGTACGCCACCACGACGTGGGACGAGGAGACCGAGGCCGCCTGGGTCCGCACGTACGCCACGATCTCGCAGATCATGATCGACGCGGCGGCCGAGGACGAGCAGCATGCGCCGGCCTGGTGGCACGCCGAGGTCGTCTCACACGACCTGCGGACCCCGGACGTCGCGGTGATCACCCTGCGGCCCGACCAGCCCTATCCCTTCCTCGCCGGTCAGTACACGACGCTGGAGACGCCCCGGTGGCCCCGCGTGTGGCGGCACTATTCCTTCGCCTCGGCACCCAGGCCCGACGGGCTGCTCTCGCTGCACGTCAAGGCGGTTCCGGCGGGGTGGGTGTCCCAGGCGCTGGTCCACCACGCGCGCCCCGGGGACGTGCTGCGGCTCGGGCCTCCCGCGGGGTCCATGACCGTCGACCACTCCACCGACAACGGCATGCTCTGCCTGGGCGGAGGGACCGGGATCGCGCCCATCAAGGCGCTGGTGGAGGACGTCGCCGAGCACGGGGACCGGCGCCCCGTCGAGGTGTTCTACGGAGCGCGCAGCGACCATGACCTCTATGACATCGACACGATGATGCGGCTCCAGCAGGCCTTCCCCTGGCTGTCGGTGCGGCCGGTCACCGACGACCAGGGACGCCTGCCGGACGCCGTGTGCCGGTACGGCCCCTGGCACGAGTACGACGCCTATCTCTCAGGCCCGCTCGGAATGATTCGCAGCGGGGTCGACGCCCTCCGGGGCGTCGGCATTCCCGCCGAGCGCATCCGCCACGACTCCCTCGAGGACCTGGTGGCGGTCGGCGGCCGTTAGGTCCTGTCCCGTGGATCAGCCCAGGTCGGGGGCGTGCATCGCGCGGACGCCCTCGATGTTGCCGTCCAGGTAATGCCGGAGAGACAGGGGTACGAGGTGGACGGCGGCGATCCCGACCCGGCTGAACGGCACCCGGACGATCTCGTACTCGCCGCACGGCTCCTCGACCTCGGGGCCGTGACGCAGGGAGGTGTCCATCGACTCCAGCCGGCAGACGAAGAAGTGCTGGACCTTCACGCCGGAGACGCCGCCGTCGACGATGTGCTCGACGGTGTCGACGAAGCAGGGGACCACATCGGTGATCTTGGCGCCGAGCTCCTCGTGCACCTCGCGGTGGAGGGCCTCGACGACGGTGCTGTCCGAAGGCTCGACCCCGCCGCCGGGCGTCAGCCAGTAGGGATCCATCCCCGGCTTGGTGCGCTTGATGAGGATGAGGTCGTTTCCATCGAGCAGGATGGCGCGTGCGGTGCGCTTGACCACTGGTCGTTCGGTCATGGGAAGAAAATGGCCCGCCACAGGTGTCCTGAAACTCACCAGTCCCCGGCGGCTCTCAGGAGCCACTCGTGCGCCCGCGCGATCGGGGGCAGCGCGAGGGTGCCGGTGCGCACGATCACGAAGTATGTCCGCAGAGGGGGCACCGGTGGATCGAGCAGCGCCACCAGCCGGCCCTGCCGCAGGGCGTCCTCGCACAGGTACCGGGGCAGTACCGCCAGGCCGGCGCCGGAGGCCGCGGACTCCAGGACGGCCCGCAGGTCGGGCGCGATGACGGTGCCGGTGGCCGCCGGCTTCGTCTCGAATACGGCGGCCCAATAGCGGGAGACGAACGGCAGCGACTCGTGCACCTCCACCACCGGCAGCTGCTCCAGGACCACCGATCCCTTGCGCAGCAGCGTCTCGGGGCCCAGCCGGGCGGCCCAGCGCGGGGCGGCGACCAGGACGTGCTCCTCGTCGCAGAGCGGTGTGGAGGTGAACAGACCGCCGCGCGGACGAGCGGTGGCGATGGCCAGATCGTGATGTCCGGCGGCGAGCCCGTCGAGGACCTCCTCGGCACTGCCGAGAAAGGAGGCCCTGACGGCGAGGCCCTGGGAGACCAGAGGAGTGAGGGCCGGCAGGACACGCGCCGAGGTGAACTCCGGAGGCCCGGCGAGATGGAGGGTGCGGACGCCGTTCTCCTCGTCCGGATCGCTCTCGGCGATCTCCACCAGGGCGTCCAGATGCGGGGCGGCGCGGTGGGCGAGCTCGTCCCCGATGGTGGTGGGGGTGACCCCACGGGCCTGTCTGAGGAAGAGGGGGCGGCCCAGCTGCCGCTCCAGGGTGCGGATCTGGCTGGTGACGGCCGGCTGGGAGAGCCCGAGAAGCGCCGCCGCGCGGGTGAAGGAGCCGGCCCGGTGCACCGTGACGAACGTGCGCAGCAGGGCCAAGTCCATGCCCGCCCCCTCCCGGCCGTGCGGCCGTTCGACTCAGGCGTCGGCTGATGGCGCCTCAAGACCGTCCAACTATAAATAAGTCGATAGGTCGCTGTCGCTACCGTGATTGGACACTGACGCAGAGTCAACTAGCCTTGTGCGAGCGGGATCTCCGCGCGTGGAACCGGGGGGTTCCGAGCCATGAGGGGGGAGGCTCGGAGCGCCCCGTTCCGTGTGCGACGCGTCAGCCGACGGCCTTTTCGGCCAGGTCGAGGGCGCGGAGCACATCCGCGATCAGGTCCTCGGGGTCCTCGGCGCCGACGGAGAAGCGGATGAAACCCTCCGGGACGGCGTCGCCGCCCCACCGGCCGCGCCGTTCGGCGGTCGAGCGCACACCGCCGAAGCTGGTGGCGTCGTCCACCAGACGCAGTCCGTCGAGGAACCGCTCGGCCCACTCCCGATCCGGGAGGACGAACGATACGACGGGACCGAACCGCCGCATCTGCGAGGCCGCCACCGCGTGCGAGGGGTCGTCGGGAAGCCCGGGATAGCGCAGCCCGGTCACCTCCCCGCGAGTCCGCAGCGTCCGGGCGAGCGCGAGGGCCGACGAGCACTGCCGGTCGACGCGCAGCTGGAGCGTGGCCAGGGAACGGTGGGCGAGCCAGGCCTCCATGGGGCCGGGGATCGCCCCGACGACCTTGCGCCAGCGCCGTACCTCCGCGGCCCGGCGGGGATCGCGGCAGCTGACATGTCCGAGCAGGATGTCGCCGTGCCCGGTCATGCCCTTGGTGTCGCTGGCGACGGAGAAGTCCGCCCCCAGCTCCAGGGGGCGCTGTCCGAGCGGGGTGGCCAGGGTGTTGTCGACGGCGACCAGCGCTCCGGACTCGTGCGCCGCACGCACCAGGCGCCGGATGTCGCAGACGTCGAGCCCGGGGTTGGAGGGGGTCTCGATCCACAGCAGCCGCGCTCCGTCCAGTACGGAGAGCTGGGCGTCGCCGCCGGTCGGCGCGGTGCGGACCTCGATCCCGTACGCCCTCAGCTGCTCGTGGAGGAGGGGCAGCGCCTGATAGCCGTCGTCCGGTACGACGACCGCGTCGCCGGCCTTGAGCTGGGAGAAGAGGACGGCGGAGATGGCCGCCATGCCGGAGGCGAAGACGAGCGTCTCGATGTCCGGCTCCCCCGGGGCCTCCAGTTCGCCGATGGCGCGTTCCAGATGGGTCCAGGTGGGATTCTCGTCCCGGCCGTAGGTGTAGGGGCCGGTGGGATCGCCCGGCAGATGGAAGTGGGCGGCGAAGACCGGCCCCGGCAGGGTGGGTTCGTACTTGACCGGTTCGGGCAGCCCGGCCCGGACCGCCCGCGTTCCGTCACCGAGTTCTGCGCCCCGTGCGTCCGTGTTCACGCCGGTTCCTCCACACTCTCGCGCACCGCCCGCAGGCGGTACGTCATCGTTCGCACTCAGTCCCCGTCGGGCAGCACGACGTTGAGCGCCCACGAGACGACAGAGATGATCAGGCCGCCGAGGACGGCGGTCCAGAATCCCTCGACATGGAAGCTGAGGTCGAGCTGGTCGGCCAGCCAGGACGTCAGCAGCAGCATCAGGGCGTTGACCACCAAGGTGATCAGGCCGAGCGTGAGGATGAACAGCGGAAGCGTGAGCAGTTTCACGACGGGCTTGACCAAGAAGTTCACCAGCCCGAAAACCAGGGCGACAAGGATGAGCGTCAGGGCCTTCTTGCCGGTGCTCTCACCGGTGAGCGTGATGTCCTGGAGGAGCCAGATGGCCACCGCCAGGGCACCCGCGTTGGCGAGTGTCTTGACTACGAAATTCTTCATGTGTCTGATCGTGGCAGACATGATCGGGCCAAGTGCAGGGGCGGACGGACGATGAAGGCATTCCGGTTGGACGAACTGGAGGCGGAGCGTGCCGCCAACGACGGCGCGTACCTTCAGTTCCTGCGCGAGCGGAACATGTCGGTCGGCCTGTACGCGCTGGACGCGGGCGCGCTCGACCCGCAGCAACCGCACGGCCAGGACGAGGTGTACTTCGTCGTCAGCGGCCGGGCCTCGATCACGGTGGGGACGGAGACGACTCAGGTGGCCCGTGGCAGCGTCGTCTACGTGCCGGCCGGGGTGGCCCACAAGTTCCACCACATCACCGAGGACCTGCGGGTCATGGTGGTCTTCTCCCCGCCGGAGAGCTGAGTCGCCCCGAAAGCCGAGGCCCGGCCGGGTCCGAGCTCCCCTAGGGGGTGGATCAGGGGAGAGCAAGGGCCGTGAGGCCCCCGCGAGCACCCCCGCCGCCCCTAGCATCGAAAGCGTTCGGCGCAGAGTGCGCGGAACGGACTCTTCGGAGATGGGGTAAGGACAATGGCGGTACGGGAGATTCTCGCGGGCATGCCCTGGTGGGTGAAGTGGGTGGCCATACCTGTCATCGCCCTGTTCGTCTTCGGCGGTCTGATCACCAGCATCGCGACGTTTGTGATCGGTCTGCTCTTCAAGGTGCTGGTCTTCGTCGCGCTGGTCGCCGGGCTCGTCTACGTGGTGCGGAAGTTCATGTCGTCGTCGACCTCGCGCGAGGACTGGTAGCGCCGGCTACTCGCTGGTATGAACCGGCTTCCGGGTATTAGCCCGGGCGAGGGAACCCGATGGTTGAAACCGCTTGGGTGCCCATGGGGTGCCATTAGAGTGGAAAAGCTCCGCCGCCCCGGGGAAAACAGTGCGTTGATCTCACGTTGACCAGCGAGTTCTTTTCTGTCCCGGGTGGGTCCACCCACGGACCCCACGGATCCTAGGCCGCGGCGGGCGCGCGGGGGCGGCCCCCGCGGGCGGGTGCAGGGCACCCGTCGAAACGCCTGGGGGTGACCTTTGGCCACGGCTTCGCAATCCGCTGTCCCTACCCTGATCGGCTCGGTGCAGCGGGCGCTGAGACTTCTGGAGGCCGTGGGCTCCCACGAGGACGGCGCTCCCGCCAAACAGCTCGCGCGCGAGACGGGACTCCCGCTTCCCACCGCGTACCACCTGCTCCGCACCCTGACGCACGAAGGCTATCTCCGCCGCGAGAAGGGTGTGTTCGTCTTCGGCGACGCCGCCGGCCGTCTGGCCGGTGGCGGAGTTCTGCAGAATCGTCGCACCAAGATCGAAGACTCCCTCGCGCGCTGGCGCGACGAGATCGGCGTCCCCATCTACTTCGCGATCTACCGTGAGGGCGAGATCGAGCTCGTCGCCGTGGCCGACACCCCGTCCGCCCCCGCCGTGGACGAGTGGGCCGACTTCCGGGAGACCGGGCACGCCCATGCGATCGGGCAGTGCCTGCTCAGCCAACTTGATCTGAGGAGCCGTCAAGACCACCTCGACCGCCATCCGGTCGAGGCCATCACTCCGTACACGGTGCGTAACCGTCGTGCCCTTTTGGAGCGTTTGGGCGGTATGGGGCGCATGGAGCCCCTGGTGGAGCGTCAGGAGTACGCCCTCGGCACGGTTTGCGCCGCCGTTCCCATCACGGCGGGCTCCACCGCGGCCGCCATGGCGATTTCCCTGCCCCTTCACCAGGAAGAACGGTTGCTGCCCGCAGTCGATCGACTACGCAGTGAGATCGGAAAGCTCTTCAGTTCGCTCGCTTTCTCTATCAGTATCTGAAAAATCACTCCTTGTGATCTGCTAGCGCTTCCAGCACGATGGCGTCAAGAGGGCCATGGGGGATCATTCCTGGCCGTTTGGGATCACAGCTTTCAGCAGCTGTCTTTACGCAACTGCTTCATCTACTGCGGGGTACATGATGCGAGAGTCGGTTCAGGCCGAAGTCCTGATGAGCTTCCTCGTCTCCGAGGAGCTCTCCTTCAGAATCCCCGTGGAACTGCGCTATGAGAGCCGGGATCCCTACGCGGTGCGGATGACCTTCCATCTTCCCGGGGACGCGCCCGTTACCTGGGCGTTCGGACGGGAGCTGCTGCTCGACGGGATCAACGGATCCAGCGGGGACGGCGATGTGCACATCGCGCCGACCGGCTCCGAGGCGCTCTCGGACGTCTCCATCCGCCTTCAGGTGGGCAGCGACCGCGCCCTGTTCCGGGCCAGCGCGCCGCCACTGGTCGCCTTCCTCGACCGAACGGACAAACTGGTTCCGCTCGGTCAGGAACGGACACTCGGTGACTTCGAGGACAACCTGGAGGCCGCGCTGGGTCGGATCCTCGCGGAGGAGAACGCCGGCTGAGCGGAGGAGAGCCGCCGACCAGGCGGCAAGCCGGTCACTTCGCCCGGCGGCGTCGCCCACCCCTGGCCGGGCGGCTCTCCGAGGGTCCCGGCCGGTCGGCGGAGACCACCAGCGCCGCGAGGGCGGTGGTGACCGGCACCGAGGCGACGAGACCGATCGACCCCACCAGCGTCCGGACGATCTCCTCCGCGACCAGCTCGCTGTTGGCCACGGTCCCCACGCTGCTCTGCGCGATGGAGAAGAGCAGCAGCAGGGGCAGGGCCGCACCGGCGTACGCGAGCACCAGGGTGTTCACCACCGAGGCGATGTGGTCGCGGCCGATGCGGATCCCGGCCCGGTACAGCGCGCGCGGCCCCATCCGCGGATCCGCCTGATGCAGCTCCCACACCGCCGACGTCTGGGTCACCGTTACATCGTCGAGCACCCCGAGCGACCCGATGATGACGCCGGCGAGCAGCAGACCGGACATGTCGATGTCCGGATAGAGGCCGTGGATCAGGCCGGTGTTGTCGTCCGTGTTGCCAGTGAGTGAAGCCCAGCCGATGAAGAGCGAGCCCAGCAGCCCGATCAGCAGCAGCGAGATCAGGGTGCCGAGCACCGCGACCGAGGTACGGGCCGAAAGCCCGTGACACATGTAGAGCGCGATCAGCATGATCGCGCTGGACCCCACCACCGCCACGACCAGCGGATTCGAGCCCTGCAGAATCGCCGGCAGGATGAAGAAGGTCAGCACCAGGAAGCTCACGGCGAGCGCGATCAGGGCCATCAGCCCGCGCAACCGGCCGACGAGCACGACGGCGAGCGCGAAGATTCCGGCGAGCAGCACCATCGGGAGTTTGCGGTTCACATCGGTCACCGAATACTGCAGGTCACGCGGGGCGTCGGGGGCGTACGCCACCACCACGCCCTGCCCCTCGCGCAGTTGCCGGGGCGCGTCCGGCTGCACGATCTCGATGAAGGTGCGGCCCTTGTCGTTGCCCGTGGTGACCTCGATCGTCGCCTTCGCGCACTGCCCCTGCTGGGCGTTGACCGCCTCCCGCCCTTGGGGTGTCGTCGTGTCACCGGTCGGCGGCACCTGCGCGGCGTTCACGTCCTTGCAGTCGACGTACTCGACCGAGACGACCTTGCCCTGCTCGGTCTGCCGGTCGAAGCCGACGCCAGTGCGCTCGTGCGCCGGGGTGCCGCCGGGCCACAGGACCGCGAGCCCGACCAGGACGGCGGTGGCGAACGGGATCAGGACCGCGGCGATGACCTTGCGCAGATGCAGGGAGACGGGCGCGGCGGGCCCATGGCTGTGCGTGTGGCCGTGCGCCACATGCCCGCCATGGCCGTCGTCCTGCCCGTGCCCATGCCCGTGGCCGGTGCCGTCGCCGTGCGGTTCGGGGGTCTGCTGCGAGGAAGTCACCGACCGATCATCGCAAGAACGGCGGGGGCCCACTGTTCAGCACGCCCGGGTTGACGCTAGCGTGGTGGCACCTTTGCACACGCGGGAGCTCGGAGCACCGGGCTGAGAGGGCGCTGATCACCGTACGCGCGCGTACTGACGTACGTACGGGAAGAGGCTGCGCCGACCGCCGAACCTGTTACCGGGTAATGCCGGCGTAGGGAGATCGGTCTCATGACCATTCAGGATGCACGCACGCCTGCCACCAGCCAGGACGGCCAGGACGAGCGCACACCGGGCTGGCACAAGGGGTACATCGAGGGCTCCCGCCCCGACCTCCGTGTGCCGGTCCGTCAGGTGCACCTCACCAACGGCAAGGACGTGACGCTGTACGACACGTCCGGTCCGTACACCGACCCCACCATCGACACCGACGTACGGCGGGGTCTTCCGCCGCTGCGCGAGAACTGGATCATCAGTCGCGGCGACACCGAGGAGTACGCGGGCCGCCCGGTCCGCCCCGAGGACGACGGGATCAAGCACACCTCGCCGCGCGGGGGACTCAAGAACCTCGACGCGGTCTTCCCCGGCCGCCCGCGCCAGCCCCGTCGGGGCCGCGACGGCCAGGCGGTGACCCAGCTCGCGTACGCCCGCCGGGGTGAGATCACCCCGGAGATGGAGTACGTCGCCATTCGCGAGAACGTCTCCCCCGAGGTCGTACGGGAGGAGATCGCCGCGGGGCGCGCGGTGCTCCCGGCCAACGTCAACCACCCGGAGATCGAGCCGATGATCATCGGCAAGCGGTTCCTGGTCAAGGTCAACGCCAACATCGGCAACTCCGCCGTCACCTCCTCCATCGAGGAGGAGGTGGAGAAGATGACGTGGGCGACCAAGTGGGGCGCGGACACGGTCATGGACCTGTCCACCGGCCGTAACATCCACACCACCCGCGAGTGGGTGCTGCGCAACTCCCCCGTGCCGATCGGCACCGTGCCGCTCTACCAGGCCCTGGAGAAGGTCGACGGCAAGGCCGAGGAGCTGACCTGGGAGATCTACAAGGACACGGTCATCGAGCAGGCCGAGCAGGGCGTCGACTACATGACGGTCCACGCCGGCGTACTGCTGCCGTACGTGCCGCTGACCGCCCGCCGAAAGACCGGCATCGTCTCGCGTGGCGGTTCGATCATGGCCGCCTGGTGCCTCGCGCACCACAAGGAGAACTTCCTCTACACGAACTTCGAGGAGCTCTGCGAGATCCTGGCGACGTACGACGTCACGTACTCGCTGGGCGACGGTCTGCGCCCCGGTTCGATCGCGGACGCCAACGATGAGGCGCAGTTCGCGGAGCTGCGCACGCTCGGTGAGCTGAACACGATCGCCAAGCGCCACAACGTGCAGACGATGATCGAGGGCCCGGGCCATGTCCCGATGCACAAGATCAAGGAGAACATCGACCTCCAGCAGGAGATCTGCGAGGAGGCGCCGTTCTACACCCTCGGCCCGCTGACCACGGACGTCGCGCCCGCGTACGACCACATCACGTCCGGGATCGGCGCCGCGATGATCGCCTGGTGGGGCACGGCGATGCTCTGCTACGTCACGCCCAAGGAGCACCTGGGCCTGCCCAACCGCGACGACGTGAAGACCGGCGTCATCACGTACAAGATCGCGGCGCATGCGGCCGATCTGGCCAAGGGGCACCCGGGGGCGCAGGAATGGGACGACGCGCTGTCGGACGCGCGGTTCGAGTTCCGCTGGGAGGACCAGTTCAACCTGGCCCTCGACCCGGACACGGCCCGTGAGTTCCACGACGAGACGCTGCCGGCCGAGCCCGCGAAGACCGCGCACTTCTGCTCGATGTGCGGCCCGAAGTTCTGCTCGATGAAGATCTCGCAGGACATTCGCCGGGAGCACGGTGGCGACCTCAAGTCGGAGGAGATCTCGGCCGGTATGGCGGAGAAGTCCAAGGAGTTCGCCGCCTCCGGCAACCGGGTCTACCTCCCGTTGGCGGACTGACCTGGAGGACACCGGGCGGACCCGCGGCCCCGGGGGGAGTCGCGGGCCGGCCCGGTTCCGTCCGTCCTGGCGTCCGCTCCCGTGCCGTCCCTCCGGCGTTCACTCCGGCTGGTTCTCCGGCGTTCACTCCGGTCGGTTCTCCGGAGAGCCGAAGTCGGGGCTGCTGAAGTCCGGGCTGCTGAACGTCGGACGAGTGCCGGACGCGCCCTCGCCTGGGCTGGAGAACTCCGGGCCGCTGTAGCCGATCTTCGGTATTCGGGAGGTCGGCAGGGGGCGGGGCGGCGAGGCCGGCCGGGCCGCGCCGGGGTCGGCCAGCGCGTCGCGCAGGAACGGCAGGATTCCCCGTTCCAGCAGCGCGCGGCGCCAGGCTTCCCTGGCCTGGGACAGCTCGTCGTCTCCTCCCGGGGCGGGCCCCGTCGCGGCCACCTCCGTGGCGCTGTTGCGCAGCGCGGTCATGAGGAGCCCGGCGGCCGCGCAGAGCAGCCCGGCCGCCGCGACGGCGCCGAAGAACCAGCCCGCCGTCAACAGGGTCTCGGCGAACACCAGTGTCGGGGCCAGTGTCTTCAGTGCGGCTCCGACCAGCAGGAAGATCACCGCGGCCGTGCCGGCGAGCACGGGCGCGAGGACCGTGACGATCGCGACGACACCGGCGCCGGGACCACCGGTCGCACCGTCGCCGTCCGCCGCGAGGACGGCGCCCATGACACTCGTACCGCTCGGTGAGCGTCCCTCTTCGCGGATCTTCACGAAGTGGTCGTACTCGGTCGCCGCCGCGGTGGTGATCAGCGCTGTCGCGTTCAGCGCCATCGTGCGCAGCTGTTCGGCCGTGAGCCGTTTCCCGACTTCGGCGAGTTCCGGACGTGCGTGCGCGTTACGCAGTGCGTCGTCGAGGATGCGCTCGTACTCGGCGCGGTCCTCGGTCAGCAGGTGCGGAGCCACGTTCATGTGCATCCCCCGATGCTCCGTAGGCCCTGGCCACCCGCGGATCACGGGCAGTTGGGCGGAAACGGAGGAGAGCCTGCTACGGATGAGCCGATGGTATTGCGGTTACGGCACAGGGTGACAGGGGGTTTCCTGAAATCGCCTTTCCCGGATGCGCAGGGTTATGCCTCAGCCGACCAGGGGGAGTTGGACGACCAGAAGCTTTCCGGCCATGGTCACACCGCCGTCCATGGCGATCGCCAGACCGTCGGCGTACACGTGCGGGCCGTCGACGACCGGCTCCGACGGGCCCTCGCCGTCCTCCGTGCCGACCTGGCCGAGGAGGTACGGGATGGGGCTGTGACCGTGCACGACACGGCGTCCACCGTAGGTGCCGAGCAGTTCCCGCACCGCCTGGGGGCCGGCGTCGTCACGGAACGCGAAGCGCTTGGTGAACTTCCGGAACAGGTCCCAGACCTCGTCGGCGTCGTTCCGGTTGAGGATCTCGTGGATGGTTTCGTTGACGTCCTCGATGGTGCTGCCGTACTCGAGGTACGCGGTGGTGTCGGAGTGCATGAGGAGGTGCCCGTCCTCCTCCACCACGGCGTCCAGCCGGGACATCCACTGCAGATGGACGTCCTGGAGCCGGTCCATGTCGTACTTCTGGCCGCCGTTGAGCAGCCAGGCGGCCTGGAACGTGGCGGTGCCGGCGCCGGAGTTCACGGGGGTGTCGGCGAAGCGTTTGGCGCCGATCAGCAGCAGCTCGTGATTGCCCATCAGGGCCTTGCAGTAGCCGCCGGCGGCGGCGGCCTCGGCCGAGAGGCGCATGACGAGGTCGATGACGCCGATGCCGTCGGGGCCGCGGTCGGTGAAGTCGCCCAGGAACCAGAGACGGGCGTTTCCGGCGGCCCAGGCGCCGTTCTCGTCGATGAGGCCCTGCTCACGCAGGGCGTCGAGGAGTTCGTCGAGATAGCCGTGGACGTCGCCGACGACGTAGAGCGGGCCGGGGCCCTCGCCCGCCGCCGGGGTCGGCGCGGGGGCGGGGACAGGGTCCTGGTCGACCCGGACCTGCACGGTGTCGCCACGGTTGATGACCGGGAGGTCACGCTCGGTGGGGGTGTAGCCCTCGGGGAGGCCGTCCTCCGGGAAGGCGTTGCCGGGGTGGCCGGTGGCGACGGCGACGATGGACGGGCCGGACCGCTCCTGGCCGCCCTGGCCCTGGCCCACCGGGGCATGCCTGAGGTGGAGCGTCGGGTCGAGCGGGGCGCCAGGGACGCCGGGCGCGCCGACGATGCCGGGTGCGGTGGGGGAGCCGGTGGGTGCGGCGGCTTCGGCGGCCCCCGGGAATCCGGCGGCTCCCGTGGGCGGTTCGACGGCGTGGCCCTGCACGGGCACCCGGGCGTACGGCGGTACGCGGAAGTCCCGCAATGTCGCCGTGCGCACCACGGGTTCCTGCCCGGCCCCCTGAGTCATCGACCCCTCCACCACCGTCGCGATGCCCTGCACATCGCGGACCGGCCTGGTCGGGGTGGTCCGCGGTGTCGTGCGCCCATCATAGGAATGAGGGTCCTCCTGTGTGACGCACCAGGGGTGGTGAATCCGGGTCCACTCCGGGTTCACCGGTCGTTTCGCCCGAATTGAGAAGGTCCAGGCCAGGGTAAGAGCCGGGCCGACCCATGGTTTGGGCCGAGCCGCGGCACGTACAGGTTCTTTCAGTCCGTCGAGGGAGACCGGGGCGGACTGACGGTCGTCCGCGGTGGACGCCTCTGGGAGGACGTGCGGACGATGAGTTCGGTCGGTATGACCTGCTCGACCGGTCGGTCGGTGTCGGTCCCCTCGATGGCGTCGATGAGGAGCTGGACGACGGCCGTGCCGATCCGGCGGGGCTTGAGCGAGAGGGTCGTGAGGGGCGGCTCGGTGTTGGCGTAGACGGTCGACTCGCTGCAGCAGACCAGCAGGAGATCGTCCGGTACGCGCAGTCCGTAGCGGCGGGCGGCCGCCAGGAGGTCGGTCCCGTTGGGGTCGAAGAGTCCGTACACGGCGTCGGGCCGATCGGGGCGGGCGAGCAGCCGGTCGGCCGCGACGGCGCCCGCGCACGGATCGTGCGCCGGGTAGGCCTCGTAGACGGGGTCCTGTCCGACCCGCTGGCACCAGTTGAGGTACGCGGTGGTGGACAGACGGGTGTAGGTGTCGGTGCTGGTGCCGGTGAGCAGGCCGATCCGGCGGGCGCCGGCGGCGGCGAGGTGGTCGAGGAGGTCGAGGACGGCGGCTTCGTGGTCGTTGTCGACCCAGGCGGTGACCGGGAGGGTGCCGGCGGGGCGCCCGTCGGAGACGACGGGCAGGCCCTGGCGGACGAGCTCGGTGACGACCGGGTCGTGATCGGAGGGGTCGATGACGATGGTCCCGTCGAGAGCGACGTTCGACCAGACGTCGTGGCGGGAGGTGGCGGGCAGGATGACCAGGGCATAGCCGCGGGCGAGCGCGGCCGAGGTGGCGGCTCTGGCCATCTCCGCGAAGTACGCGAATTCGGTGAAGGTGAAAGGTTCATCCCCGTACGTCGTCACGGTCAGGCCGATGAGTCCTGACTTGCCGGTACGGAGGGTGCGAGCAGCCGCGGACGGGCGGTAGCCCAGCCGGTCTGCGACCTCGCGAACGTGGCGACGAGTGGCGTCCGGGAGCCGGCCCTTTCCGTTGAGTGCGTCGGAGACAGTCGTGATGGAGACCCCGGCGGCGGCGGCCACATCCCGGATGCCCGCTCTGCCCTGCCGGCCTCCCCGGGTCTGTGCCCGGCTCACCTGGTGCTTCCCTGCTGCTGTCATGGCGAGCCGATAGTAGGGCGAGGTCCGGTGGTTGGGCCGGTCGCATATTCACTCGTTGACAGGCACGTTTTTGCATGATCGACAAGTGTCAACTGCCTTGGAAATCAAGGCAGTTGCGGGGGCTATGGGTAGATCTATGGTTGTCCACGCGCATGAGCCTGCCAAGGGGGTCATGTCTCGAAGAGGTCTCAACTCACCTCTACGGGGGACGCGCGCCACGGCGCACGCCACCGGCGCACGCCACCCGTCCCCGCGCTCTCTTCCGTTTTCCACAGCTTGGCGCCGTTCGTTGTCCACAGCCCATTCGCAGCGGGGGCGAATCCTCATAAGGTGAGGAGTATTGGTGGTACGGACGGTCGAGGAGGACCACAGTGAGCGCAGTGAGCGAGACCGGCGGGGCCGGCGAGGCGGCCGGCGGGGTCGGCGGGACGAGCGCGGGCGGCCCGAAGCTGCGCGCCGTACTGGACGGCATTCCCACCTACAAGCCGGGCAAGCCGGCCGCCGCGGGTGGCCCGGTCGCCTTCAAGCTGTCCTCCAACGAGAACCCGTATCCGCCGCTGCCGGGAGTGATGGAGAGCGCGCTGGCCGCGGCCGCGAACTTCAACCGCTACCCCGACATGGCGTGCACCGGTCTGATGGAGGAGCTCGCCGACCGCTTCGGCGTCCCCGTCTCGCACCTGGCCACCGGCACCGGCTCGGTGGGCATCGCGCAGTCGCTGATCCAGTCGACGGCCGGCCCGGGTGATGAGGTGATCTACGCCTGGCGGTCCTTCGAGGCGTACCCGATCATCACGCAGATCAGTGGGGCGACCCCGGTGCAGGTGCCGCTGACCGAGGGCGAGGTGCACGACCTCGACGCGATGGCCGAGGCGATCACCGACCGGACCCGGCTGATCTTCGTCTGCAACCCCAACAACCCCACGGGCACGGCGGTGCGCCGGGCCGAGCTGGAGCGCTTCCTGGACCGGGTGCCCTCCGACGTCCTGGTCGTGATCGACGAGGCGTACCGGGAGTTCGTCCGCGATGCCGACATCCCGGACGGCATCGAGCTTTACCGCGACCGCCCGAACGTGGCCGTGCTGCGGACGTTCTCCAAGGCGTACGGCCTGGCGGGGCTGCGCGTGGGCTTCGCGATCGCCCACGAGCCGGTGGCGGCGGCGCTGCGCAAGACGGCGGTGCCCTTCGGGGTGAGCCAGGTGGCGCAGGACGCGGCGGTGGCGTCGTTGCGTGCGGAGGACGAACTGCTCGGGCGGGTCGGCTCGTTGGTGGCCGAGCGCGAGCGGGTCCACGCGGGGCTCGTGGCCCAGGGCTGGACCGTGCCGGACACCCAGGCGAACTTCGTCTGGCTGCGGCTCGGTGAGCGGACGGTGGACTTCGCGGCGGAGTGCGAGCGGCACGGCGTGGTGGTGCGGCCGTTCGCGGGCGAGGGCGTGCGCGTCACGATCGGTGAGTGCGAGGCGAACGACCTGTTCCTGAAGACGGCGGAGAGCTTCCGCGAGGACCGCTAGTCCGTCACCAGCTCCACGCGGATCGGGTCACCGTCCCTGACGGTGGCCAGCACGCGCGGGTCGCCGTCCAGTGCGCCCAGGAGGTTGCACGGGCCGGCGAGTCGGCACTCGGCACCCCGGGATATCGGGGTCGGGCCGTAGGGGAGCGCGAGCGCGTCGCCCTCGGTCCAGAAGGCGACGGTGCCCGGCTCGACCACCTGAAGCGCGTCGGCTTCGACGGCTGCGGAGACCGGTGTGTCGAAATACACCTCCTCGCCCCAGGTCCGGGCGGTGGAGCAGATCGGAAGAGCCCCCACGAGCGCCTTGCTCGTGGGGGTTTCGTCGAGAGTGGCCGTGGTGTGTCCGGCCGGCCAGGAGATACGGATCTGAAGGTCCATGCCCCTGATTCAACAATATGTTGAAGGTCCGGGGAAGGGGTGACCTTCGAGTAGGGGTACCCCGGTCTTACGTACGGATTTCGTATGAGCCATAATGCTTGTGAATGTGAACGCGTTCACAAGCGTGTCGCAGTTCATCCCGAGATGGGTGGGATTGAAGGGGCAAATCGCTCCCTGTGACCACGGCGATGTAAGGAGAAGACGACGTGGACCTCGCTCTGGCGCCAGAGACTCTGGCGCGATGGCAGTTCGGCATCACCACCGTCTACCACTTTCTGTTCGTCCCTCTGACGATCTCCCTCGCCGCGCTCACCGCCGGTCTCCAGACCGCCTGGGTGCGGACGGAGAAGGAGAAGTACCTCAGGGCGACGAAGTTCTGGGGCAAGCTGTTCCTGATCAACATCGCGATGGGTGTGGTCACCGGCATCGTCCAGGAGTTCCAGTTCGGCATGAACTGGTCCGACTACTCGCGCTTCGTCGGCGACGTCTTCGGCGCACCCCTCGCCTTCGAGGCGCTGATCGCCTTCTTCTTCGAGTCGACCTTCATCGGCCTGTGGATCTTCGGCTGGGACAAGCTGCCCAAGAAGATCCACCTCGGCTGCATATGGATGGTGTCGATCGGCACCATCCTCTCCGCGTACTTCATCCTGGCGGCCAACTCCTGGATGCAGCACCCGGTCGGCTATCGCATCAACGAGGAGCGCGGCCGGGCCGAACTCACGGACTTCTGGCTGGTGCTCACCCAGAACACCGCCCTCACCCAGTTCTTCCACACCATGACGGCGGCCTTCCTGGTCGGCGGCGCTTTCCTGGTCGGCATCTCCGCCTTCCATCTGGCGCGCAAGAAGCACGTTCCGGTGATGCGGACCTCGCTGCGGCTCGGTCTGATCACACTGATCATCGCCGGACTCGGCACGGCCGTCAGCGGCGATCTGCTCGGCAAGGTCATGTACAAGCAGCAGCCGATGAAGATGGCCGCCGCCGAGGCGCTCTGGGACGGCGAGGCGCCCGCACCCTTCTCGGTCTTCGCCTACGGCGATGTCGAGAAGGGCCACAACAAGGTCGCCATCGAGATCCCGGGTCTGCTCTCCTTCCTCGCCAACGGCGACTTCACCTCGCACGTCCCCGGCATCAACGACGTCAACAAGGCCCAGCAGGAGAAGTACGGGCCCGGCGATTACCGGCCCAACATCCCGGTCGCCTACTGGGGCTTCCGCTGGATGATCGGCTTCGGCATGGCCTCGCTGACCCTCGGCATGATCGGCCTCTGGCTGACCCGTAAGAAGTTCCTGCTGTCGCCGGGGATGCGGACCGGTGAGGACGAGGTGCCGAACCTCGTCTTGTTCAGGCGGAAGGCGCTCAGCCCCCGACTGGCGAAGTGGTACTGGCTCGTCGCCCTGTGGACCATGCTCTTCCCGCTGATCGCCAACTCCTGGGGCTGGATCTTCACCGAGATGGGCCGGCAGCCCTGGGTCGTCTACGGCGTGCTGCGCACCCGGGACGCGGTCTCCCCCGGCGTCTCGACGGCTGAGGTCCTCACGTCGATGATCGTCTTCACCCTCCTCTACGCCGTGCTCGCCGTGATCGAGGTCAGGCTCCTGGTCAAGTACGTCAAGGCCGGACCGCCCGAACTCACGGAGGCCGACCTCAACCCGCCCACCAAGATCGGCGGGGACCACCGCGACCCCGACCGGCCCATGGCCTTCTCGTACTGAGGCTCAGGAGATCGAGGCATGGAACTCCACAACGTCTGGTTCGTACTCATCGCCGTCCTCTGGATCGGCTACTTCTTCCTCGAAGGGTTCGACTTCGGGATCGGCGTCCTGACCAAGCTGCTCGCTCGCGACCGCAGCGAGAAGCGGGTCCTGATCAACACCATCGGCCCCGTCTGGGACGGCAACGAGGTGTGGCTGCTGACGGCCGGCGGCGCGACCTTCGCCGCGTTCCCCGACTGGTACGCGACCCTCTTCTCCGGCTTCTACCTGCCGCTGCTGATCATCCTGGTCTGCCTGATCGTGCGTGGTGTGGCCTTCGAGTACCGGGCGAAGCGGCCCGAGGAGAACTGGCAGCGCAACTGGGAACAGGCCATCTTCTGGACCTCCCTCATCCCCGCCGTGCTGTGGGGCGTCGCCTTCGGCAACATCGTGCGCGGAGTCGCGATCGACGCGCAGAAGGAGTATGTGGGCACCTTCGGGGACCTGCTCAACCCGTACGCCATCCTCGGCGGCCTCGTCACGCTTGCGCTCTTCACCTTCCACGGGGCGGTCTTCGCCGCACTCAAGACGGTGGGGGACATCCGGGTACGGGCGCGTGCGCTCGCCCTGAAGGTGGGGCTCGCCACCGCCGTTCTCGCGCTCGGATTCCTGCTCTGGACGCAGGCCGACAAGGGTGGCACCTGGAGCCTGGTCGCCATGGTCGTGGCCGTGGCGGCGCTGGTCGGCGCCATCGGCGCGATCAAGCAGGGGCGCGAGGGCTGGTCGTTCGCGTTGTCGGGCGTGACCATCGCGGCAGCCTTCGCGATGCTGTTCCTGACGCTCTTCCCGAACGTCATGCCGTCGTCGCTCGACCCCGCGTGGAGCCTTACCGTGACGAACGCGTCGTCGAGCCCCTACACGCTGAAGATCATGACCTGGTTGGCGGCGATCGCCACTCCGCTCGTGCTGCTCTACCAGGGCTGGACCTACTGGGTGTTCCGCAAGCGGATCGGCACGCAGCACATCGCCGACGCCGCTCACTAGTGGGGGATGTTTCACGTGAAACCGATCGATCCGCGTCTGCTTCGGTACGCCCGGGCCACCCGTCTCTTCCTCATGGCGGTGGTGGTTCTCGGCCTGGCCGGGGCGGCGCTGGTCGTCGCCCAGGCGATGCTCATCGCCGAGGTGGTGGTGGGGGCCTTCCAGAAGGGGCTGGCGGTCTCCGCGCTGACCACGCCGCTGCTGCTGCTCGCCGGCGTCGCGGGTGGCCGGGCGCTGGTCTCCTGGCTGACGGAGCTGGCCGCCCATCGGGCCGGGGCGGCGGTCAAGTCGGAGCTGCGCGGACGGTTGCTCCAGCAGGCGGCGGCGCTGGGGCCCGGGTGGCTCAGCGACCAGAGGGCCGGCTCGCTGGTCGCGCTGGCGACCCGAGGGGTGGACGCGCTCGACGACTACTTCTCGCGGTATCTGCCGCAGCTGGGGCTCGCGGTGGTGGTGCCGGTGGCCGTCCTGGCGAGGATCGTCACCGAGGACTGGGTCTCGGCGGCGGTCATCGTCGTCACCTTGCCCCTCATTCCCCTCTTCATGATCCTCATCGGCTGGTACACCCAGGCCCGGATGGACCGGCAGTGGAAGCTGCTGTCACGCCTCTCGGGGCACTTCCTCGATGTGGTGGCCGGGCTGCCGACGCTCAAGGTCTTCGGGCGGGCGAAGGCCCAGGCCGAATCGATCCGCGCCATCACGTCGGAGTACCGGCGGGCGACGATGAAGACGCTGCGGATCGCGTTCCTGTCGTCCTTCGCCCTGGAACTGCTGTCGACCCTCTCGGTGGCGCTGGTCGCGGTCGGTATCGGTATGCGGCTGGTCCACGGCGATCTGGACCTCTACACAGGTCTGGTCATTCTGATCCTGGCGCCCGAGGCGTATCTGCCGATCCGGCAGGTCGGTGCGCAGTACCACGCGGCGGCGGAGGGGCTCGCCGCCGCGGAGGAGATTTTCGAGGTACTGGAGACGCCGGTACGGCAGGGTGGCGCCGCGTCGGTGCCCTCGTCGTCCCCGCGCCTTGAGCTGGCGAACGTGACCGTCCGTCATGCGGGGCGTGCCGAGCCGTCGCTCGCCGCGGCCTCGCTGGTGGTGGAGCCGGGCGAGACGGTGGCGCTGGTGGGTCCGAGCGGCGTCGGCAAGTCGACGCTGCTCGATGTGGTGCTGGGATTCGCGGTGCCCGAGGCGGGCGGAACGGTACGGGTCGGCGGCCGCGAGCTCGGATCTTCGGACCTGGCGGAGTGGCGGTCCCGGATCGCCTGGGTGCCGCAGCGGCCGTATCTCTTCGCGGGCACGATCGCGGACAACGTCCGCCTGGCCCGGCCGGACGCCTCGGACCTGGCGGTACAGCAGGCCCTGCGGGACGCCGGTGCGGACGGCTTCGTCGACGGACTCCCCGACGGTGTGGAGACCGTCCTTGGCGAGGACGGAGCGGGGCTCTCGGCGGGGCAGCGGCAACGCCTCGCCCTCGCCCGGGCGTTCCTGGCCGACCGACCCCTGCTGCTCCTGGACGAGCCGACGGCCGCGCTGGACGGCGAGACGGAAGCGGCCGTCGTCGACGCGGTCCGCCGCCTCGCGGTGGGTCGCACGGTGCTCCTGGTCGTCCACCGCCCGGCGCTGCTCGCGGTCGCCGACCGTGTGGTGGAGCTGACCCCGCCGATGCCCGCGGCGGAGCCGACTCGCGTCGACGGTGTTGATCGTGTCGATGCCCCCGTGCGCGGCGACCTCTTCGGGGCGACGCCGGGGGCGGACGACCGGTTCGGCGACGGCGGCACGACCGCCGAGGGTGTCGAATCGGCCGGCCACGACGATCGTGGCGGTGCCGCCGACCCCGTCGGTCACGAGGGTCTCGGCGGTCGTGGTGAGGGCACCGGTCCCGCCGGCGAGGGTGGTCGCGGTGAGGGCACCAGCGCCGTCGGCCACGGCGGTCGCGGTCTCTTCGGGCGCGTGCGTGCCATGGCCGGGGAGCTCAAGGGGCGGATGGGGCTCGCCCTGCTCCTCGGGAGCCTGGCGCTCGGGTCGGCCGTCGGCCTGATGGCGGTGTCCGGATGGCTCATCTCCCGCGCCTCCGAACAGCCGCCGGTCCTCTATCTGATGGTGGCCGTCACCGCCACCCGCGCCTTCGGCATCGGTCGAGCCGTCTTCCGCTACGCCGAGCGGATCGTGTCCCACGACGCCGTGCTGCGGATGCTCGCGGAGCTGCGCGTCTCCGTCTACCGGCGTCTGGAGCGCATCGCCCCCGCCGGACTGCGCCGCACCCGGCGCGGCGACCTTCTCTCCCGGCTCGTCCAGGACGTCGACGCCCTTCAGGACTACTGGCTGCGCTGGCTGCTCCCCGTGGGTGCCGCGCTCGTCGTGGGCGCCGGTTCCGTCGGGTTCACCACCTGGCTCCTGCCCGAGGCCGGGGCGGTCCTCGCCGCCGGTCTGCTGGCCGCGGGCGTGGCGGTCCCCGCGCTGAGCGGTGTCCTCGCCCGCCGGGCCGAGCGGCAGCTCGCCCCCGCTCGGGGCGCCCTCGCCACCACGGTCGTCGACCTCCTGCGGGGCTGCGCGGAACTGACGGTCGCCGGCGCTCTGCGCCACCGCGTCGACAAGGCCCGGACCGCCGACCGCACCCTCACCGGCATCGCTTCACGGCAGGCGGCCGCGACCGCACTCGGCGCCGGTCTGTCCGCGCTCGCCTGCGGTCTGACGGTCGCCGCCGCCGCGTTCGCCGGCGTCCAGGCCGTCCGCGACGGTCGCCTGGACGGCGTGAACCTCGCGGTCGTCGTCCTCACCCCGCTCGCCGCGTTCGAGGCCGTCATCGGCCTTCCGCTGGCCGTCCAGTACCGCCAGCGCGTCAAGCGGAGCGCCGAGCGGGTGTACGAGGTGCTCGACGCGCCTCTTCCCGTACACGAACCGGAGCGCGCCGCCGCGCCGCCGCGGAGCCCCTTCCCGCTGGAGGTCGCCGGTCTCTCCGCCCGGCACGCCGGGCAGGAGAGGGACGCGCTCACCGGCTTCGCGCTCACCCTGGAGGCCGGGAGGCGGGTCGCCGTCGTCGGCACCTCCGGGTCGGGGAAGACCACTCTCGCCCAGGTGCTGCTGCGCTTCCTCGACGCCGGCGCGGGCACCTACCGCCTCGGCGGGGTGGACGCGGCGGCGCTCGACGGGGACGACGTCCGCCGCTTCGTCGGGCTCTGCGCCCAGGACGCGCACACCTTCGACAGCTCCCTGCGCGAGAACCTGCGCCTGGCCCGTACTGAAGCGAGCGACGACGACCTGCGCGCCGCGCTCGGCCGGGCCAGGCTCCTCGACTGGGTGAGCGGGCTGCCCGACGGCCTCGACACCATGGTGGGCGAGCACGGCTCCAAGCTCTCCGGCGGTCAGCGGCAGCGCCTCGCGCTGGCCCGGGCGCTGCTCGCCGACTTCCCCGTCCTCGTCCTCGACGAGCCGGCCGAGCACCTCGACCTCGCCACGGCGGACGCGCTCACCGATGATCTGCTGCGGGCCACCGAGGGCCGTACCACCGTTCTGATCACCCACCGGTTGCGCGGCCTCGACGCCGTGGACGAGGTGGTGGTCCTGGACGAGGGCCGGACCGTGCAGCGCGGTCAGTACGCGGAGCTGGCCGGGGTGGACGGTCCGCTGCGCCGGATGCTGGAGCGGGAACGGGCGAGCGACCTGGCGCTCGCCGCCGGAGACCGTACGCCCGAGCAGCCGACTTTTCTCGCCAAATAGGACTTACTAGGCTCAAGGTCATGACCGCCGCCGTGCCCGACGCCCCGGAGCCCCAGGAACCCGACTCCCTCGACGCCGCGACCCGGGCCACCCGCAGCCTGCAGGGCTTGTCCACGGAGCTCACCGCGCGGGTGCCGCAGCTCCTGGAGGCCATGCGCTCGGTCGGCACGGGCCTCGAACTGCACGCGACCCTCGACCGTATCTGCGAGACCGCCGCCGAACTCGCCGATGCCCGCTACGCGGCCATCGGGGTCGTCGACGAGGAGGGAGAGGGCCTCTCCGACTTCGTCACCCACGGCGTCGGCGAGGACGTGGCCCGTCGGATCGGGCGGTTCCCCGACGGCCAGGCCGGGCTCCTCGGCGCGCTGATCCGGAACCCCGGGACGATCCGGCTCACCGACCTGTCCACCGACGCCCGCTCGGCCGGCTTCCCACCCGGCCACCCGCCGATGAGGAGCTTCCTCGGCGTCCCCATCCGCGTCCAGGGCGAGAACTTCGGCAACCTCTATCTCGCCGAGAAGAACGGCGGGGGCGAGTTCAACGACTACGACGTCCACATGGTCCGGGTCCTCGCCACCGAGGCGGGGATCGCCATCGGCAACGCCCGCCTGTACGAGGCCGCCCGGCAGCGGGAGCGCTGGATCGACGGCTCGGTCGCCGTCACCACCGCCCTGCTCTCCGGCGGCGACGCCGACGACGCCCTGGCGGTCGTGGCCGAACAGGCCCGCCGGCTCGCCGACGCTGCGGCCGGAATCGTGCTGTTGCCCGCCGAGGAGGGCGGCCTGGAGATCGTCGCCGTCTCCTCCGACACGCCCAGCGAGTCCCTGGGCGTGGTGATCCCGCCGGAGAGCGCGGTGGTGGAGCGTCTTCTCGACGGCGAGGCGGTGTTCGTGGACGACGTCTCGACCGATGCCCGCATGCTCAGCCGGGTGGCCGCCGAGTACGGACCCAGCATGCTGCTGCCGCTGCACAGCGGAGGCAGGGTGCTCGGGGCTCTCGCGACGCCCCGCACGCGGGGCGCCCGGGCGTTCACCGAGGCGGAGCGGACGCTGGCCACGCAGTTCGCCTCCCAGGCGGCGCTGGCCCTGATGATGGCCGACGCGCAGCGCGACCGGGAGCGGCTCGCCGTCTACGAGGACCGTGACCGGATCGCCCGCGATCTGCACGACCTCGTCATCCAGCGGCTGTTCGCCACCGGGATGATGCTGGAGAGCGCGCAGCGCAAGTCGATCGTGCCCGCCGTGCGGGAGGGGGTCGGCAAGGCCGTGGACGAACTGGACGTGACGATCCAGGAGATCCGGACGGCCATCTTCGCGCTCCAGCAAGGCCCGGCCGAGGCTCCTTCGGGTTTGCGGACCCGTGTGCTGCGGGAGATCAACATGGCCGCCGTGCCGCTCGGTTTCAAGCCCGCGCACCGCTTTCTGGGTCCGATCGACTCCGCCGTCGGTGATCTCACCGGCAAGAACCTCATCGCCGCCCTCCGCGAGGCCCTCTCCAACGCCTTCCGGCATGCGGAGGCCACGCGCATCGAGGTCGTGGTCGACGCGGACACCGAGCTGCCCGACGGCAGCGCCGGCGTGCGGCTCTCGGTCGCCGACGATGGCGTCGGCATCCCCGAGGGCGGGCGGCGCAGCGGTCTGCGCAACCTGGCGAGGCGCGCCGAGTCGCTGGGCGGATCGAGCTGGTGCGGGCCGGGCATCGGCGAGAACGGCGGCGGTACGACGGTGGTGTGGGAGGCCCCGCTGTAGCCCGCCGGGTCCGGAGCCCGCTCCGGGGCCGCCCGCTCCGGGGCCGCCCGCTCCGGGCTCGGTCGCTCCGGGGCCGCCCGCTCCAGGCCCGCCCGCTCCAGGTCCGCCCGCTCCGGGGCCGCCCGGCTCCGGCCCTTTCGCTGCCCCGCAGCGTGTCAGTCGTCGAGGGTGCCCGCGAGGATGCGTTCGATGATCACGGCCACTCCGTCGTCGTTGTTCGCGACCGTATGACCGGAGGCGGCGGCGATCACGTCCGGGTGGGCGTTGCCCATCGCGTACGAGCGGCCGGCCCAGCTGAGCATCTCGATGTCGTTGGGCATGTCACCGAAGGCGACGACCTCGTCCGCCGAGATGCCCCGCTCGGCGCAGCACAGGGCGAGGGTGGACGCCTTGGAGACGCCGAGCCCGCTGATCTCCAGCAGGGCGGTCGGGCTGGACCGGGTGAACGAGGCCAGGTCGCCGGCGGCCGCACGGGCCACGGCCAGGAAACCGTCCGGGTCGAGCTCCGAATGCTGCGCGAGCAGCTTGAGTACGGGGGCGGCCGCGCCCGGCTCCTCCTCGAACAGCAGCTTCTCCGCGGTCGCCACGGTCGCGCCCGGGTCGAGGAAGAAGGGCGGGTACTCCGGTTCGTAGTGGATGCCGGTGGTGAGCTCGACCGCGAAGGAGGCGCCGGGGGCCGCCTCGCGCAGCGCCCGTACCACCTCCAGGGCGACCGACCGGTCCAGCGGCCGCACCTCGAGGAACGTGCCGCCGGCGTGCAGATCGACGACGGCCGCGCCGTTGGCGCAGATCGCGAGACCGTGGCCATGGACGTGGTCGCTGACCACGTCCATCCAGCGGGCCGGGCGGCCGGTGACGAAGAAGACCTCGACACCTGCCCGCTCCGCGGCGGCGAGCGCCGCGACCGTACGCTCCGAGACGGACTTGTCGTCGCGCAGCAGGGTGCCGTCGAGGTCGGTGGCGATCAACCGGGGGGCCGGGGCGGCGGGGCGCGCAGAGTGAGGTGAGGTCACCGATCCATTCTTCCGTACAAGATGCACGGTCGTGCGAGAGGGCGCACATCTGAGTGCGGAACGGTGACCTGCCCGTGCGTGCGGTCAGCCGAGCTGGGCCACGGCCTCCGTCGCGATCCGCTCGAAGACCGCCTGGTCGGCGGCGAAGTCGGAGTCCGGGATCGGCCAGTGGATCACCAGCTCGGTGAAGCCCAGCTCCTGGTGGCGGCCGGCGAAGTCGACGAAGGCGTCCAGCGACTCCAGGGGGCGCCCCCGGTCCGGGGTGAAACCGGTGAGCATGATCTTGTCGAGCTCGGCCACGTCCCGGCCGGTCTCGGCGCAGGCCTTGCCGAGCTTCTCCAGCTGGCCGCGCAGGGCGTCCACCGACTGTTCCGGAGTCCCTTCCTCGAAGAGCTTCGGGTCGCCGGTCGTCACCCACGCCTGCCCGTACCGCGCGGTGAGCTTCAGCCCGCGCGGCCCGGTCGCGGCGACCGCCAAGGGCAGCCGGGGGCGCTGGAGACAGCCGGGGATGTTACGGGCCTCCAGGGCGGAGTAGTGGGTGCCCTGCTGGGTGACCGCGTCTTCGGTGAGCAGACGGTCGAGGAGGGGCAGGAACTCACCGAACCGGTCCGCCCGCTCGCGGGGGCTCCACGCCTCCTGGCCGAGGGTGGTGGCGTCGAAGCCGTTGCCGCCGGCCCCGATGCCGACGGTGACGCGGCCGCCCGAGATGTCGTCGAGGGAGATGAGCTCCTTGGCGAGCGTCACGGGGTGACGGAAGTTCGGTGACGTGACCAGCGTCCCCAGGCGCAGGCGTTCCGTGGCGGTCGCGGCGGCCGTCAGCGTCGGCAGGGCGCCGAACCACGGGCCGTCGCGGAAGGTCCGCCAGGACAGGTGGTCGTAGGTGTACGCGGCGTGGAAGCCCAGCTCCTCGGCGCGCAGCCAGCGGTCACGGCCGCCCTCGTGCCAGCGGTGGATGGGCAGGATCACGGTGCTCAGGCGCAAGGTCATGCCCACGAGCCTACGACCGCCACGATTCTCCTGTCCCCGGCCGACTCCTGCCTCCCTGTCCCGGGTGGGCTCCCGCCTCCCTTGTCCCGGTCGACTCCTGCGGGTATCAGGTGGCCTCCGTGGCTCTCAGCGGACCCTTCCGCTCAGCCAGGGGCTGAGCGTCCCGTGCTCGATGAGCTCCTTGTACGTCTCGTCGCCGGGCAGCGGAACCACCAGCCACCATCCCGGCGGGAAGAACCTGCCCTTCACATGGGCGAGTCCGCCGTGGACGGAGCGCAGGAAGGCCGGCACGGAGTCACGCGGGACGTCGTCGAACTCCACACCGTCGACGGTGATCTTCGCGTCGTCCTCGGGGAAGAGCCGCACGCTCACGGCCGGGGAGCCGCCGAGCTCGACGAACGCCTCGTGCGGGAGGGAGCCGTCCGGGTCGAGAACGGTGAAGGCGCCGGAGGAGGTCCGGCGGGAGGTCTGGTCGGCGCCGATGTCGTCCGTGACGCTCATGTCGAGGCCGTACTCGCGGGCGATCTCCCGGATCGCGGCGACGGCGGACTCGGTGGTCGGCAGATGCGCGTGTCCCATGGGGACGATCATGCCGCAGGGGGCGGCGTCAAAGCCTCGGCCCGGGAAGGGCGGTCGTCGGGGTCTCCGTCGTCGGGGTCGGCCTCAGCCCGGGAAGCGGAGGGGTCGGCCTCAGCCCGGGAAGCGGAGGAACTCCGGGGGCACCGCGTCGGTCAGCCAGACGCCGTTGGCGCTGACGTGGAAGACATGACCGGCCCGGTGCATCGCGCCGGCGTCCACGCTCAGGACCACCGGGCGGCCCCGCCGTGCGCCGACGCGGGTCGCGGTCTCCCGGTCGGGGGAGAGATGGACATGGTGGCGGGCCATGGGGCGCAGGCCCTCCGCCCGGATCGCGTCCAAACGGGCGGCGACCGTACCGTGGTAGAGGTACGCGGGCGGTTCGGCGGCCGGAAGACCGAGGTCCACCGCGACCGTGTGGCCCTGGCTGGCGCGGATCCGCGTTCCGTCGATCGCGAAGCGTTTCTTGTCGTTGCTCGCGACGACATGGTCCAGTTCGTCACGCGTGATCGGGAAGCCGTGGGCGGCGGCTGCCCGCAGCAGGGCGTCGATCTCGGTCCAGCCGTTCGCGTCGAGGACCAGCCCGATCCGTTCCGGCTGGTGACGCAGATGCTTGCTGAGGTACTTCGACACCTTCACGGTGCGTCTCTCGTCCATGGGTCTGTCCATGGCGCCAGGATGCCGAAGTGTGTTTCACGCCACCATTCCATTTTCGTGGATCAGATGTTTGATCCACAACCAACTCGACTTATCCACAGGAGAATTGACGATCCTGTGGACAACTCTGGGGCGAGTTGAGGGGAGTTGATCTATTCAGGTCTATTCGCGTTGATTTGAGCTGAGTGCATCCAATGTGCGTGTCTGTACCTCGCGTTCCGCTGCCGCGGCAATGAAGTCGGCGACGCGCTCCGGCCCAACAAGCCTCTGTACGGCCCGGACCGTCCCGGCGGGCAACGCCACCGGGCGGGGCTCATCGTCCCGCAACGGAGCCGGGCCCGCCGAAAGGTGGTGCTGAAGGTGGCGGGTGGCGAACAACCGCATCGCGCGCGCGAGTTCGGCGTCAACCGTCTGCTGCGCGAGCGGCCGCAACCGCCGCACCAGCGTCGCCGCCTCGGCGGCGTCCGCGTCGGTCGGTGGCCGTTGCTCCAGATAGCGTGCGAAGACGTGCTCGGTGGTGAACTCCAGGAAACGGGACGCTATGTGCTCGACCTGGACCCGAAGCTCCCTCAGATGACCGGAGATTGCCGAGAGCGGAACCCCCGCCGCGTACAACTCCGCTGCCACCGCCAGCTCCTGAGGACTGGGCACAAGGAATTCGTCTTCGCGGCCCGGGATCCGCTCCAGGACACCGAGCTCGATCGCCTCGTGGATCGCCTCCTCGTCGGGCTTACCGCCGAACGTGGCGTCCAGCTCCTCGCGGGAGATGCGGTCGGCTTCCTCGTCCGTCCAGGGACCGTCGACCTCCGCGACGAGACCCAGCACCCCGCCCAGCCCCCGCCCCGCGTCCCAGGCCTCCAGGAGCTCCTTGATGGAGGCCAGGGTGTAACCCCGGTCCAGCAGGTCCGCGATCTGCCGCAGCCGTGCAAGATGCGTGTCCCCGTACACGTTGGACCGGCCCCGGCGCTCGGGACGGGGCAGCAGACCACGGTCCTGGTAGGCGCGTATCGTCCGGACCGTGGCGCCGCTGTGGTGGGCCAGATCCTCGATCCGGTACTCGTGCGGGGACGGCTGCCCACCGCCGGCCGCCTGTGCTGACTGCTCCGACACACCCGCTCCCACCGATTGCTCCGCCCGCTCGCCTACGCCGGCACGGCGTGGCCCGCCGCACCGGCCGCGGTCCTCGCCACCTGGGCCGCGAGGTACTCCACGGCCTTGCGCGGGCGCCCATCCTGCGAGGGATGGTACGACCGCCGGAGAGAGCGGCGCGCCGCTCCCCCGCCGCGGTGCCGGCACCTGTCGCAGGCGACCGCCCGCTGCCCCGCCCCCTCGGCGCTCATGCCGGCGGCTCCAGCCGGGCTATCGCTCGCAGGGCCCTGGGAGCGAACCGGGACATGAAACGGGCTCCGCGCGCCTCCGGGGTGACCGGTACGACGGCCTCGTTGCGCAGGACCGCGCGCAGGATCGCGTCCGCGACCTTCTCCGGCGGATAGTTGCGCAGCCCGTACAGGCGGGATACCTGCTTCTGCCGGCGCTTCTGTTCCTCGTCGCCGGCGCCGGCGAACCGGGCCGTCGCGGTGATGTTGGTGTTCACGATGCCCGGGCATATGGCCGAGACCCCGATTCCCTGCCCCGCCAGCTCGGCACGGAGGCACTCGCTCAGCATCAGCACGGCCGCCTTGGAGGTGCTGTACGCGGGCAGGGCACGGGACGGCTGGAAGGCGGCGGCGGAGGCGGTGTTGACGATGTGGCCGCCCTGGCCGCGCTCGGCCATCTGTCCGCCGAAGATCCGGCAGCCGTGGATGACGCCCCACAGATTGACGTCGAGGACCTTCTTCCACTCCTCGCTGGTGGTGTCGAAGAACGAACCGGTCAGTCCGATGCCGGCGTTGTTGACCAGCACGTCGACGACGCCGTGGTCGCTCGCCACCTTCGCGGCCAGCTTCTCCATGGCCTGCTCGTCGCTCACGTCGACGGTCTCGCCCCATGCCTCGGGGGCGCCGATCAGCCGGGACATCTCCGCCGTCCGGGCCGCGCCCTCGCCGTCCCGGTCGACGGCGACGACGCGGGCACCGGCCTCGGCGAACGCGAAGGCGGTGGCCCGCCCGATGCCACTGGCGGCGCCGGTCACCAGGACCAGCTGTCCGCCGAACCGCTCGGCGTACTCGGGCTTCACCGCGCCCCTCGCCGCCGTCCTCGGCGCCTTGGTGGCCGGCTCCTCGTTGTTCTCCACGAACTCGGTGATCCAGGCGGCCAGCTGGTCGGGCCGGGTACGGGGAACCCAGTGCTTGGCGGGCAGGGAGCGCCGGGTGAGATCCGGCACCCAGGAGCCCAGTTCGTCGTAGAGCCGCTCGGAGAGGAACACGTCACCGGTCGGCGTGATCAGCTGCACGGGCGCGTGGGCGTAGGCGTCGGCGCGCGGCCGGCGCAGCCGTGAGCGGACGTTGTCGCGGTAGAGCCAGGCACCGTGCGCGGCGTCGGTGGGCAGGGAGGGCGTCGGATAGTCCCCGGCCGGTAGCTTCTCGACCCGCTGCAGGATCTTGGGCCACTGCCTGCCGAGCGGTCCGCGCCAGGCCAGTTCCGGTAGCACAGGCGTGTGCAGCAGGTATACGTACCAGGACTTGGCGCCCTGGCCGAGGAGCTGGCCGACCCTCTGCGGGGTGGGCCGGGCCATCCGCCGCTTGATCCAGTGTCCGAAGTGGTCCAGGGACGGGCCTGACATCGAGGTGAAGGAGGCGATCCGTCCCTCGGTGCGCGCCACCGTCACGAACTCCCAGGACTGCACCGAACCCCAGTCGTGACCGACCAGGTGGACGGGCCGGTCCGGGCTGACCGCGTCGGCCACGGCCAGGAAGTCGTCCGTCAGCTTCTCCAGCGTGAACCCGCCGCGCAGCGGGGTCGGCGCCGTGGACCGGCCGTGTCCACGGACGTCGTACAGCACCACGTGGAAGCGCTCGGCGAGCCGGTGCGCGACCTGTGACCAGACCTCCTTGGAGTCCGGGTATCCGTGCACCAACAGGACGGTCGGCCGGCTCTCGTCGCCCATTTCGGCGACACACAGTTCGATCCCGCCCGTACGGATCCAGCGCTCACGCGCCCCCTCGAGATTCACGTTCACGCCGCCCTCTCGTTCTCGTTCCAGCGCCGCACGTGCGGCAGGTCGTCGTCCAGCCAGAACGCGCTCTGCTCGGGGTCCTTCGAGTCGGTGACGACGAGGATCTCCTCGAACTTCGCGCCCGTCCCCCGGAATCCGAGGTGCGGCTCGACCGCCCACAGCCCCGGCCGGGGCGGGTGGTCGGAGAACCTGTAGGGCGACCAGAGCGGCGACCAGCCGTCCCGGTGGCCGTGGATCGCGTCGCTCGCGAGGCCCTTGAGCGACTGGGTGCCGAAGCCGAAGAGCGTGGGTGACCAGCGGCGCTCCTTCACCCGGTCGATCTTGTGGGCGATGACGCCGAAGGGATACGCGCGGTGGCGGTTGGCGTAGCCCTGGCGGACCATGAGACGGTCCACGTCCTCGTAGATCTCCCGCAGCGAGCGCCGCTCGCGCACCTCGGTCAGGATCAGCTCACGGTGGGCCCGCAGATCGGCGAGCAGCTTGTCGTGCACGGGGTTGAGCCCCAGACAGCCGGAATAGCCGATGTCGGAGGTGTAGCCCTTGTACACCGGGGCCATGTCCAGGATGAAGGGCATGCCGGCTTCGAGGCGACGGTTGGTGGGGAAGAACTGGAGGGGGATCCTGAAGTCGACGAAGGCGGTCCGGTCACCGAACCAGGCGAAGGGCCGGTGGAACCAGTCCCGTACGCCCCGCTCGTGCAGCCAGTCCCGCTGCATCTTCGCGGCCTCGCGCTCGGTCACCCCCGGCTTGAGCTGCGCCGCGACGGCCTCCGCGCATGCGTACGCGAGGCGTTGCACCTCCCTGAACCCCCGCAGTTCCGGGGTCAGTTCGCCTGTCACTGCTGAGGTCATGCCACTCGTCCGTCCCGTGTGAGCGTATGCGTGCGCTACGCGGCCGTAACTTGACACTGATGAATGTGACAATGCCCGGCGGCTGCGTCAAGGGTGCTGCGCGAGGCCTGTGGAAAACTCCGGGCGAGGGCGCGACGAACGACTTTGGTCTCGACTCCCCTACGGGTCCGTACACCTGGAGTCTGATACGGATCGAGCCGTTGGGCTGACGACCGCTGTGGTGTGCGCCACTACCGTCGAAGCGTGACTGTGATCGCCACCGAAAGCCTCAGCAAGCGGTTCCCCCGGGTGACCGCTCTCGACCGGCTCTCCCTGGACATCGGGCCCGGTGTGACCGGACTGGTGGGTGCCAACGGAGCCGGCAAGTCCACGATGATCAAGATTCTGCTCGGGCTGTCCCCCGCCACGGAGGGCCGTGCCGCCGTGCTCGGCCTGGACGTCGCCACTTCCGGCGCCCAGATCCGTGAGCGCGTGGGGTACATGCCGGAGCACGACTGCCTTCCCCCCGACGTCTCGGCCACCGAGTTCGTCGTCCACATGGCGCGGATGTCGGGCCTGCCCGCCACCGCCGCCCGCGAGCGGACGGCCGACACCCTGCGCCACGTCGGCCTGTACGAGGAGCGGTACCGCCCCATCGGCGGATACTCGACCGGTATGAAGCAGCGGGTGAAGCTGGCCCAGGCCCTGGTCCACGACCCGCAGCTGGTCCTCCTCGACGAGCCGACCAACGGCCTCGACCCCGTCGGCCGCGACGAGATGCTCGGCCTGATCCGGCGGGTCTGGACCGACTTCGGCATCTCCGTCCTCGTCACCTCCCACCTCCTGGGAGAGCTGGAGCGCACCTGCGACCACGTCGTCGTCATCGACGGCGGGCGGCTGCTGCGTTCCAGCTCCACCAGCGACTTCACCCAGACCACCACGACCCTCGCGGTCGAGGTCACCGACTCCGACACCCACCCCGACGGCGCGGCGGCCCTGCGCACGGCGCTCGCCGGCGGGGGCGTCACCCTCCACGAGGGGGTGGAGGACGGGCTGCCGGGCGCCGGCCACATCCTCCTCGTGGAGGCCGCGGGTGAGGAGACGTACGACCTGGTCCGTGACACCGTCGCCGACCTCGGCCTCGGTCTCGTCCGCATGGAGCAGCGACGGCACCACATCGCCGAGGTCTTCCGTCCCGAGGGCTCCCAGGAACAGCAGCAGGAGGTGCCGGCGCGATGAGCACCCAGGCCCAGACCCCCGAGACCACCCAGATCCACAACATCGGCTACCGCACCTACGACGGGGCGCGCCTCGGCCGCGCGTACGCGCGCCGGGCGCTGTTCTCGCAGTCGCTGCGCGGAGCGTACGGCCTCGGCCGCAGCGCCAAGTCCAAGGTGCTGCCGATGATCCTCTTCGCCGTGATGTGCGTTCCCGCGCTGATCATCGTGGCCGTGGCCGTCGCCACCAAGCTGAAGGACCTGCCGCTGGACTACACGCGGTACGCGATCTTCACCCAGGCCGTCATCGGGCTGTACCTCGCCGCCCAGGCGCCCCAGTCCGTCTCCCGCGACCTGCGGTTCAAAACCGTTCCGCTGTACTTCTCGCGTCCCATCGAGCGCATCGACTACGTCCTCGCCAAGTACGGCGCGATGGCCTCGGCGCTCTTCATCCTGACGGCTTCCCCTCTGGTGATCCTCTACATCGGCTCGCTGCTCGCCAAGATGGACTTCGCCGACCAGACCAAGGGCTTCGGTCAGGGCCTGGTGTCGGTGACCCTGCTGTCGCTGCTGTTCGGCGGCATCGGACTGGTCATGGCCGCGCTCACGCCCCGCCGCGGCTTCGGAGTGGCCGCCGTCATCGCCACCCTGGTGATCTCCTACGGCGCCGTCTCCACGCTGCAGGGCATCGCCTACGGCACGGACAACCTCGACGCCATCAAGTGGATGGGCCTGTTCTCTCCGATCACCCTGATCGACGGAGTGCAGACCGCCTTCCTCGGTGCCACCACCTCCTTCCCCGGAGGGGAAGGAGCGGGACCGGGCGCCGGAGCCGGCGCGGTCTATCTGCTCGTCGTCCTCGCGCTGATCGCCGGCTCGTACGCCGTCCTGATGCGCCGCTACCGAAAGGTCGGGCTGTGACCTCCCTTCCGTCGCCCACGACCACCCTTTCCACGGATGGGCCGCGCCCATGAGCACTCTTTCCATCGACCACACCTCGCGGTGGTTCGGCAACGTCGTGGCCGTCAACGACGTCACCATGACGATCGGCCCGGGCGTCACCGGCCTCCTCGGACCCAACGGCGCCGGGAAGTCCACCCTCATCAACATGATGGGCGGCTTCCTCGCTCCCTCCACCGGCACCGTCACCCTGGACGGGCAGCCGATCTGGCGCAACGAGTCCGTCTACCGGCAGATCGGCGTCGTGCCGGAGCGGGAGGCGATGTACGACTTCCTCACCGGCCGCGAATTCGTCGTCGCCAACGCCGAGTTGCACGGCCTGGGCGCCGCCGAGGCCCAGCGGGCGCTCGCCACGGTCGAGATGGAGTACGCGCAGGACCGCAAGATCGCCACGTACAGCAAGGGCATGCGGCAGCGCGTGAAGATGGCCTCCGCCCTCGTCCACGACCCTTCGGTGCTCCTGCTCGACGAGCCGTTCAACGGCATGGACCCGCGCCAGCGCATGCAGTTGATGGACCTCCTGCGGCGCATGGGCGCCCAGGGCCGTACGGTGCTGTTCTCCTCCCACATCCTGGAGGAGGTCGAACAGCTCGCCTCTCATATCGAGGTGATCGTGGCCGGACGGCACGCCGCCTCCGGCGATTTCCGCAAGATCCGCCGGCTGATGACGGACCGGCCGCACCGCTATCTCGTACGCTCCAGCGACGACCGGGCGCTCGCCGCCGCGCTGATCGCCGATCCGTCCACGGCCGGCATCGAGGTCGACCTGGCGGAGGGCGCGCTGCGCATCCAGGCGGTGGACTTCGGCCGCTTCACGGAGCTGCTGCCCCGTGTCGCCCGGAGCCAGGGGATCCGGCTCCTGACGGTGTCGCCGTCGGACGAGTCCCTCGAATCGGTCTTCTCGTACCTCGTAGCGGCCTGAAAGGAGCCTGACCGATGTACAACCCCACAGTCGCCCGGCTCACTTACCGGGCCCTGCTCGGCCGCCGACGGGCCCTGATCCTCTTCGCGCTGCCCGCGCTCCTGATCGTCATCGCCACGGCGGTGCGCTTCTTCAACGGCGCCGACGACCAGATCGCCGCCGACGTCCTGGGCGGCTTCGCCCTCGCCACCATGGTCCCGCTGATCGGCGTCATCGCCGGAACGGGAGCGATCGGCCCCGAGATCGACGACGGCTCGATCGTCTATCTGCTCTCCAAGCCGGTGAAGCGGCCCGCGATCATCTTCACCAAGCTGATCGTGGCGATCGCCGTGACGATGGTCTTCTCGGCCGTCCCCACCTTCGCCGCGGGCATGATCCTCAACGGCAACGGGCAGCAGGTCGCGGTGGCCTACACCGTCGCCGCCCTGGTCGCCTCCATCGCGTACAGCGCCCTCTTCCTGCTGCTCGGCACGGTCAGCCGCCACGCGGTGGTCATCGGACTGGTCTACGCCCTGGTCTGGGAGGCCCTGTTCGGCTCTCTGATCTCCGGGGCGAAGACCCTCAGCGTCCAGCAGTGGGCGCTGGCGGTGGCCCAGAAGGTCAGCGGCGAGGGCCTGGTCACCTCGGACGTGGGCCTTCCGGCCGCCGTGGCACTGCTGGTCGGGGTGACGGTCCTGGCGACCTGGTACGCCGGCCAGAAGCTGCGGACGCTGAAGCTGGCGGGCGAAGAGTAGCCCAGCACCCAGCACCCAGCACCCAGCACCGCGACCGGCCCCCGAGCGCCCACCCCCCGGCGCCCCGGCAGCCGGGCGCCCCGCCCACGGCTCGCGGGGGACCGGTGGTCTCAGACCTTCCGGTCCCTCGCCGCGAGCAGTCCCACGCCCAGGGCCGCCGCGCAGACGCACAGCACCAGCACGATCGGCACGGTCCAGGAGCCTGTCGTCTGGTGCACCGCCCCGGCGGCCAGCGGGCCCGCCGCGGCGAGCAGATAACCGACGGTCTGGGCCATCCCGGAGAGCCGGGAAGCGGTCACCGCGTCGCCCGAGCGCAGCACGATCAACGTGAGGGCCAGGCCCACCGCCCCGCCCTGCCCGACACCGAGGACGGCGGACCACAGCCACGCCCCCTGGACCGGGGCGACCATCAGCCCCGCGTACCCCGCCGCGACCAGCGTCGTGACCAGGACGACCAGCGGACGCTGGCTCCGCATCCGCCCCGCGAGGAGCGGCACGGCGAAGGCGCCCGCCACCTGGATCAGGTTGTTGAAGGCGAAGACGACACCCGCCGTCTCCCGGCTCATCCCGTGGTCCGTGAAGATCGTCGGCATCCACGCGATCAGGACGTACGACCACAGCGACTGCAGGCCCATGAAAAGGGTCACCTGCCACGCGAGCGCCGACCGCCAGACGCTCCTGGCGGGCACCGCCGGAACGCCCCGTCCCCCTGCCCGTACCCCCGCACCCACCTCATGGCCCGTACGGCCGCGGGCGATCAGCACCTGCGGCAGCCACGCCACCGCCGCGAGCGCCGCGAGCAGCGACCAGAAGGCGAGTGAGGCCTCCCAACTCCCGCCGAAGGCCCGCTCCAGCGGAACGGAGGCCGCCGCGACCACTGTCGCACCCGCGATCATCGCCCCCGTGTAGACGGAGGTCATGGACGCCGCCCGGTCCGGGAAGTCCCGCTTGATCAGGCCCGGCATCAGCACATTGAGCAGCGCGATCGCCGTACCGACCAGGACACCGCCGCCGTACAGCGCGTACACCGACGGCAGGACTCGCACCAGGATCCCCGTCCCCAGCAGCACCAGCGCGGCGAGGAGCACCGGTTCCGCGCCGAAGCGCCGCCCGAGCCATGGAGCCACCAGCGCGCCGACCCCGAGGAAGAGCACCGGCACGGACGTCACCAGCGAACTCGCCGTCGACGACAGCCCGAACGCCGTCGAGATCTCGCTCACCAGCGGCGAGACGCTCGCCAGCGCGGCCCGCATGTTGAGGGAGGCCAGCACGATCCCGACCATCAGCAGAGCGGGGTGGGCGAGCAACGCCCGCCGCGCGGCGGCCCCTTGAGGCGAGGGCCGGACACCGGCCTCGGCGTCGACGAGCAGAGGTGTTTCGGGGCGGGACAAGAGATCGTTCCTTTTTTCTTCTGCGTACGGGAGTTCAGCGGACGGGCGGCGGCGTCACGGGGCGCCGGAAAGCAAGGCGACCGTCTCCATCGGGACGCGCAGCAGCTCCCGGGCACCCGCCTCCGCGGCCGCCGGGTCCCCCGCCTCGATCGCCCCGACCACCGCCTCGTGCGCGTCGATGTCGACCGGCGGCATCTGCCGGTCGCCCAGCGCCTCCACCAGCACCTCGTGCACCTGGGCGGAGAAGAAGCGGTACACCTCGACGAAGGCGGCGTTGTGCGTGGCCTCGACGACCGCGAGGTGGAAGGCCAGGTCCGCGTCCGCGTCGCGGTCGCCCTCCTCGCGCAGGGTGGCCAGGGCCGCCCGCAGCCGCAGCAGGTCGTGGGTGTCCCGCCGTCCCGCCGCCAGCCGTGCTGCCTCCGCCTCCAGAGCGACCCGCAGCTCCAGGACGTCCCGCGCACCCGCATGGCGCATTCCGCGCAGGACGGCGGCCGGATCGGCCGTCGACCTGACGAAGGTGCCGTTGCCCTGGCGGGACTCCAGCAGACCCGCGTGGACCAGCACCCGTACCGCCTCGCGGACGGTGTTGCGGCCGACGCCCAGCTGCCCGGCGAGCTCGTGCTCGGTCGGAATACGGTCACCGACCGCCCACTCGCCCTCAGCGAGCTGGGCCCGCAACTGCTCCACCACGGAGTCCACCAGCGAGGTCCGACCCGCCGCCTTCAGCGCCATCACCACTCCCTATTCGCCCGGTTGCCCAGTCATCCTACAAGTGGGTCGCTGCGGCGCCCGGGATTACTGTGGGCTCGTACGCGGACACGAACATCCTCACCACCTTCGGGAGTCAGTCATGTCAGACCGCTTCGACGTCGTCGTGCTCGGAGCCGGCCCCGGCGGCTACGTCGCCGCCATTCGCGCCGCTCAGCTGGGCAAGCGGGTCGCGGTCGTCGAAGAGAAGTACTGGGGTGGTGTCTGCCTGAACGTCGGCTGCATCCCCACCAAGGCGCTGCTGCGCAACGCCGAGCTGGCCCACATCTTCAACCACGAGGCCAAGACCTTCGGCATCAAGGTCGACGGCACGGTCTCCTTCGACTACGGCGAGGCGTTCCGCCGCAGCCGCACGGTCGCGGACGGCCGGGTCAAGGGCGTCCACTATCTGATGAAGAAGAACGGGATCACCGAGTTCGACGGCCGGGGCACCTTCCTCGACGCGAACACCCTCCAGGTGGCCAAGTCCGACGGCACGACGCAGACGATCGCCTTCGACAACTGCATCATCGCCACCGGCGCCACCCCCCGCCTGCTGCCCGGCACCGCCCGCAGCGAGCGCGTGGTGACCTTCGAGGAGCAGATCGTCGCCGAGGACGTCCCGCAGTCGATCGTCATCGCCGGCGCCGGAGCCATCGGCATCGAGTTCGCGTACGTCCTGCACAACTACGGCGTGAAGGTCACCATCGTCGAGTTCCTCGACAGGATCGCCCCGCTGGAGGACGAGGACGTCTCCAAGGAGCTGGCCAAGCAGTACCGCAAGCTCGGCATCGACGTCCTGACCTCCACCCGCGTCGAGACCATCGACGAGTCGGGCCCGCAGGTCCGCGTCACCGTCACCGGCAAGGACGGCGCCCAGAAGGTCCTGGAGGCCGACAAGGTCCTCCAGGCGATCGGCTTCGCGCCCAATGTCACCGGTTACGGCCTGGAGAACACCGGCGTCGCCCTCACCGAGCGCGGCGCGATCGACGTCGACGGCCGCTGCCGCACCAGCGTGCCGCACATCTACGCCATCGGCGATGTCACCGCCAAGCTGATGCTCGCGCACACCGCCGAGTCCATGGGCGTCATCGCCTCCGAGACCATCGCGGACGCCGAGACCATGGAGCTCGACTACCCGATGATCCCGCGCGCCACCTACTGCCAGCCGCAGATCGCCAGCTTCGGCTGGACCGAGGCGCAGGCGCGTGAGAAGGGCTTCGACGTCAAGGTCGCCAAGTTCCCGTTCACCGCGAACGGCAAGGCGCACGGCCTCGGCGACTCGACCGGCTTCGTGAAGATCATCAGCGACGCGAAGTACGGCGAGATCATCGGCGCCCACCTGATCGGCCCCGACGTCACCGAGTTGCTGCCCGAGCTCACCCTGGCGCAGCAGTGGGACCTGACCGTCCACGAGGTGGCGCGCAACGTGCACGCCCACCCGACCCTGGGCGAAGCGGTGAAGGAAGCGATCCACGGCCTCGCCGGCCACATGATCAATTTCTGAGGCTTCTCAGGAATCTCCCACTTCACCGTGGTAGGCACGGAAACGTGCCGAGCGAAACCCTCCCGGGTGGCGAACCGTCCCGACCGATCGGGTCGTGGGTGCGTTCGTCACCCGGTACGCATGTCTGGCTGCTGATCATCGCGATCACCGGCCTCGTCATCGCGCTGTCCTCCGACGGCCTGGAGCACTACCTGCTGCACCGCAACAGCAGCAATCTGCACCAGCTCTCCCACCACCCCGTCCAGGCGCTGCTCGGCAGCGCGTTCTGGATCGAGAACCCGTCGGCCCTGCTGCTGTACGCGCTGCTCTTCGAGGTCTTCCACGCGCCCGTCGAGCGGTGGATCGGAACGCCGAGGTGGCTCCTCACCGTCGCCACGGCCCACGTCGCGGCGACGCTCATCAGCCAGAAGCTGGTCCTGGAAGCCATCCAGGACCACGACCTGCCGCGCAGCATGGCGCATGTCGTGGACATCGGCGTCAGCTACGGCCTCGCGGCATCGGCGGGCATCCTCACGTACCGGCTGCCCCGGCCGTGGCGACGGCTCTACCTGGCGGCGGCGGTGGCGTTCTTCGCCGTACCGCTGTGCACCCGGCAGACGTACACCGACGTCGGTCACGCGCTCTCGCTGGTGATCGGCCTGGCGTGCCGTCCGCTGACGCGCGGAAAACCGATGGCCGTCCTACGTCTGCCTCGCGCAGACTAGATGCGCGGGGGACGTCGGGGGACGCCTTCCTCGCCGGGGCGGTCGCTTCGAGCGCGCGGACCTCGGTCCGCGCGGACCGCCCTCCCGGAGGATTTGCCGAGTGGGAAGGCACGGGCTTGCGCTGTGTTTGATTCACGGCGAGTCCTGGTCGGGGTCGCCCCCGCGCGCGTTCGATCCGCGCATCCTCCGCCGCGGCACCCGAGGTCGTGTCCCGGGCTGGGGGGCGTCTCGCCGATCTTGCCGGGCTCGCGGCTGATCCGGCCTGATCGACGAGACATTCCCTAGCGCGCCAGCAGACGCTCCAGGACGACCGCGATGCCGTCGTCCTCGTTCGACGACGTCACCTCGTCCGCCACGGCCTTCAGCTCGTCGTGCGCGTTCGCCATCGCCACGCCCCGCGCCGCCCACGCGAACATCGGTATGTCGTTCGGCATGTCACCGAACGCGATCGTCTCCGCCGCCTTCACACCCAGCCTGCGCGCCGCCAGCGACAGCCCCGTCGCCTTGCTCAGGCCGAGCGGAAGGATCTCCACGATCCCCTCCCCCGCCATGACGACGTCCACCAGACTGCCGACCGTCTCGCGGGTGACCCGCGCCAGCTCGTCGGACGACAGCGTCGGGTGCTGGATGTAGATCTTGTTCAGCGGGGCCGACCACAGCTCCGAAGGGTCCTCGTACGGGACCGACGGCAGGCCGCCCCCGAGGACGCGGTAGCCCGGGCCCACCAGGACCTCGCCCTCCAGGCCGTCACGGCTCGCGGCCAGCGCCAGCGGGCCCACCTCCGCCTCGACCTTCGACAGGGCGAGCCCGGCGAGCTGCCGGTCCAGCGTGAGCGAGGTCAGCAGGCGGTGCTCACCCGCGTGGTACACCTGCGCGCCCTGACCGCACACCGCGAGCCCGTCGTAACCGAGGTCGTCGAGGATGTGCCGGGTCCAGGGCACGGACCGGCCGGTGACGACGATGTGCGCCGCCCCCGCCGCCACCACGGCGGCGAGAGCGTCACGCGTGCGCTCCGAGACGGAATCGTCGCCACGCAGCAGCGTGCCGTCCAGGTCCGTCGCGACGAGCCGGTAGGGAAAGGGGCTCACTTGGAGATCGGCTCCAGGACCTCACGGCCACCGAGGTAGGGCCGCAGCACCTCGGGCACCCGCACCGAGCCGTCGGCCAGCTGGTGGTTCTCCAGGATCGCCACGATCGTGCGCGGTACGGCGCACAGCGTGCCGTTCAGCGTCGCCAGCGGCTGGACGACCTTCTTGCCGTCGCGGTCGTCACGCATCCGCACGGACAGCCGGCGCGCCTGGAAGCCGTCGCAGTTCGACGCCGAGGTCAGCTCGCGGTACTTCCCCTGCGTCGGGATCCACGCCTCGCAGTCGAACTTCCGCGAGGCCGAGGCGCCCAGGTCGCCGGTGGCCACGTCGATGACCTGGAACGGCAGCTCCAGGCTGGTCAGCCACTGCTTCTCCCACTCCAGGAGACGCTTGTGCTCGTTCTCGGCGTCCTCCGGAGCGACGTACGAGAACATCTCGACCTTGTCGAACTGGTGGACCCGGAAGATGCCCCGGGTGTCCTTGCCGTACGTGCCGGCCTCGCGGCGGAAGCACGGCGAGAATCCGGCGTAGCGCAGCGGCAGCTTGTCCGCGTCGATGATCTCGTCCATGTGGTACGCGGCGAGCGGCACCTCGGACGTACCGACGAGGTAGTAGTCGTCCTTCTCCAGGTGGTACACGTTCTCCGCGGCCTGGCCGAGGAAGCCCGTGCCCTCCATGGCGCGCGGACGGACCAGCGCCGGCGTCAGCATCGGGATGAACCCGGCCTCCGTGGCCTGCGCGATCGCCGCGTTGACGAGGGCGAGCTCGAGGAGCGCGCCCACGCCCGTGAGGTAGTAGAAGCGCGAGCCGGAGACCTTGGCGCCCCGCTCGACGTCGATGGCGCCCAGCGCCTCGCCCAGCTCCAGGTGGTCCTTGGGCTCGAAGCCCTCGGCCGCGAAGTCGCGGATGGTGCCGTGCGTCTCCAGGACGACGAAGTCCTCCTCGCCGCCGACCGGCACGTCCTCGTGGACGATGTTCCCGAGCTGGAGGAGAAGGGCGCGCGCCGTCTCGTCGGCCTCGTTCTGCTCGGCCTCGGCGGCCTTGACGTCGGCCTTCAGCTGCTCGGCCTTCTGCAGGAGCTCGGCGCGCTCCTCCGGGGTGGCCCTGGGGATCAGCTTGCCGAGCGCCTTCTGCTCGGAACGGAGCTCGTCGAAGCGGACGCCGGACGACCTGCGCCGCTCATCGGCGGAGAGCAGGGCGTCGACGAGCTGGACGTCCTCTCCACGGGCGCGCTGGGAGGCGCGAACACGGTCGGGGTCCTCACGGAGCAGGCGAAGGTCAATCACCCCACCAGGCTACCGGTGCGGGCTCGCGGCCCCCCACCCGATATCGCCGAGCGTGTCGCTTTGCCCTAATTGCCAGAATTGGGAAATGCTCTCCCTATTCGTCAATAAACAGTGTGCGAGCCCCCGAAAAGGGGCGGATCGCCTGGGGTGGCTTGACCGAACCGCCGAGTGGATCACGTGACTTCTCCACAGGAGGAGGGGGACCCGTCAAGTTATCCACAGCCTGTGCGGGAGTTCTGTGGATCACGGAGGAGATCATTCCGAATCGGGCACCGGGGTCCGAGAATTCTCCGACCAAACCCCCCTCGCGTACTCATTCCGTGGGAATTCCTCGCCCTAAAGAGTTGATCAAGGGAATTGAGCTGACACGGGCTGCCGTGCGGCGCTGTGGACGCATGTGAGTGGCTAGGGCGATTTGTCGATCATGTCGGCATGCATTATCGACTTGTCCCCAGGTCGAGAGAACGCCTGTGGATAACTTCTGTGGGTAAGCGAAAAGTATGCAGGTAGGACTTGTGGTCCAAACCTGTGGACGACCGCCCCCACGCAAGGGGGCGATCGGGGACTATCGCCTCAGGCCCGACCGTCCTGGGCCCTCGCCAGCCAATCGGAGGCCGCCATGAACTCCGCGTCCGACGTCCCGAGCCGCAGCGCCCGTACGTCCTTCTTCGCGACGCCCGCCCGCGGGTACGACCCGAGGAACCGCACCTGCGGGCAGATCCGCTTCAGCCCCATGAGCGCCTCGCCCACGCGCCGGTCGGAGATATGGCCCTCGGCGTCCACGGCGAAGCAGTAGTTGCCGATGCCCGCGCCCGTGGGGCGGGACTGGATCAGCATCAGATTGACCCCGCGCACCGCGAACTCCTGGAGCAGTTCGAGGAGCGCACCGGGGTGGTCCTCGCGCAGCCACAGCACGACGGAGGTCTTGTCCGCGCCGGTGGGAGCCGCCGGCCGGGCCGGACGGCCCACGAGGACGAACCGGGTCTCGGCGTTCTCCGCGTCGTGGATCTCGGTGACCAGCGACTCCAGGCCATAGGTCGCGGCCGCGAACTCGCCGGCGAAGGCCGCGTCGAAACGGCCCTCCTGCACGAGCCGGGCCCCGTCCGCGTTGGACGCGGCCGACTCCCACAGGGCGTCGGGCAGATGAGCGCGCAGCCAGTTCCGCACCTGCGGCTGGGCGACCGGGTGGCCGGTGACGGTCTTGATCTCGGAAAGCTTGGTTCCCGGCCGTACGAGCAGGGCGAAGGCGATGGGGAGGACGACCTCGCGGTAGATCATCAGCGGCTCGCCGGAGGCCAGCTCGTCCAGGGTGGCGGTGACCCCGCCCTCCACCGAGTTCTCGATCGGTACGAGAGCGGCAGCGGCCTCTCCGTTGCGTACGGCGTCCAGCGCGGCCGGGACGGAGACCATCGGGACGAGTTCCCGGGTCGCCGCCTCGGGCAGCGTACGCAGCGCGGCCTCCGTGAAAGTGCCTTCGGGACCGAGATACGTATACCGCGTGGCTGACATACGGTCACCCTAATAGGCGCCGACGGCGCCCGCCGCGCCGAGCGGGGTCATGACTCCAGAAGCCGCTGGCCCACGTACTCGCCCTCGGCGGGCCCGCCGGGTACGGCGAAGAGGCCGCTCGCCTCGTGCCGGACGAAGGGGGACAGGGCGTCGCCCCGGTCGAGCTTGCGCTGGACCGGTACGAAGCCCCGCAGCGGATCGGCCTGCCAGCAGATGAAGAGGAGACCGGCGTCGGGGGTCCCATCGGGGCCGATCCCGTCGTGGAAGGAGAAGGGCCGGCGCAGCATGGCCGCTCCGCCGTTCTGTTCGGGGGCGGAGATGCGGGCATGGGCGTTGTCCGGGATGACCGGTTTCCCGTCCGGGCCGAGCTTGTCCAGGTCCGGCTCGGTCGTCTCGGTCCCGCCGGTGAGCGGGGCGCCGTCAGACTTGCGCCGCCCGATGACCTTCTCCTGCTTGTCCTGGGACAGCTTCTCCCAGTCGTCGAGCAGCATCCGGATCCGGCGGACGACGGCGTACGAACCCCCGGCCATCCACTCCTGCGTCCCGGCCGCCCCCTGAGGGACGAAGATCCGGCGGTCGAAGTCGGGGTCGGTCGGCTTGGGGTTGCCGGTGCCGTCGACCTGGCCCATGAGGTTCCGGGCCGTCATCGGGCGGGCGGTGGCGCCGGCCGAGCGGTTGAAGCCGTTCATCTGCCAGCGGACCTTGGCGGCGGCGCCGGCGTCCTTCTGCAGTGCGCGCAGGGCGTGGAAGGCGACCAGCGCGTCGTCGGCGCCGATCTGTACCCACAGATCGCCCTCCGACCGCTTCGGGTCGAGGGCGTCGGCGGAGAAGGCGGGCAGCGGGTCGAGCTGCGCCGGGCGGCGCGCGGTGAGCCCGGTACGGCTGAAGAAGGAGTGACCGAAGCCGAAGGTGACCGTCAGCGAGGAGGGGCCGGCGTCGAGCGCGATGCCCGTGTCGTCGGTCGACGGCTTGCCCTCCATGAGCGCCTTCGCCGTCGCCGACCAACGGCGCAGCAGGGCGGCGGCCTCCTTGCGGCCCGCGCCGGGGGCGAGGTCGAAGGCGACGAGATGGCCTCGGGACTGAAGCGGAGTGGTGATCCCCGCTTGATGTTTCCCGTGAAACATCACCTCCGTCGAACCGACCGTGGTCAGTGCGGGGGAAGTGTCGGACCCGGAGTCCGGGCCGCCCCCCGAGACGGCCGCGTACATCCCGGCGCCGCCGGCGGCGCCGAGCGCGAGACCGGCCGCACCCGCCGCACCGACCGTGCCGAGCATCCGTCGCCGGGAGATCTCAAGGTTGTCGTCGCTCACGAGGTCAGCCGATCTTCACGTTCTTGTCGATGGTGGTCTGGTCGATGTCCGAGGTGCGGACGGTCACCTGGATCTGCCATTCGCCGGGCATCGGGATCTGTACGCCGCTGGCGCTCCAGTGGCCGGTCTGGATCCGGTCCGGCGCGACGGGGAGCGGGCCGACGTCCTTCTCCTTGAGGGTGAAGGCGACCTTGATCTCGGGGACGTCGAGGGGGCGTCCGTTGGGCCGGTCCACGTAGATGTGCAGGGCGTTGGCCCCGGTGCGGCCCGGGTCGAGGCTCAGCCGTACGGTGCCCTTGCCGTCCACGCCCCCGGTGTCGAACGGGAGGCGGATGTCGACGGGCCGGTCGGGTACGGCGGTCGAGCCGGAGGCGGAGGAGGACCGGCCGGCCTCTTCCTCCGTACGGGCGGGCTCGGTCGAAGTCAGTACGGTCGTCACGGCGAGCAGCACCACGGCGACGGCGGCTTCGGTGAGTACGGAGCGCCGGAGTCCGGCGCGCTCGGGGTCGGCGTCCCGGTCCCGCTTGCGGCGCGCGGTGGCGACGGCGGCCCGCTGCCGGGCGAGTTGCGCGGCGCGCTCGGGGGCGACGGTTTCCGCTCGTACGGCCTCGGCGGCCTCTTCGGTATCAGCGGTCCCGGCGCCTTCTTCGGTCTCGGCAGCATCTTCGGTCTCGGCAGCTTCTTCAGCCTCCGCGGCTTCTTCAGCCTCGGCGGCTTCCTCGGCCGAGGGCGTCTCCTCCGCGGCCTCGTCCTCCGCCGCCTCGTCCTCGGCGGCCGGGTCCTCCGCGGCTGCGTTCGTCTCCGCGGACGCCTCGGCCCTCGCCGGTGCGCCGAGTCGCTGGGTCCAGCGGCGCGAGACCCAGGCGATGCCGACCAGCACGGCGACGAGTCCGATCTTGACCAGCAAGAGCCTGCCGTACGAGGTGCCGGTCAGCGCGGACCAGGAGCCGACCTGCCGCCAGGACTGGTACAGCCCGGTCGCCGTCAGGACGAGTACCGCACCGAAGGCGATCTTCGAGAAGCGCTCCACGGCGGCCCGTTCGATCCCGGGTGCCCGGTACAGCGCGACGAGCAGGGTCACGAGGCCGCCGAGCCAGGCCGCCACCGCGAGCAGGTGCAGGATGTCGACGGGCATGGCGACGCCCGGCTGGATGCCGGTGGAGGCGTGCTCGGCGAGCGCCCAGGTGCCGGCGATCCCGGCCGCCACCACCGTGCCGCCGATCGCGAGTCCGAAGGTGAGGTCCTTCTTCTCCTTCTCGTCGGTCCGCTTCGTGTACGCCCCGAACAGCACGGCCACGAAGAGCGCCGCCGCGCCGAGGAGCATCAGCCGGGAGATCAGCGCGGCGCCCGTCTTGGTCTCCAGGACCGCCTTCAGCCCGCTGAGGTCGAAGGCGTCGGCGAGCTCTCCCGATCCGGTGTACGGGTTGCGGAGCAGCAGCATGGCGAGGGTGGCGGCGGTGAGGGTCAGCCAGCCCCGGACCACGAGCCGTTGTACCGGTCGGGCGCTCGCGCCGCGCGGCCAGCAGGCGAGGACGAAGGCGCCGCCGCCGACGAGGACGGTGAAACCGGCGTACGCGAGATAGCGCGCGATGCCGTACAGCGTGCCGACGAGTCCGCCGCCGGCCTCCCGGTCGGGGAGGGCGACGGAGGTCTGGGAGGGGGCGCCGATGGAGAAGGTGAAGGCGCCCGCGATGGGGTGGCTGTCGGCGGAGACGGTCTGCCAGGCCACGGTGTAGGTGCCTTCGGGCAGGCCGGAGCGGAGCCCCACGCCGTACCGGACGATCGATCCGCTGCACAGGTCGCGGATCTCGCCGGTGTCGACGCGCTTTCCCGCCGGGTCGAGGACCCGGATCGAGTCGGCGCTCATGGCGACCTGTTCGGAGAAGGTGAGGTTGACGTCCTTGGGGGCGGTGGCGACCACCGCCCCGTCCTTCGGGTCGCTGCCGGTGAGCGCGGCGTGCGCGGACGCGGGGGCGGCACCGGCGAGCAGGGTGCCCAGGAGCGCGGCCACGACGAGCAGCAGCCGGGTCAGGGCGGTTCCGAGGCGCGGGGCGGTGGCTGGCATGTGTGTGTCAGTCCCTCGACTGGCTCAGTGCTGCTTCGGGTTGTGGGTGGCGGCCTCGACGGGAAGGTCGACCTTGATGGGGTCGGACTTCTCGAAGTGCAGCTCGATGCTGACCTTCTCGCCCTGCTTCGGCTTCTGCTTGATGTTCATGAACATGATGTGGTTTCCGCCGCGGACGAGGTTCAGCTCGCCCTTGGCGGGGATGTCGAAGGACTTCACCTCCCGCATCTTCTGGTCCTTCGTCTCGTGGATCTGGACGTCGTCCGAGAGGGAGCTGGTGACGGAGGTGAGCTTGTCCGCGGTGTCGCTGTCGTTCTCGATGGTCAGGAAGCCGCCGGCCATGTCCATCACGGGCTGGGGCATGAAGGCGCCGCTGACCTTCAGCCGGGGCTGGTCGCCGGAGCTGTCGGTCGAACACCCGGTCAGAGCCAGCCCGGCGGAGAGAGCTATGGCGGCGAACAGGGTGGTGGTGCGGCGGTTCACGGGTTCTCCCCCTTGATGAGCTTCGGCAGGTCCTTGGCGTATTCGTCGACGGTGGTGTCCTCGCCGTACAGGACGTAGCCCTGGTCGGTCGTGGGCGAGAACGCGATCACCTGGGCTCCGTGCATGGAGACGACCGAGCCGTCCTTCTCCTTCTTCGGCGGGTCGATGCCGATGCCGATCTGGCGGGCGCCCGCCTGGATCGTGGAGAAGTCACCGGTGAGGCCGGTGAAGGAGGGGTCGCCGGCGGCCGGCAGCCACTTGGCGAGCTCGGCCGAGGTGTCCCGCTCGGGGTCGGTGGTGACGAAGACGACCTGGAGCTTGTCCTGGTCGGCCTTGGGGAGCTGCTTCTTGGCGATGGCGATGTTGCTCATCGTCAGCGGGCAGACGTCGGGGCAGTGGGTGTAGCCGAAGTAGATCAGGGTCGGCTTGCCCTTGGTCCGCTCGCGCAGGTCGTACTTCTTGCCCTGGGTGTCGGTGAGGACGAGGTCGGGCTTGGCGAACGGGCGGTCGAGGACGGTGCCCGCCTTGGTGGTGTCCGTGTCGCTGGAGACCTCGGCGACGGGTCCGACTCCGGCGCTCGTGGTGCTGTCGCCGTACAGGCCGACGACGGCCGTCACGCCGAGGGCCGCGACGGCGGCGACGGCGGCGACGATCAGGGGGGCGCGCCGGCCGGGCCGGGCCTGCTCGTCGTTCTTCTGGACTGACATGGTGTTCTCTCTCGGGAGGATTCGGGGGCGTCAGGCCGAGCGGCGGCGGCCGGCGAGCACGCCGAAGGCGACGCCCGCGATGCCGATGAGGATGCCGACGACGCCGAGGACTCGCGCGGTGGTGTCGCCGCTGCCGGCGTCGGCGGTCTCGGTGTGGGCGGTGCCACCGGCCTTCTCGCCGTGACCGGCCGTGTCCCCGGCCTGGTCACCGGCCTTGTCGCCGGTGGCGCCGCCGCCGTGGTGGTCGTCGGAGGCCGCGGAGAGCTTCAGTACGGGGGCCGGGTTCTGCGGTTCGGCCGCGCCCTCCTTGGGCTCCTCGATCCAGCGGACGACCTCGTTGTTGTCGTAGGTCTGGATGGCCTTGAGGACGAGCCGGTCGGTGTTCTCCGGCAGCTGTCCGAGGGAGAGCGGGAACTGCTGGAACTGCCCCGGGCCGATCTTCGAGCCGTCGGCGGTCCAGGTGACCTTGGCGACCGCTTCGTTGATCTTCTTGCCGTGCAGCTCCAGCGGCTTGGCGAGCTTGGCCTTGGTGACCTCGGCCTTCCAGCCGGGCACCGGCTGCGGCATGACGGAGGCGAGCGGGTGGTCGGTGGGGAAGTTGACCTCGACCTTGACGGTGGAGGCGTTGTCGCGCTCGTTGGGGACCTTGACGTTGACGGTCGCGTAGCCGCCCTTCGCGGCCTCGCCCTGGGGCTGCACGCTGACGTGCGCGAAGGCGGTGCCGGAGAGCAGGACGACGGAGGAGAGGGCGACGCCGCCGGCGACGGCGATACGGGAAACGTTCATGGCGGAAGACACTCCAGCTCGGAGAAGAGGGTGAGCGCCCCGGCACGCCGACGGTCTCGACCGGTCGTGCGCGCGTGGGCGACCGCGGACCCGCTCCCTTCGAGCGGTCCGCGTCAGGCTGCGAGGACGCAGGCGGCGGCCGGCGGGCCGCGCCGGATCACCGTGTGCTGGAGTGCCTCCGCCACCTGCGGCGGCGGGTCGTCGGCCGCGGTACGGACGGGGCGCAGCGGCCCGGTCACCGGAACTCCGGGAAGGCCGGCGAGCAGCGCCCGTACGAGAGCGAGCGCGGCCCGCAGCGACTGGACGAGGGCGGCCTCGGCGAGCCCGGTCGCGCCCTGCGCCGAGAGCTGCACGAGCCGGCGCAGGGCGAGATCGCCTCGGCGCAGCAGCCAGCCGGTGGCGAGAGCGGCCAGGAGATGGCCGATCGCCATGGGCAGGTTCGGCAGCAGCTCGGCGCTCTGCGGAGCGCCGGCGGCCAGGTGGCCGCCCGGGTGGAGGTGCGCGCCCGCGTCGGCCGGGTCGAGGCCGGCGTCGGTGATGATCCGGCTCGCGTCGGCGGGACTGAGGGAGGCGGCACCCGCGCCGCAGACCAGCTTGGCGGCCATGCGGACGAGCGCGTCGTTCGCGTCCGGGCCGAGGCCCAGGCCGCGGCCAGGCGAGGCGCCCGCCCCGAGCGCGAGGGGGCGTTGCCCGAGCCCGAACAGGGTGTGCAGCCCGAGCTGTCCGACGGTCAGCGCGCCGACGATGAAGGGCAGCGAGCGTTCCCGCCCCGTGAAGAGGAGGATGCTCGCGAACACCCCCAGGAAGCCGGCGAGCACGCTCCACAGGGCGATGCCCGCGCAGGCGGCGAGGGCGTGGCCCAGGCCGGACAGCACGACACAGACCGCGGCGAACACCGCGGCCCGCAGCAGCTGGGGACCGAGCGTGGGGGCAGACATGGCGGGCCCATCATCGCACCAGCGCCTCTGCCGCCATGCGGCAGGTCCGGAAGATCACACTTGGGGGTCTTCGCGGCGACATACACCGGCGCGCGGCATGAGTGCATCCGCCGAATGAGGGCTGTTGTGCTCCCGGAGGGCTTACGAACGGCAGAGCGCGGCAATACGTAACGGTAATGTCGAGCCGCGGCCGGGAGGCTGGAGCATGAGCATGTGGTGGTCTCTCCATCTGCGGCGCGAGGCTGCGAGCGTTCCGCTCGCCAGGCGGCTTCTTCTCGGCACGATGGAGACGGCGGGCGTCGACCCGGACATCTCCTACGAGCTGTCGGTCGCGCTGACCGAGGCGTGCGCCAATGCCGTCGAGCACGGGGGCGACCGGGCCATGGGAGACGCTTCGGAGGCGTACCGGGTCACCGCCTATCTGGACGGCGAGACCTGCCGTATCGAAGTGGCCGACTCGGGGCCCGGGTTTCCGGAGGGCCGGCCCGCGACGGTCCAGCGGGCGGCTCCGGACGGCGAGAACGGCCGCGGGCTGCGGCTGATCGAGGAGCTGGCCGACCATGTCCACTTCGGCAACAGAGCGGGCCTGGGCGGGGCCGTGGTCAGCTTCGACAAGATCGTGAAGTGGCGGTCCGACGCGCCGCTCGCGCTGACCTGACACGCGCTGGTCCGACTCGCGTACGCGAGCGCGAGAAAGCCCCCGCCGATACCCGCATCCGAGCGCGAGAAAGCCCCCGCCGATACCCGTATGCGGATCGGCGGGGGCTTTCTCATGCTCGCGTACGAACTGGCGCTCGCGTACGAAGGCGGCGGCGGATCAGCCCTTCAGGCCGGCCATCCACGCCTCGACCTCGTCGGCCTGGCGCGGCAGCGAGTCGGAGAGGTTCCGGTTGCCGTCCTCCGTGACGAGGATGTCGTCCTCGATCCGGACGCCGATGCCGCGGTACTCCTCCGGCACCGTCAGGTCGTCGGCCTGGAAGTACAGACCGGGCTCGACGGTCAGGCACATGCCCGGCTCCAGCGTCGTGTCGACGTACGCCTCGGTGCGCGCGGCGGCGCAGTCGTGCACGTCCATGCCGAGCATGTGGCCGGTGCCGTGCAGGGTCCAGCGGCGCTGGAGGCCGAGCTCCAGGACGCGCTCGACCGGGCCCTCGATCAGGCCCCACTCGACGAGCTTCTCGGCGAGCACCCGCTGGGCGGCGTCGTGGAAGTCGCGGTAGGCGGCGCCGGGCTTCACCGCGGCGATGCCCGCCTCCTGCGCCTCGTACACGGCGTCGTAGATCTTCCGCTGGAGCTCGGTGTACCGGCCGTTGATCGGCAGCGTGCGGGTCACGTCGGCGGTGTAGAGCTCGTTGGTCTCCACGCCGGCGTCGAGCAGCAGCAGGTCGCCGGAGCGGACCGGGCCGTCGTTGCGGACCCAGTGCAGGGTGGTGGCGTGCGGGCCGGCGGCGCAGATGGAGCCGTAGCCGATGTCGTTGCCCTCGACGCGGGCGCGGAGGAAGAACGTGCCTTCGATGTAGCGCTCGCTGGTCGCCTCGGCCTTGTCGAGGACCTTGACGACGTCCTCGAAGCCGCGGGCGGTGGCGTCGCAGGCCTTCTGGAGCTCGGCGATCTCGAAGTCGTCCTTGACGAGCCGGGCCTCGGAGAGCTGGACCCGCAGCTCCTCGTCGCGCTCGGCGGTGACCTTGTCGGTCAGGGCGGCCTCTATGGCGGCGTCGTGGCCGCGGACCACGCGGACCGGGCCGGTGGCCTCCTTGAGGGCGGCGGGCAGCTCGCGCACGTCCTTGGCGGGGATGCCGAGCAGCTGCTCGGCCTCGGCCAGGGAGTGGCGGCGGCCGACCCAGAGCTCGCCCTGGCCGTCGAGCCAGAACTCGCCGTTCTCGCGGTTGGAGCGCGGGAGCAGGTAGATCGTCGCCCGGTGACCGTCCTTCACCGGCTCGAGCACCAGGACGCCGTCCTGCGTCTGGTCACCGGTGAGGTAGGCGTACTCGGTGGAGGCGCGGAAGCTGTACTCGGTGTCGTTCGAGCGGGTCTTCAGGTTGCCCGCGGGGATCACCAGCCGCTCGCCGGGGAAGCGCGCGGACAGCGCGGCGCGGCGGGCCGCGGTGTGCTCGGCCTGCGCGATCGGCGCCAGGCCGTGCAGCTCGGTGTCGGCCCAGCCGGACTTCATGTTCTCGGCCAGCTCGTCGGAGACGCCCTGGTACAGGCCGTTCTTGCGCTGCTTGATCGGCTCTTCGGTCTCTTCCGGGGTCTCCGGGGTGAGCTCCTCGGCCACGGGTCTGCCTCCTCTTGGTACGACACTGAACCTTCACCATCGTACGGTCGTACGGAAGAGGGCCCCAGGGCCGTAAGACCCCTGACCGGTGAGCTGCCGTCCGGTCACCTACCGCGTCGCGTTCCGCTCACTCGAAGCGGGCGGCGAGCAGGACCACGTCCTCTCCGTCGGCGGTGTCGCCGAGCCCGTCGGGCAGCATCGTGCGCAGGACGTGGTCGGCGACGGCGCCCGGGTCGGTCCGGTCCGCCTTGGGGACGCTCACGGCGGCGGCGTGCAGCCGGGCGAAGGCTCGGTCGATGGGGTCGCCGGTGCGGCGGAGCAGCCCGTCGGTGTAGAGCAGCACCGTTTCTCCGGGCGCGGGGGCGAGCTCGACGCTGGGCGCCTCCCAGCAGGCGAGCATGCCGAGGGGCGCCGACAGGGAGGTCTCGACGAATTCGGTGCGGTGGTCTCCGATGATCAGCGGCGGGGTGTGCCCGGCGCCGGCCAGCACGAGCTTGTGCTGCTTGGGCTCGCAGTAGGCGAAGAGCGCGGTGGCGGAGCGGGCCGGTTCGGTCAGCCGGAGGAGGAGTTCCAGGTCGGAGAGGACGGCGACGGGGTCCTCGCCTTCCATGACGGCGTAGGCGCGCAGGGAGGCGCGCAGTCGTCCCATGGCGGCGAGCGCGCTGGGGCCGGTTCCTGAGACGGAGCCGACGGCGAGCCCGAGGGCGCCCTCGGGCAGCGGGAGCGCGTCGTACCAGTCGCCGCCGCCCTGGGGGCCGGTGCGGTGGCGGGCGGCGAGCTGGACGCCGGGGACGCGGGGGAGGCGGCTGGGGAGCAGTTCCTCGGCGACGGTGGCGACCTGGACCCGGGCGCGCTCCAGCTCCAGGAGCCGGGCGAGGTGTTCGGTGGCGTACCGGCCGTAGAGGCCGACGAGATGGCGCCGGCGTTCGGAGGGTTCGGCGGGTTCGTCGTACAGCCAGACGACGGCGCCGAGTCTTCCGGCGGCCTCGGTGGCCAGCGGAAGGGCGTAACTGGCGGCGTAGCCCAGGCGGGCGGCGACCTCGCGGTGGCGCGGGTCGAGCTCGGCCTCGCCGAGCAGGTCGGGGACGGCGATCGGGTCGGGGATCGCGACCGGATCGGGAAGACCTTCGAGGATGCGGCCGTAGGAGGTGGCGCTGCGCGGCACGGTCTCGATGGTGCCGAGGTCGGCGTGGGCGAGGCCCAGGCCGATGGTGGTGGCCGGGCCGAGTCCGTCGGCGGGTTCGAGGACCGCCATGCCGCGGCGCGCGCCGACGAGGGTGGCGCCGGCGCTGAGCAGCTCGTGCAGCGCGTCGTCGAGCGAACCGGTCCTGACCAGGCGCTCGGTGAGTTCATGGAGGGTGGTGAGGTCGGAGACCCAGCCGGCCAACCGGTCCTGGATCAGCGCGCCGGGCGGGAGGGGCGCGGCGGGCACGCCCGGGAGGGGCGTCGCAGTGTGCGCGGGAGAGGGAACCGTTGAATCGATTCCAGCCACTTTCGGCAGGTGAGGGGCGCTCATAGCCGTCGGCTTTCCGACTGGTGCGTTTCGCGCAATAGCATCGCAAACCCCCATGTCATTCTGCGCCGCTATCCATGCATCCACATGTACACGCACAAGAGGAGCGATGTCCAGCATTGTCCCCACGGGACTTGTGGTGTCTATGGGGTTCTGCAGAAGGGTTGAAGTGCGAGGGAAGTTGGCCGAAAATTGCCCTCGGTGTGCACCTTTTGCGGTCGACTGGCGACGTTTGAAAGCGCGTCATTCCGAGCGTGCTGGGTACGTAAACGGTGATACTCAGGGGCAGTTGACGCTGCTCCGGAACCTGACGCGGAGCCCGGGCGTCTTCATCGCCGCAGGCCGCACCCGTCCCCGAGTGGCGGGGAACGTGTTTCGAGTGGCCCGAGTGGATGACGAGCTGCGGCTCGGTCCGTCCCGCCCCATCGGCACGGGGCGGCGAACCGCCGACCTTGTACGCGCTGATACGCACAGTGAAGTGATCTGCACGTGGTGTGATGTGGATTCGGCGTTCAACGGAAAGGAACGAGCGCTCATGCGCGAGATCCTCGGAAGGCGACGCAGGCTCCGGTTCCGGCGCAAGGAGAGGACCGCTCAGCTCGACGCGGCGCTCACCTGCGCTCTCGAGTGGGACTGGCCCGTACTGCCCGGCGTGGGGCTGAAGGCGACGACACGGGCCGCGGCCCGTACGTCCGGAGGGGCGGGCTGCGCCTGCCCGGACCCCGAGTGCGTGGTGCCCGGCGCGCACCCCTTCGACCCGGGACTCCTCGCGGCGACCACGGACGAGCGCATGGTCCGCTGGTGGTGGACGCGGCGGCCGGACGCGCCGCTCCTCCTGGCGACCGGCGGGAGCGCGCCGTGCGCGGTGAGCCTGCCGGCCGTGGCGGGGGCGCGGGCCCTGGTCGCGCTCGACGCGATGGGCATGCGGCTCGGCCCGGTGCTGGCGACCCCGACGCGATGGTCGCTGATGGTCGCCCCGTACAGCCTGGAGCGGCTGGGCGAACTCCTCTACGCGAAGGACAGCGTGCCCAGTTCGCTGCGTTTCCACGGCGAGGGCGGGTATCTCCTGCTGCCGCCGTCGGTCGCGGGTACGGGACAGGTGCGCTGGGAGCGCGCGCCGCTGGCCGGCTCGGCCCGTCCGTGGCTGCCGGACGTGGAGGCCGTGGTCGACGCGCTGGTGGAGGCCAGCACTGGCGCGCCGGGCGGCGGCAGCAGACTCGCCTACTGATCCGATCCCGGCCGGGGCGCGGGACGTACGCGCACGCCGGCCGACGCAGTACGGGCACCGGTCCCGACAACCTCGGGTTGTCGGGACCGTTTCTGTCACCCGTACGGGTGTGAGTCGGCCCGACTTGTACGGAAACGGGCGCGGAGCGTGCCGCGCGCCCGCGATCCGCCGATATCTTCGGCCCACCGTTCACGAGTCGCAGTCAGCCGGGCAGGTGGGTCCCTTGAATCTCCGCATGATCGGGCTCGGGGCCGTCGTGGTGAGCGCCACGCTTCTGCCGTTGGCCGCCCTCGCGGGGCCCGCGGCCGGCCCGGGGCCCTCCGACGACGCGAAGGCGACGGACGACGGCCGCCGTGATGGCGGCGGTGGCCTGTTGCCGGGGACCGGCCTGGCAGTCGGGGGTACTGCTCCGACTTCCGCGTCCCCTTCGTCGCCGGCGCCCGCTCGGCCGCCCGCGCGGGCCTCGCGCTGCGGCCCCGAACTCACCTCTCCCCACGGGATCGAGGCGCAGACCTGCGTCCTGACGGAGGGGCCCGACACCTGGGGGCGTACGTACTACCGCAATGCCGGCGGCCAGGAGCTCGAATCCGTCCTCACCCTGATGGGGCCCGGCGGACGGACCGTACAAGTGCGTTGCCCGATCACGGCACAGGACGAACCGGGGGCGTGTGAGACGCCGAAGGAGCGCTCCCGGGGAGAGGCTTCGGCATATTCGGCTGTCGCGGAATTCGCGGGAGCGGGGGAGGGCGCGAGTACGCCACTGCTTCTGCGCTCCGGGAGCAACCCGGCGGGAGCGGCCGGGAGTTGAGTTGATCCGGGAGCCGGATGCGGGCATGAGAACGCCCGGTCGCTGGCGACGGGGGATGCACCAGCGACCGGGCTTCTAGAACGGTAACAAGAGATCTGCTGTTCGCAAATTCGATCTCGGTTATTCGGACAGGTATTTTCCTGGCCTCTGCGGGAGTTGTGGCCGAAGTCACCGACCGGTCGGTCTGTCAGTCACCGCCGCCACCCCGGGCATCAGCTGAGCGTGACCTGGCGGTTGGTCAGGCCGCCACGGGCCCGGCGCTCCTCCTGCGTGAGCGGGGCGTCGGAGGCCAGCGCCGCGGCCAGCCGCTCGGCGAACTCGGCGGCCGGCTTCTCGCACTCCTCGGCGCCCATCGCCGTCGGCAGGTCCCAGACGGGAACCATCAGGCCGTGGGCGCGGAAGGAGCCGACCAGACGGGTGTCGTCGCCGAGCGAGGACGTACCGGCCGCGTGCAGCCGGGCGAGCGCGTCGAGGAGCTTCTCCTCGGGGTGCGGCATGACCCAGCGCAGGTGGTTCTTCTCCGGGGTCTCGCACCAGTACGCCGATTCCACACCGGTCAGCTTGACCGTGGGGATAGCGGCGGCGTTGGCGCGCTCCAGGGAGGCCGCGACCTCGGGGTTGGAGTTCTCCGCGGATTCCGGAATCCAGAATTCGAAGCCCGAGTGCACGACCGGCGCAAAATCGCCGTTCGGGTCGAGCAGATCCTGCAGGCGGGGCCCCTCGGCCGGCACGCGGCGGGCGGCGACCGGCGTACCGGGCTCCGCCTCCAGGGCGCGCTGGAGCGTGTCCGCGAGATCGCGGGCGAGGTCGCCGGAGGTGGAGTCGTTCTGCAGCGCGAGCAGCACGGAGCCGTCGTCGCGGCGCAGCGCCGGCCACGCCATCGGCAGCACGGTCGCGAGGGTCACGGACGGTACGCCCTCGGGCAGCCCGTTCTTCAGCGTGAGCGGGACGGTGGCGGCGGGCACCAGTTCGCGCAGCGCGACCCAGTCGCACTCGCCCGGCAGGCCCTCGAAGGGGCGCTGGACCAGCTCGGTCACGGCGTGCGCGGCGGCCCGGCCGTGACACGCCTTGTAGCGGCGGCCCGAGCCGCACGGGCACGGTTCGCGTGCGCCGACGACCGGGATCTCCCCGTTCGTGACCTGTGCCTTGGCGGCCTTCGTCTGGGGGCGCTTCTTGGCCATGGTGTGGCTTTCTCCCGATCGCGGCGGTGCGGTGGTGCAGTGCGGTGCGCGGTGCACGGCTCTGTGTCGGGCGAGCCTAGCCGCCCGAACGCGCCACGGGGATCAGGCTGGGAGTTCAGGCCGGGAGTTCGGTCCGCCCGACGTTCAGTCCATGTCGTCGTGCGGGCCGTACGAGCGCGCGGTCGTGGTCCTCGTCCCCACCGGCCGGGGTTCGTCGCCGGCCGTCGTGCCCACTGGCCGGGGTTCGTTCCTGGTCCTCGTCCCCACCGGCCGGGGTTCGTCGCCGGCCGTCGTGCCCACTGGCCGGGGTTCGGGTTGTCGTACGTGCCGCCCGCGCCGTTCAGTCAAGGTCGTCGTACGCGTCCAGGAAGTCGAAGCCGGAGCCGCCGCCGACCCGGGCCGCGAAGTCCTCGCGGCGATGGCCTTCGGTGACGACCACCCAGACCGTGACCTCGCCGGTCGCGCTGTCCCGTACGCCCCAGTCCCGGGCGAGCGCGCTGATGATGTTCAGCCCGCGGCCGCCGCGTGCGGTGACCGAGGGCGTCGACGGAACAGGCCGTGTGGGACCACCGCCGTCCGTCACCTCGACCGTCAGACCGCCCGACGTGTCGATGTGCCAGGCCGCACGGACGTCCCCGTCGCCCATCTCTGCCCGGCCCAGCGGCCTGCCGTGCCGGCAGGCATTGCTGAGCAATTCGGAAAGGATCAGTACCGCGTCGTCGACGACCGATTCGGACATGCCGCTGCGGTGCAACTGCTCCCGCATACGGTGTCGCGCCTTACCCACGCCCGCAGGGCCATGGGGTACGGCCATGCTCGACGACGTGGGCACCTCCTGTGCCACCACCAACGCCACCCCCGAGACCTCCTTTGCCCCACGCCACGGTGTGGATGCCCCAATGGACTGGACCGGAAACCGGCCGATACGCGTGCGGTGACGCACTCGTGACGATCGAGTACGGACCGAACGCGCCGGTGCACTCCGTGTAAGCCGCGATACGGGAGGGGAAAGGGGCTAAAGGCGTCCCAATTGGGACAGGACCTGCTTCGGTCGGTTGGTGATGATCGCGTCGACACCGAGCCGCTCGCACAGCTCGACATCCTCCGGATCGTCCACCGTCCACACGTGGACCTGGTGCCCGGCCTTCTGGAGCCGCATGATCACGGTGGGGTGGTGGCGGACGATCCGGATCGACGGTCCGGCGATCCGGGCGCCCGCCGGCAGGCGCCCGTCGCGCAGCCGGGGAGTGAGGAACTGCGTCAGGGAGACGGTGGGCAGGTGCGGTGCCGCGGCCGCGATCCGGAGCAGCGAGCGGGCCGAGAAGCTCATGACGCGTACGGGAGAGTCCTCCGGGGCCGACGGTGCGGCGAGGCCGAACCGCTGGAGCAACTGGATCAGCCGCTCCTCCACCTGGCCCGCCCAGCGGGTGGGGTGCTTGGTCTCGATGGCCAGCTCGACGCGTCGCCCGGCGTCGGAGACCAGCTCGAGGAGCCGTTCCAGGGTCAGTACGGAGGTGAGGCCCGGGTCCTTCCAGTCCGGGCTCTCGCCCGCCTCCTCGCGGCCCTTCCAGACGCCGAAGTCGAGGGCGGCGAGGTCGGCGAGCTCCAGGGCGGAGACGGCGCCGCGACCGTTGGAGGTGCGGTTGACGCGCCGGTCGTGGACGCAGACGAGGTGGCCGTCGGCGGTGAGGCGGACATCGCACTCGAGGGCGTCGGCTCCGTCCTCGATGGCTTTCACATAAGCGGCGAGGGTGTGTTCCGGGGCGTCGTCGGATGCTCCGCGGTGGGCGACCACCTGGACGGGGCCGCGGTTCGTGTGCTGCCGTGCGTGGGTCACCGCGACATGGTGCCATTGGCGGGGCGGTCGTACCGGATCAGGTCCGTTCTGTCCGTAAATAAAGAAAGGCGTGCGGACGCACAGCTCCGGCTTACAGTGGCCTGACGCCCTGTGGGAAAAGCTGTTCGCACACAGAGCCCCATTTCATCCACCCGCGCAGTAAACGAGGAGAGAGCTGTGAGCACCGAGAACGAGGGCACGGAGGTTCCGGCGGACCCGACTGCCCCGTCCGCCCCTCCCACGCCTCCCGCCCCTCCCGTACCGCCTGCGTCGACGGTGGACGCACCCGAGCCGGCAGCGGTGCCGGAGGCGGCGCCCGGACACTCCCCCCGGTCCGAGCCCGCCACGGCGCCGCTGCCTGTGACACCCCCGGCCGAGGCTCCGGCCGGGGCGTCCGCGCACGCCCCGGCCGCGCACGCCCCGGGAGCCGCGCAGGCGTCGGGGCACGCGGGCGGCTGGTCTCCGCCTCCGCCGACCATGCCGGCCTGGGGCGCGCCCGTCCCGCCCGCGCCGGCGGGCCCCCGCAAGCGGACCGGTGGCCTCGTCGCGGCGGTCCTCGCGGCCGCTCTGGTGGCCGGCGGCGTCGGCGGTGGCATCGGTTACTGGGCGGCCGAGCGCGGGGAGACCGGCACGAGTTCGACGACGGTGTCCGCGGGCGACTCCCCGGCCTCCTTCAAGCGCGACCCGGGCACGGTCGCGGCCGTGGCCAACAAGGCGCTGCCGAGCGTCGTGACCATCCAGGCGAAGTCCGGCGGCAACGAGGGCGAGGGCGGCACGGGCACCGGCTTCGTCTACGACAAGGAAGGCCACATCGTCACCAACAATCACGTGGTGGCCTCCGCGGCGGAGGGCGGCGGCACGCTCTCGGCCACCTTCTCCAACGGGAAGACGTACGACGCCCAGGTGGTCGGCCGGGCCGAGGGTTACGACGTGGCCGTCCTGAAGCTGAAGGAGGCGCCGGAGGGTCTGACTCCGCTGCCGCTCGGCAACTCCGACAGCGTGGCGGTGGGCGACTCGACGATCGCGATCGGCGCGCCCTTCGGGCTGTCGAACACGGTCACCACCGGCATCATCAGCGCCAAGAACCGCCCGGTCGCCTCGGGCGACGGCTCCAGCGGCAAGAACTCGTACATGAGCGCCCTGCAGACCGACGCCTCGATCAACCCGGGCAACTCCGGCGGCCCGCTGCTCGACGCCAGCGGCGCGGTGATCGGCATCAACTCGGCGATCCAGTCGACCGGCAACGGTTTCGGCCAGTCCCAGGCGGGCTCGATCGGCCTCGGCTTCGCGATCCCGGTCAACCAGGCCAAGAACGTGGCCGAGCAGCTGATCAAGACGGGCAAGCCGGTCTACCCGGTGATCGGCGCGACGGTGAACATGACCGAAGAGGGCGAGGGCGCGACCATCGCGGACCAGGGCGCGGGCGGTACGCCGCCGGTCACCCCGAACGGCCCGGCGGCGAAGGCGGGCCTGAAGGCGGGCGACGTGATCACCGGCTTCGGCGACCGTCAGATCGACAGCGGCCCGACCCTGATCAGCGAGATCTGGACCCACAAGCCGGGCGACTCGGTCAAGGTCACCTACGAACGCGACGGCAAGACGTCGACCACCACGGTCACCCTCGGCGAACGCACGGGCGACAACTGACCGGCTAGGCATCCCCCCGCGCCACCCCTGACGGGCCCTGGCGCGGGGTGGGTTGCCCGAGCGGCCTGAGGGAACGGTCTTGAAGGCCGCGATCGGTTTCCGGGCGAGCTTCGGGCGGACACCAGCGACTTCCGCGGCAGGAGCGGGCCGATGATGACCTGTTCCCTTCTGAACACGGAAGCTATGCGGCTGCGGTGATCAACACCGCCAACGGTGTGTGATTCCTGGATGGTCATGCAGCGACGGGGCCCTCTCGGAGCGGAGAGAGGCCCGTCGCCGATTTGTCTCAGCCAGCCGGGCCCGTGGGCTGCTTTTCAAGAACGGCGTATTTTCGCCACTCCGACCACATCGCTTCGAAGATCTCCCGGTCGGTCATCCTGTCCACGTTGGCCGGTAGCTGCTTACCGGACTTCGCCAGAGCCGCCTCCCAGAGCCGAAGGTAGTCCTCGCGTGTCTGCGGCTCGGCCCTGTGAGCCTCCACCGAGACAGTGCCGTTTCCGCTCATCGCAACGACCACACCCGCTGTCGATGCCGAGCCGCAGAGCGCACTCAGCAGTGCTGTCAGCGCGACTATCCGCTTCTGTGCAGCCATGGCGCTGAGACTAGTTCACGCGACCAACACGCAGTGCAGGCAGCGGAATTGGCCCCGGGAGGTATCGGTGATGGCGAGTTCAAGCGTCCAGCGCGGCGCCGATGAGCTCGTTCGCCTTGTGCTGCCGGCCCCGCAGGATCTTCGCGCAGAAGCGCCAGAGGACCGCGATGCTGTGGCCGGCGCGGCGGGTGACTTCGACCGGGTCGACGCCCGCCTTGATCCACAGGGAGACGCCCGCGTGGCGGAGTGAGTACGGCTTTTCAGCGAGCGGAGTCTTCAGGTCCTCCTTCGGGAGGGCCTTGCGGTGGGCCTCCTGCGAGCGAAACCGCGCCGTTGTCCGCGGGATCGACAACTCCCACGAGGAGGCGCGCGTCGACCTCGGGGTGGACGGTAGCGTCACTGGCGAGAAGCATCCGGAGCGCGCTCATGCTCCCTGCGGCACGGCGCGAGGGCGACAGTCAGAGCGCATGCCGGGATGGTTCTCGCGGCCGGTGAGTGGGGCTGTGGTCATCCTGTGTTCAGAGCTGACGGGTTCCGGCCGCCAGCCGGTAGGCTGTGTCCCGCTCCGCAGCAGGTGAGTGCGGGGCGTGGGTGGGTTGCCCGAGCGGCCTAAGGGAACGGTCTTGAAAACCGTCGTGGCAGCGATGTCACCGTGGGTTCAAATCCCACACCCACCGCTTGCAGGTCAGAGAAGTAGCAGGTCAGAGGGCGGGTCTCCGAATCGGGGGCCCGCCTTCGGCGTTCGCTGAGGGGGCGGGGCTGCGGCTGGTCAGGCGGGCGGCCGAGAGGATCGTGGCGCGGGCCTCGTGTTCGGGGAGGCCCGTGTGGATCGCCGCTGAGGTGAGGGCTTCGGTGAGGGTGTCGCCGAGACCGTTCTCGTAGGCGCGGCAGGCGGCCCAGAACAGGCGGGTGTTGCGTTGGCCCTCGTGGGCCGTGCGGACGAAGTGGATCAGACCCTCGCCGTGGGGCGGCCCGGCGCGGTGGGGGCGCGTCGGTGGTGTGGGGGGTGCGAGCAGGGTCAGGAGGGCGCGGGGGCAGGGCGCGGGGGCGAGGTTCGCTGCGCCGGGGGCGAGCCGGTACGCGCCCCGGGTGGAGACCGAGCCCGGGCCGACCAGGTAGCCGCCGGCGCCACGGATGTCGATGCCGGGGGCGAGGCGGCTCGCGGAGTTGGGCACCACGACGTCCGGTGGGCCGGTCAGCCACAGGTGACGGCCGCCGCTGGGCGTGAGGACCGTGACCGTGGGCGGGATTGTGAACAGGTGCGTGAGGGCCAGGTGCCGGAGCTCCGCGGTCAAGTGGGGTGAGGCGCCCGGGGGTGAGTCCAGGGGCGGTGTGACGTCGACATCGACGCCGATCAGGTGGTGCGGCGGACGTCCGCACGCGATGCCGTAACCGGTGGCCCAGGGCGCGGCCGCGAACAGGGCCCGTACGGCCGCGGGGTCCGTGGTGGCGTCGTGCACCCCGTGTCCGGGCAGTCCGCATTCGCCGCGGCAGCGGGCCGGCCGTGGGTCCCGGCGGTGGGGTGAGGGCACGGCGGGGAGCTTGGTGGCGGAGAGCGGAAGGACGGGAAGCCCGCGCTCTGCGGCGGACAGCGCGTAGGCGAGGGCCAGGGTGGCGGCGTGCCGGTCGGAGATGGCCATGGATTTAGTTTCGTACATGCGTTCGAAGAAAGGAAGTGGGGAGGATCGGCTGGAAATCGGCCGGATCGCTCCCCCTCGCGGCGCCGCGGTTTCGCCCCCGTGTCACGCGTGCGCTGTGGTGTCGCCCACGCGCTCCGCCCTCCGTGGCGCTGAGCCGCGACGTTGGGGGCGTGGAGAAGGTTCGTCGACTTGTCCTCACGCTTGAGGAGGAATCGGGTGGCGGTACTTCGGTGCCGGTGTACAGGCCGTTCCCGTGTTGCTGGGACGTCGCGAGCCGGGCGGCGTTCGTGACCTTGACAGGAGTCATGTAGCTGACGGACAGTCAGAAACCTCGTCCGACCCGGGAGGTCGTCGCCGTGCACCTCGCCCCGACCGAGCGGCAGCTGCGGCTGCGCGCCGAACTCCGCGCGTACTTCCGCGATGTGATGCCCGACGGCCCGCCGCACGCCTCCGACACCGCCGCGCAGCGGCGACTCCTCCGCCGGATCGGCGGCGACGGCATGCTCGGGCTCGGCTGGCCCGAGGAGTACGGCGGCCAGGGCCGCGGTCCCGACGAGCAGTTCGTCTTCTTCGACGAGGCCTACCGGGCCGGTGCCCCCGTCTCCATGGTCACCCTCAACACGGTCGGCCCGACCCTCATGAAGTACGGCACCGAGGAGCAGAAGGCCACCCTCCTGCCCGGGATCCTGCGCGGGGAGACCGTCTTCGCCATCGGGTACAGCGAGCCCGAGGCCGGCACCGACCTTGCCTCGCTGCGCACGAAGGCGGTACGGGACGGGGACTTTTGGCTGATCGACGGGCAGAAGATCTTCACCTCGAACGCCCAGAACGCCGACTGGATCTGGCTCGCCTGCCGCACCGACCCCGACGCCCCCAGGCACCAGGGCATCTCCATCGTCCTCGTCCCCACGAACGACCCCGGCTTCTCGTGGACCCCGATCGAGACCGTCGGCGGGCTGACGACGACGGCGACCTACTACGACGGCATCCGTGTCCCCGCGGGAAATCTGGTCGGTGCGGAGAACACCGGCTGGGGGCTGATCACCGACCAGCTCAATCACGAACGGGTCGCGCTCGCCGCCATCGGCATGCAGGCCGAGGACTTCTACAAGGCCGCGCTCCGCCGGGCCGGTACACCCGATCCGGCGACTGGGTGGCGCCGCATTGACGAGCCGTGGGTGCGGATCCGGGCCGCCGAAGCACATGCCCGGCTGGCGGCGACACGCCTCCTCAACTGGCGTTTGGTGGCCGATGTGGGGGCCGGTCGGCTCGCCCCCGGGGACGCGAGCGGAGTGAAGTTCGTGGGAACCGAATCGGCGGTCGAGGTGTATCGAATGTGTCAGGAGATCGCGGGCGGGGCGGGGCTGGTGAGGGCGGGGTCGCCGGGGGAGTTCGACGGCGGTGAGCTCGAGCGGATGAACCGCGCCGCACAGATCAACACCTTCGGGGGAGGGGTGAGCGAGGTGCAGCGCGAGATCGTCGCCACGATGCGACTCGGCATGGGGCGTGCGCAGAGGGGAGGTGGGCGCCGGTGAACGACACCAAGGAGAGCGGGCCGGTCGGGCCGATGAGGCAGGTCGGGCAGCTCGGGCAGGTCAGGAAGATGGCGGAGGCCGCGGAGGCCGCGGGGGTCGCGGGGGTCGAGGAGGCCGCGGAGGCCGCAGGGGTCGCGGAGGTCGATGGCATTCAGGAGCGGCTGAAGGCGTACGAGGGACGGGCCGCCGCCATCGCGGGCGCCGGCAAGGACCCCGTCAACGCACCGATGATCCGGCACTGGTGCGAGGCCATGGGCGACACCAACACGGCGTACAGGGGACCGGACGCCGTCGCGCCGCCGACCATGCTCCAGGCGTGGACGATGGGTGGCCTCTCCGGGCACACCGACCGCTCCGAGGCGTACGACGGGCTGCTCGCGCTCCTCGACGGCGCGGGATACACCTCGGTCGTCGCCACCGACTGCGAGCAGGAGTATCTGCGGCCCCTGAAGCCCGGCGATGTGATCACCTTCGACGCGGTGATCGAGTCGGTGTCGGAGCGCAAGACCACCAAGCTCGGGACCGGGCACTTCGTCACGACCCGCATGGACGTGCGGGCGGGCGGTGAACTCGCCGGAACCCACCGATTCCGCATCCTCAAGTACGCCCCGGCGTCGAAGAGAAGTTGGGGGAAGCGGCCACGGCCCGTGATCAACCGGGACAACGCCGAATTCTGGGAGGGCGTCGCCGCGCACCGGCTGCTCATCCAGCGGTGCGCGGAGTGCGCGACGCCGCGCTTTCCCTGGCTGCCGGGCTGCAACGCCTGCGGCTCGCAGGAGTGGGACGCCGTCGAGGCGAGCGGGTCCGGCACCGTCTTCTCGTACGTCGTGATGCACCACCCGCCCTTCCCCGCCTTCGACCCCCCGTACGCCGTCGGGCTGATCGAACTCGCCGAGGGCGTCCGGATGGTCAGCAATGTGGTCGGAGTGCCCTACGACAAGGTCCGGATCGGGATGCCGGTCCAGCTGGAGTTCCGCCGCGTGGACGAGGAGCTGGAGCTGCCCGTCTTCCGGGCGGCGGCGGGGAGCGAGGTCTGACATGGACTTCACCCCCACGGAGGAGCAGACCGCGGCCGTGGAGCTCGCGGCGCGGATCTTCGGTGATCTCGCCACGCACGAACGGCTCAAGGACGCCGGCACGGATTCGGACGCCGGACTGTGGAAGGCACTGTGCGCGGCCGGGCTGCCGGGAGCCGTCGAGGAGACCGGACTGCTCGGACTCGTCCTGCTGGCCGAGGAACAGGGGCGGACGACCGCACAGGTGCCGTTCACGGCGAGCTGTGTGTACGGACTCCTCACCGTCGCCCGGCACGGTACGGACGAACAGCGAGCCCGACTGCTGCCCGGGCTGAGAGACGGTACGACGGTGGTGACCGGGGCCTTTCCCGGGCCGGGGGCGGTACGCGCCGACAGTGACGGCCGCCTCGCGGGAGCGGTGGACTGGGTGCCCTGGCTCAGGGACGCCACCCACGTTCTCGTGCCGGACGAGGAGCGCGCGCTCTGGTGGGTGCCCACGGCGGAGGCGTCCGTGACACCCGTCGAGCTCACCGCCCCCTGGGCCGCCGGGCGGCTCGTCCTCGACGGCGCCCGAGCCGAGCGGATCGGCCGTGCCCGAGGCCACCGGATCGGCAGCGCTCGAGCCAAGCGGATCGGCCGTGCCCGAGGCCACCGGATCGGCAGCGCCCGAGCCGAGCGGATCGAGGGCGTCGGGGCCTATGAGGACGTGCTGGCCATGGCCCGGATCGCCTTCGCCGGGCTTCAGGCCGGGGTCTGCGCCGGGTCACTCGCCCGGGCCGTTGCCCACACCTCCGTACGCGAGCAGTTCGGGCGCCCGCTCGCCACCCGCCAGGCGGTGCAGCTCCGGGCCGCCGACGCCCATATGGACACCGAGGCGATCCGGGTCACCGCGTACGAGGCGGCATGGCGCCACGACCAGGGCCTTCCGGCGGCGGAGCAGGCGCTGACGGCCGCCTGGTGGGCCTCCGAGGCCGGAAAGCGGGTCGTCCATGCCGGGCAGCATCTGCACGGTGGCACGGGGGCAGATCTCGACCACCCCGTCCACCGGCACTTCCTCTGGGGCAGACAGCTCGACGCGTACCTCGGCTGCGGCACCGAACTCCTCGCCGAACTCGGCGACCTGCTCGCGAACGGAGACCTGTCATGAACGCCGGGGACGAACTGCCGCCGCTGGACATCCCGATCACCCGCACACTGATCGTCGCCGGAGCGGTCGCCTCGCGCGACTACCAGGACGTGCACCACGACGCGGAGCTCGCGAAGGAGAAGGGCTCCCCGGACATCTTCATGAACATCCTGACGACCAACGGCCTCGTGGGTCGGTACATCACCGACCACTTCGGTCCCGGCGCCGTCCTCCGCAAGGTGGCGATACGGCTCGGCGCCCCCAATTATCCGGGCGACACCATGACCTTGACCGGCACGGTCACGGAGGTCGACGGCGCCACGGTCCAGGTGCGGGTCGTGGGCGCCAACCGTCTCGGCCACCATGTCACCGGCACGGTGACCGTGACCCTGCCCGAGCGCGCCGGGAAGGGAGCGCCGTGAGCATCCGCAGGGCCGACACCCTCGGCGGCCGCGCCGCCATCGCCGGTATCGGTGCGACCGAGTTCTCCAAGGACTCCGGCCGCAGCGAGCTCAAGCTCGCCGTCGAGGCCGTGCACACGGCCCTCGACGACGCCGGTCTCACCCCCGGCGACGTCGACGGCCTGGTCACGTTCACCATGGACACCAGTCCAGAGATCACCGTCGCCCAAGCGGCCGGCATCGGCGAACTGTCGTTCTTCTCCCGCATCCACTACGGCGGCGGAGCCGCCTGCGCCACCGTCCAGCAGGCCGCCCTCGCCGTCGCCACCGGGGTCGCCGAAGTCGTCGTCTGCTACCGCGCGTTCAACGAACGCTCGGGCCGCCGCTTCGGGTCCGGCGTCCAGCGGCGCGAGCCCTCGGCCGAGGGCGCCGCGCTGGGCTGGCAGCTTCCGTTCGGGCTGCTCACTCCGGCCTCGTGGGTCGCCATGACCGCCCAGCGCTATCTCCACACGTATGGCCTGACGCCGGAGGCCTTCGGCCATGTCGCCGTCACCGACCGCCGCCACGCGGCCCGCAACCCCGCCGCGTACTTCTACGGGAAGCCGATCACCCTCGCAGACCACGCCGCCTCGCGCTGGATCGTGGAGCCGCTCCGCCTCCTCGACTGCTGCCAGGAGACCGACGGCGGACAGGCGATCGTCGTCACCTCCGCCGAGCGGGCCCGCGACCTGCGGCATCCGCCCGCGCTGATCGTCGCCGCCGCCCAGGGCGCCGGGCGCGCCCAGGAGGCGATGACCAGCTTCTACCGCGACGACCTGACCGGGCTCCCGGAGATGGGCGTGGTGGCGCGGCAGCTGTGGCAGAGCTCGGGGCTCGGCCCGGACGACATCGACGTCGGCATCCTCTACGACCACTTCACTCCGTTCGTACTGATGCAGTTGGAGGAGTTCGGGTTCTGCGGACGGGGGGAGGCGGCGGACTTCGTGGCGGCGGAGGCGCTGCCGCTGAACACGCACGGAGGACAGCTGGGTGAGGCGTATCTGCACGGGATGAACGGCATCGCGGAGGCGGTACGGCAGGTGCGCGGCACATCCGTGAACCAGATACCCGGCGTGGCCAGGACGCTGGTCACGGCAGGCACCGGGGTTCCCACGTCCGGGTTGATCCTGGGCACGGACGGCTGAGGCGACGGCCCGAGCGGTGGCCGGGCCGGGCGGGTGGCTCTTCACTCGCCCCATGGAAAGCTCCCTGAACGTGACGGGGCCTCACCACCGGTCCGTACGGGCGCGGGTCCTGGGCCCCACCGTGGCGGCCGCGCTCACCGTCGCGGTGCTCGCCGCCCCGGCATCGGCGCCGTCGCCCCCGGAAGCGGCCTCCGCACCGCCCGCCCACGCCGGCGCGCCTGCCCCGGCCTCCGCCCCGCCCGCCCACGCCGACACCCCTGCCCCGGCCTCCGCCCCGCCCGCCCACGCCGACACCCCTGCCCCGGCCTTCGCACCGCCGGCCGACCCCTCGCCGGCCGCATCCACGTCCCCCGACACCACGTCCCCCGACACCACGTCCCCCGACACCGCGCCCCCCGACACCGCATCCCCCGCCCCGGCACCGCCCGCAGCCCCCGTTCCCGCCCCGTACCAGCACCTCCTGGGCCGGGCCTTCGACACCTGCGAGGCGCCCTCTCTCGCGGTGATGAAGGCCTGGCGCACCTCCCCGTACCAGGCCGTCGGCATCTACTTCGGAGGCCGGGGCCGAGGGTGCCTCACCCAGCGGCACCTCACCCCGTCCTGGGTGGCCTCGGTGCATGCGATGGGCTGGCGGCTGCTCCCGCTCTTCGTCGGCTCCCAGGCGCCCTGCGTCTTCGCCGAGCACAAGAAGGACGTCCCGATCGGTTCCACTCCCTGGCGCCAGGGCACCCAGGAGGCCGGTGAGGCCGTGAAGGCGGCCCGCGCGCTTGGGATCGGCCCCTCAAGCCCGCTCTACCTCGACATGGAGGCCTATCGGATCACCGACACGTCCTGTGCCGCGACCACCTTGCTCTTCGTCCGCGCCTGGAATCGCGAGGTCCGCCGCCACGGCTATCTGCCCGGTTTCTACAGCAGCGTCGACACCGGCGTCCGCCACATGGAGCAGGCGCGGAAGGCCGGGGCCGAAGACCTTCCGGCGGTGCTGTGGTTCGCGCGCTGGGTCGGCGCGCCGGCGCTGTACACGGAGGCCGTGCTGCCCTCCACGGCCTGGCGGGAGTACGGGCGTATCCACCAGTACGCGGGCAATGTCGCGGAGTCGTACGGCGGCAACCGGCTGGTGATCGACCGCAACTCGGTCGACGCCCCGGTCGCTCACGTCCTGCCCGCCTCCTGAGGTACCTGCCCGAGTCCTGAGGCGCCTGCCCGCCTCCTGAGGTACCTGCCCGAGTCCTGAGGCGCCTGCTCCCCCTCCTCCTGCTCCCCCTCCTCCTGCTCCCCCTCCTCCTGCCCTGCCCTCCCGCCCCGGCGCCTGACGCCCGGCCCGTCCCCCCCGGCGCACCACCCCCGGTGCACCACTCTGGGCGCCTCCCCCGGGCACCCTCCCCCCGGCCGCCGACCCTGAGCCGTTCCCCCGCCCGACTCCACCTTCAGGAGGTCCAGCCGTCCTCGCCCCTACAACCTGAGGCGGAGTGCGGTTCGGGACCTGGGGCCGATCCCCGGGATCGTCGCCGCTTCTAGCGTGGAGCCATGACTCCGCCACCCTCTGGCCCCGTCTGCGCCGGCGCCTCCACGGTCGCCCTGGGGGCCGCCGCGACCATCGGCTACCCGTCCTTCTCCTCGTACGTACGGGCTCGCGGGCCCGTACTGCTGCGCACCGCGCGCTCGCTGACCGCGAACCCGTCGGACGCCGAGGATCTGCTGCAGACAGCGCTGGCCAAGACCTTCGTCGCCTGGGAGCGGATCGAGGACCACCGCGCCCTGGACGGCTACGTCCGCCGTGCGCTGCTGAACACGCGCACGTCCCAGTGGCGCAAGCGCAAGGTCGACGAGTTCGCCTGCGAGGAACTGCCGGAGCCGGCCGGTCTGCCCGAGCCCGACCCCGCCGAGCGGCAGGTCCTGCACGACGCCATGTGGCGTGCCGTGATGAAGCTCCCCGACCGGCAGCGGGCGATGGTCGTCCTGCGGTACTACGAAGACCTCAGCGAGGCCCAGACGGCTGAGGTGCTCGGCGTGTCGATCGGTACGGTCAAGAGCGCGGTGTCGAGAGCGCTCGGCAAGCTGCGCGAGGACCCGGAGCTGGCCCCCGTGCGCTGACCAGAGCCCGCCTCGCCAGCGATCACTGGCATTTCAGTACTCCCGGGTAGTGACATACCGCGCGGTACGTGCGCAGAATCTGCACACCCTTACTGCCACGTAGCGCCCACCGGGAGGACGCCGTGCTGAGCACCATGCAGGACGTACAGCTGACCGTGACCCGCATCCTGAAGCACGGGATGACGATCCACGGGAAGTCTCTGATCACCACCTGGACCGGTGAGCCCGAGCCGCAGCGCCGCACCTTCGCGGAGACGGGGGCACGCGCGACCCAGCTGGCGAACGCCCTGCGCGACGAGCTCGGAGTCACCGGCGACCAGCGGGTCGCCACCCTCATGTGGAACAACGCCGAGCATGTCGAGGCGTACTTCGCGATCCCGTCCATGGGCGCGGTGCTCCACACCCTCAACCTGCGGCTTCCCCCTGAGCAGCTCATCTGGATCGTCAACCACGCCGCCGACCGCGTCGTGCTCGTCAACGGCTCCCTGCTCCCCCTCCTGGCGCCGTTGCTGCCGCACCTGCCGACCATCGAGCACATCGTGGTGTCGGGCCCCGGCGACCGTTCCGTCCTCGACGGCGTGGCGCCCCGCGTGCACGACTACGAGGAGCTGATCGCCGCCCGCCCCACCACCTTCGACTGGCCCGATCTCGACGAGCGCTCCGCGGCCGCCATGTGCTACACCTCCGGCACCACCGGCGACCCCAAGGGTGTCGTCTACTCCCACCGTTCCATCTACCTGCACTCCATGCAGGTGAACATGGCCGAGTCGATGGGGCTGACGGACAAGGACACGACGCTCGTCGTGGTCCCGCAGTTCCACGTCAACGCCTGGGGCCTGCCGCACGCCACCTTCATGACCGGCATCAACATGCTCATGCCGGACCGCTTCCTCCAGCCGGCCCCGCTCGCCGACATGATCGAGCGCGAGAAGCCCAGCCACGCCGCCGCCGTCCCCACCATCTGGCAGGGCCTCCTCGCCGAGGTCACCGCCAACCCGCGCGACCTCTCGTCCATGCGTCAGGTCACCATCGGCGGCGCGGCCTGCCCGCCCTCCCTCATGGAGGCGTACGACAAGCTCGGCGTCCGCCTCTGTCACGCCTGGGGCATGACGGAGACCTCCCCGCTCGGCACCATGGCCCACCCTCCGGCCGGTCTCACCGAGGAGGAGCAGTGGCCGTACCGCGTCACCCAGGGCCGTTTCCCGGCCGGTGTCGAGGCCCGGCTCGTCGGTCCCGGCGGTGAACACCTCCCCTGGGACGGCGAGTCGGCCGGCGAGCTGGAGGTCCGTGGCACCTGGATCGCGGGCGCGTACTTCGGCGGGATCGACGGCGAACCGATCCGCCCGGCGGACAAGTTCAGCGAGGACGGCTGGCTGAAGACCGGAGACGTCGGCGTCATCAGCCCGGACGGGTACCTCACGCTCACCGACCGCGCCAAGGACGTCATCAAGTCCGGCGGCGAATGGATCTCGAGCGTCGAGCTGGAGAACGCGATCATGGCGCACCCGGAGGTCGCCGAGGCCGCCGTCGTCGCCGTGCCGGACGAGAAGTGGGGCGAGCGGCCGCTCGCGACCGTCGTCCTCAAGGAGGGCTCGACGGCGGACTACGAGTCGCTGAGGGTCTTCCTCGCCACCGAGGGCGGGATCGCCAAGTGGCAGCTGCCGGAGCGCTGGGCGATCGTCCCGGCGGTGCCGAAGACGAGCGTGGGGAAGTTCGACAAGAAGGTGATCCGCAAGCAGTACGCGGAGGGCGAGCTGGACGTCACCCAGCTGTAGGGCGGACCCAGCTGTCGGGTCGACGAGCGGGACACCGCGTGTACGGGGAGGGGGCCTGGCCCTCTCCCCGTACGGCGGTTCGGCTAGTTCGTTCCGATCTTCGCCAGCAGATCCACGATCCGAGCCTGCACCTCGCTGCTCGTGGAGCGCTCGGCCAGGAAGAGGACCGTCTCGCCGGACGACAGCTTCGGCAGCTCGGCCTCGTCGAGACCGGCCGAGGTGTAGACGACGAGCGGGGTGTGGTTCAACTGCCCGTTCGCACGGAGCCAGTCGATGATCCCGGCCCGGCGGCGGCGCACCTGCATCAGATCCATCACCACCAGGTTCGGCCGCGTCTGGGTGGCCAGCGTGACCGCCTCCGTGTCGGTCGCGGCCCGCGCCACCTGCATCCCGCGCCGCTCCAGGGTGGCGGCGAGCGCCTGCGCGATCTCCTCGTGCTCCTCGATCAGCAGTACGCGGGACGGGTGCTGCTCGCTGTCGCGGGGCGCCAGCGCCTTCAGGAGTACGGCGGGGTCGGCGCCGTACGCCGCCTCGCGGGTGGCCTGCCCGAGGCCGGCCGCGAGCAGCACCGGGACCTCGGCGGCGACGGCGGCCTGGCGCAGCGACTGGAGCGCGGTACGGGTGATGGGCCCGGTGAGCGGGTCGACGAACAGGGCGGCCGGGAAGGCGGCGATCTGGGCGTCGACCTCCTCGCGGGAGTGCACGATCACGGGTCGGTAGCCGCGGTCGCTCAGGGCCTGCTGCGTGGCGACGTCCGGCGCGGGCCAGACGAGCAGACGGCGCGGATTGTCCAGCGGCTCCGGGGGCAGCTCGTCGTCCACGGGCTGCGGAAGCGGCTTGTTCGCGACCTCGACCGCACCGCCCGGGCCGTCGAGCGGCTCGGGGCCCTCGGCGGCGCCCTCGGCAGGGGCCCCTATGGCGTACGCGCGGCCTTCCGGGGCGGGGGGAGCGAGCTTGGGCGCGGGGGTGGCCTGTTGCGGGTGCGGCTTGGCCACCGGTTCCACGGGGGCGGGGGCCGGCCGGTCGCCCTCGGGCGGGGTGGCGAGCCTGCGCCGCCGCCCGGAGCCGTTGGAGCCGTTCGAGCCATTGGACCCGTTGGACGCGGGGGAGCCGATCGTGCCGGTCCCGCCGCCGACGGGCGTGCCGCCGCTCGGGCCCTGAGCGCTTTGCGGGCTCTGCGGGCTCGGCTGGTGCTGAGGGCTCTGCAGGCTCGGCTGGCTCTGCGGACCTTGCTGGTTCTGCGGACCTTCCTGGTTCTGCTGGTTCTGCTGGTTCTGTTGCGCCGCGATCTGCTGGGCGAACGGGACACCCTGACCGAGCGTCCGGACGCTGAACGCCCGCCCGCCCTGCGTCCGGTCCTTCTGCGCCTGATGCTGCCGCACATGGTCCTGCTGCCCAGGTGCCTCGGACGGCAGCGGCTGAGCGGTCGGCGGCAGCGGTGCGGAGCCGGTGGCGGCCCGGGTCTCCTGCGGGGCGCTCCCCGGGACCCCGGCCGACGTGTCCTGGGCGGCCCGGCGCCGACCGGTCGGCTCGGGCAGCGGCTGGGGGTGCTGCGGCTGCGGCTGCGGAGACGGCTGAGCGGTGCCCGGCCGGGACGGTACGGCGTCGTGCCGCCCCTCATCGCCGACGGGGAGCGGGCCCGGTGCGGCCGGTGCCGGTACGTGCGTCCGGGCCTGGGTCGGCGCCGGGACCTGTGCCTGTGCCGGGTCGGGGTTGCGGTCCGCGTCCGCCGGGGGGAGCGCGAACGGGGTACGCGGTCCGGATTCGGCCGCCGCGGCCCGCTCCTGCGCGGCCGCGAGCGCCCGGCGGCGGCGCCCGGTGGGCTGCCCCTGCGGCGCCTCATCGGGGCTCGCGACGGCGGGCAGAGCCCGTGCCAGAGCGGGCGCCTCGGCCGGGACACCCTGCGGGGGAACGGTGTTCCCGAGCGCGGCGCGGCCCTGCGCGCCTTCGGCGGCGGTCACCACGGCGCCCTCGGCGGGACGACCGCGACGACGTCCGGTGGGCCCCGCGGCCTCGGCCACGCCCGGCCCGGCCTCCGAACCCGTGCCCGTACCGGCATGCGTACCGGTGTCGGCGCTCTGGGCCGGGATCAGCTCGGCGGCGGCCGGTGCGTCCGCCGTCTCCGTACGACCACGCCGACGACCCGTCGGTCCCGCACCGACACCGGCACTGCCGGCGGAACCGGAACCGGAACCGTCCTCCGCCGCCACCGAACTCTCGAGGAAGGCGTCGGTCGAAGCCCGCCGGGCCCGCCGCCGACCGCCTCCGTGGGTCTCCGAGGCCTGTGCGGGCAGGGCGAGCTGTCCGCCCTGGGGCCTCGGCGCGGACTGGGGCTTCGGCTCGAGTTCGGGGGCGGGCGGCTGAGCGACCGTCCCCCTCCCGCTCCCGAGCGGAACCTCCAGGACGTACGCGCTGCCGCTCGTCCCCGGCACCTCGTGCGTCTGCACCACACCGCCGTGCGCCGCCACGATCCCGCGCACGATGGGCTGGTGGACCGGGTCGCCTCCGGCGTACGGTCCGCGCACCTCGATCCGTACGACGTCACCGCGCTGCGCGGCCGCCACCACGATCGTCGAGTCGGCGTATCCGGCCCCCGGTACGACCCGGGCCTTGCCGGTCGAGTCGACGCCTGCCACGTCCGCGACGAGATGCGCGAGCGCGGTCGCGAGACGTCCGGCGTCCACCTCGGCCTCGATCGGCGGCGCGTGCACGGCGAACTGGACGCGGCCCGGCCCGATGAGCTCCACGGCCCCGTCGACACCGGCGCTCACGGCCGAGTCGAGCAGCACCACGCTCTTGTCCAGGGTCTCCGCTCCGGCATCCAGGCGCTGATAGCCCAGAACGTTGTCGACGAGGGTGGTCATCCGGGCGTACCCGGCGGCCAGATGGTGCAGCAGCTGGTTGGCCTCGGGCCACAGCTGCCCCGCGTCGTCGGCGGCGAGCGTGGCGAGTTCCGTGCGCAGCTCCTCCAGGGGCCCGCGCAGAGACTCGCCGAGGACGGCCGTCAGCTGCTCGTGCCGGGCGGCCAGCTCCTCGTACCGCTCCTTCTGGCGCTCCAGCTCGGCGGCGTGCCGCTCGGTGCGGTCGGCGAGCTCGGACGCGTGCCGCTCCGTGTGCTCGGCGAGTTCGGCGGCGTGCTTGTCGAGAAGCTGCTGGTACGGCCGGCGGTCGGTGAAGGTCATCACCGCGCCGACGAGCTGATCCCCGTCCCGCACGGGAGCGGTCGTCAGGTCGACCGGCACCTGCGAACCGTTCTTCGCCCACAGCACCTGCCCGCGGACCCGGTGCTTGCGGCCGGACTTGAGCGTGTCCGCGAGCGGCGACTCCTCGTACGGGAACGGCTCGCCGTCCGGCCGCGAGTGCAGGATCAGCGGGTGCAGCTCCTTGCCGCCGAGATCGCTGGCCCGGAAGCCGAGGATCTGCGCGGCGGCGGGGTTGACGAGGACGACGCGCCCCTCGGTGTCCGTACCGACGACGCCCTCGGCGGCGGCGCGCAGGATCATCTCGGTCTGGCGCTGCGAGCGGGCGAGTTCGGCCTCGGTGTCGAGCGTGCCGGTGAGATCGCGTACGACGAGCATGAGCAGCTCGTCGCCGGTGTAGCCGCTGTACGAGTCGTAGGCCTCGCGGCCGTCCTCGAGGCTGGCGCTGGTCACCTCGACGGCGAACTCGCTGCCGTCGGTGCGACGGGCGATCATCCGGGTCGGCTTGGTGCGGCCCCGCTCGTCGGTGCCCTCGGGGAGCCGCATGGAGCCGGGGATCAGCCGGGAGTCGAAACCGGGCAGCAGATCGAGCAGGCCGCGCCCGACGAGCGCGGTGCCGGGGGTCTCGAACATGCCGAGGGCGATGGTGTTGGCGTTGACGACCGTGCCGTTGCAGTTGACGAGCACGAGGCCGTCAGGGAGGGCGTCAAGTATGGCTGCGAGGCGAGCAGCGCCTCGGGATGGCCTGCTGCTCACGACGACGCTTCCTCCCTGACCCACTGCACCTTGCCTGGCGGCTGGCCGGCCCCATCTTGCCCCTCGGGCCGCAGCCTGTCACTGAAGGAGTCTAAGGGCAGGCTCGGGGGGCGGGGGGCGAGGTCTCGTGCCCCCGGCAAGATCCGAACGTCTTCCTCACGTCATCCGCGCACGCGGGGCAGGACGGGCTCCAGGTTCTCCCAGCGGTCGATCTCGCATCCGTTGGCCCGGGAGAAACGGGCGTCGATACTGCGCCCCTGCCAGGTGCCCTTGATGTGCGCGACGGCGGCGCCGCCGTACATCTGGGTGCAGAACCGATCCTTGCCGACCGGCCTGAACGGGTCCTCGCCGTCCCTCGCGAGCTGGGCGAGGCGCCGGCAGGCGTTCTGCGCGGCGGGGTGGTCGCCGCCGGACTTGGCGCCGCACTCGAGCCTGAACGTGCCGTCGGCCTGGCGGTGACCGCTCTTCGCGACGGTCACGGTGAGGGTGTCGGCCGGGCTGAGGAGGGACAGGGGCGGCAGCGGTCCGCCCCCGAGGGCACCGATCGCGGTGGCGGTGGTCGCGGTGGTGGCGGTGGCGAGGGTCGCGACGGCGGTGGTGACGGTCGCGAGGACGAGGCGACGCAGCATACGAACTCCAGGACGGCGGGGCGGAGGGGCTACGGACTCGGGGTCCGTCCTCTCTAACGCTCCGTACGGCCGTTCGTTGCGCAAGCGGGAGGGGCCGTGCGATGCGCCGACGGGCTTTGCTCTCCGCCCCGGAGGGCTAGTACGGTGAGAAGCGATTGGTGGCACCAGGCCCGCCTGTGTCATCATCTGCACGCACCACTCGCGCCCGCGCGGGGTGCATGGAGGCGTCGCCTAGTCCGGTCTATGGCGCCGCACTGCTAATGCGGTTTGGGTCTTAAAGCCCATCGAGGGTTCAAATCCCTCCGCCTCCGCCCCACCCGAAGCCCCGGCCCACACGGCCGGGGCTTCGGCCGTTCCCGACCCCTTCCCCGAGCCCACGCCCGCGCGCCCCGCGCACACTCCTCGCCCCGGCGCGGGCCGCCCTCCCGGGGGACGCGACAAGGCCCCGGAATGACGTTTCCGCAGGTCAGAGGGTGTCTGGCTAATGGATTTCGCGCTACGGCGCAGGTCATGTAATGTTGTTCCCGCAACGCCGACCGGCAAGAAAAAAGCCGGGAAGCACAAGCACTCGTAGCTTAACGGATAGAGCATCTGACTACGGATCAGAAGGTTGCAGGTTCGAATCCTGCCGAGTGCACAGCAGACGAGAGGCCCCGGACGAAAGTCCGGGGCCTCTCGTGTTGTGCCCGTACGGCAGCGAAGTGCGACAACCTCGCCTCCGCGTCGACCCCATCGTCATGGCGATCTGTGGGTTCTCTGCCTCATCAAGCACCCGGCCTCGCTGTTGCTCCGCCGGGGCTTCCCGGCTCCGCTCCGCGGGACGCTGCTGGGACGCGGGTGTCGGCCGGTGGGGTGCTGAGGCGGGGGAGTCCCATCCTGTCCGCCATCGGCCCGGGAGGAGCCGACCGCACCGAGTCCAGTGACGCGCGGGCAGACGGAATGGGCGCTGGGCGCGGGGGATCGGGCTTCCACGAGGTCCTGGGGGGTGATTGGTGCTCACGGCGAGGCGTAGGTCCGACGTCGCGGTGGGTAGGAACAAGGCGCACGCGACGGCCAATTCCGTATGCGGGTGACCAAGTGGGGGGATCTTGGCCAACTGGAAGTCGATACAGGTCTGGGGGAGCATCACGAAGGACGGCAGGCTCAACGGCGCTTCGCTTGAGCCGACGAACTGGGCACGGCGAAAGCACACGGTGGTACTGCCGAAGAAGATCGACGCCCTCGAATTGATCATTGGTCTGTTGGCGACAGGTAAGGGCCTGCGCGTCGCACAGCCGGAAGACCGGCACGCGAGGCTCGTCACCACGCGTCGGCAGGATCGCGGGGTTCTGATCGACGGAAGCCGCAGTCCGGAGGTCGCGGCGGCCCTCACCCAGCGGATGCGTGAGGCCATCGCCGTACTGGCTGCGGAACAGCGTCGGCATGACGCAGAAGCCGCCGCGGCAGCCGGAGAATGGCTCGGCGGAGGTCACGTCCGGGGCGCGGATGACCGAACGAGGTCGGGGAGCATTCACACGTTGCGGGGTGGGTTACCCACTCTCGGCCGTCGACGCTGACGAGTGAGTACCATCCTGAACCCGCGGCATGAAGGTCCACGCTCTGTCGGCAGCTGGGATCTGCCCGATGCGGACCGGCTGGGCATGCCGGCCGAGGAGCGGCATCGCTCGTTCGGACCCGGAGTCTCGGTGCCCTACCGCCGCGTGTGCCGAAGTAGGAGCGCATAGGACCGGGCATGTGCCTCGGCGGGGGCAAGTCCCCTCCCACACGACGTAGGCGGCGCCGCCTACGAGGGAGGCCAGGGCAGCTGCGGATGCTCGTCGTCACCGGCCAGCAGCCTCAGCAACTGACGCCGTTCCGTAGCCCCCCGCCGGGATCCCTCGGTGCACCAGCCGTGTGGCCGCGAAACAGTGAGGGCAGACGGCGACGGTATACCGCGAGCGCGACGACTTCACCGGCCCGATGGCCCGGACTTCGCGGGCCTCGCGGGGGTGCCCCTCTGAGTGCCGGAGGCGCCGCGGGGGTGGTCGGTCCGCCGTCAGTACCAGAACGCCTTGACGATGGCCTGGCCCGTCGGGGTTGTGTGGGAGTAGAAGGTGCGCAGGTCGGTGTGGTGGGTGAGGAACCAGTGCTTGACCTCGGCTTCGTCGAAGCGGACGAAGGGGGGCAGGACCTTGTGGCGGGCGGCTCCCACAGGCTGTCGAAGGACGACGCGGTCAGGAAGTCCGCCACCGTGCGCACATGGTGGGGGCCGGAGGATCAGGAACGGGGGGCGGGCGTGGGTGGGGTGGTGCACGGGGACGCCGCCGAAGACCGGCAGTTCGCGGGTTCGGGCGTCCTCGGAGCGTATGCCGTCGTGTGGATCTCGTGGAGGGCGGGGAAGTGGTCCTCCACGGCTGCCGCGATGCCGGCCTCGCGTTCCGTCTGGAAGCGGTCTAAGTCACCGGCCTCGCCCATGAACTCCCCGCTCCGGTGGTCTTGGCCGTGCCGAGCCAGGTCCACCAGGGGGACGTCGTAGGCGGCGAGGGGCTTGGTGACCCACGCGGCTTGAGGAAGACCGAGGTGGCCGGGAAGCCCGCCATGACGGCGGCGACGACGGTGACGACGACGGCGGTGGTGGACATCGGGTGCTTCTTGGCGGTTGGGCCCTTGGCGGGTCCGTCACGGTTCCCGACACTGCCCGGCGCGTGAGTGTGACAGCACGCGCGAGATAGTCTGAAGATCCTTTTGTCGTCTTTTTCTTGGGGGGTCTGACATGGCGCTGTTCGGGAACGCGCACGCGATCAATCCGGCGCAGGCTCAGCAGGAGTACGCGCGGCTGCTCGGACAGGGTGAGCAGATCCACGCCGCGTACCTGCTGATCCGCGACACCATCTTCTTCACCGACCGGCGGCTCGTGCTCGTCGACAAGCAGGGCATCACCGGCAAGAAGGTGGAGTACCACTCGATCCCGTACCGGAGCATCACGCACTTCGCCGTCGAGACCGCCGGGACCTTCGACCTCGACGCCGAGCTGAAGATCTGGATCTCCGGCAACGCCATGCCGATCCAGAAGACCTTCACCAAGGGCGTGGACATCTATGAGGTGCAGGCGATCCTGACCCAGTTCGTGGCGCGGTAGTCCGCCCGCCCGGACGCGAGGAGTGAGGCCCCCTGGTTTCCAGGGGGCCTTCTTCTTTCGGGTGAACGCGCCTGGATTTACATGTCAGTTGAATATGCCATCGGCCTAGCGTCGCTTCCGGAGGTGAGGCTCGATGGACGAGCAGCTCGGACAGAAGGACGCGATCGACATCAACGACTTCGTGTTCGCGGCGACGGGCGCGCGCTTGCGGAGGCTGACGATGCCGGACGGGACGCACTGGTTCCCGGCCGTCGACGCCGCGAGGCAGCTGGGATACGTCAACACCCGGCAGGCGGTTCTCGCGCATGTGGAGGCAGAGCGCCAGCAGGTGCTCGGTGACCTCGCACGCGGTGTCCTCGGAGCGGACGTCGCTCGCAAGATCGCGGGTCACGGGCTCAAGAAGTCGATGAAGGTGGTGGATCTGCAAGGGCTCGTCCAGCTCGTCAACGCCTGCACCAAACCCGAGTGCGCGCCCTTCAAGGCCTGGGTCTCCGACGTCGTCGCCACGGTCCAGCGCGACGGTGCCTACGCGCTCGAGCCCTCCCCCGTGCACCCCGGCTACGTCATGCCGCGGGAGGTCGTCGACATCATCGTCCGGCTCGAGAAGCGGAATCTGCGGCTGGAAGAGGAGATCGCCGCCCGGCAGGCGGAGCGGAACGCTCTGTTGTGGGACGCGAACCGGAATCTCTCCCGTATCGCCGACTCCCTCGAACGGCTCTCCGTCCCCACCCAGCGCACCGGCCCCGCCGTGACCCCCGAGGAGCTCCTCGCCTCCTGGCAGGCCGACCACCTCGCCCTCACCGACGACGTGCGCGCTGTCGCCGCCTACCTCGCGCCCGCGCTCGTGCGGGGCGGGGCACGGTACCGGCTGGAGGAGATCGCGCGGCGGACCGGGCTCGCCGCCGAGCGGGTGGGGGACTGCGTGGCGTTGCTGGTGGCGCGCGGCTGCATCCGTCAGACCGGCACCGCGCCGGACGGGACCCGGATCTATCTGCTGCCGGAGTGAGGCGGGGCGGTGGGCTGAGGCGGGGGCCCCGTCCCGGGGCGGCGGAGTGCCGGCTTGAGGCGGGGGCGTGCCCGTCCCCGGGGCGGCGGGCCCGCCGGGCTGAGGCGGAGTAGGGCGGGGGCGGCGGGCCCGCCGGGCGTGGCGCAGACTGGCAGCCGGACGGCCGACGGCAGGGGAGAGCGCGCATGGTGTGGCGGTGCGCCGGAATGCGGTGGGGCGGGGGCACGCCGGGGCTCCGCTGGGTGGGCGGGCGCGTGTCCGGCCTGGAGTACGGGCAGCGGATCGGCTTCCAGGCCGTCGACCGCCGGCACTGCCCCGGCGCCCGGGGCAACCCCTGTCCGCTCGACGCGACCGTCCCCGGGCGCGCCACCGGCGGCCAGTGCGCCGAGTGCGCGCGGCTCGACCGGCTGCGTTCGGTGGCCGCGGACACGATCGCGGACGATCCCCGGCCGTACCGCGTGTACCTCGCCTGGTTCGGGCCCGGGATGACCAAGGTCGGCATCACGGCCGAGGCCCGCGGCGACGCCCGGCTCCTGGAGCAGGGCGCCGTCGCCTTCAGCTGGCTCGGCCGCGGGCCGCTCATGGCCGCGCGGCGGACCGAGGAGGTCCTCCGGCACGCGCTGAAGGTGCCCGACCGGATCCCGTACGCGCGGAAGCGAGGCGTACGGCACGACCTGCCCCCCGCCCCCGAGCGCGCCCGGCAGATCGAGGAGCTGTACCGGCGGGCCGTCGCCCTGCCCGGCTGGGCCGAGACCCTCGAACCGGCCGGACTCCATGTGCACGACCACGCGGACGCCTTCCATCTCGATGGCCTGCCGCCCCTGTCCGGAACCGTCACCGAACTCGTCGAAGGCGGTGTCGTCGCCGGCCGCCTCCTCGCCGCCGCCGGGCCCGACCTGCATCTTCTCGACTCCGAGGGGCGCTGTCTCGCCCTCGACACCCGGCTCATGAGCGGCTGGGGCATCGTCTCGGCCGACCCCGGCGCACCCGTCTCCGTGCCGATCGCCGTGACCGGACCCGTACCGCCGGACCAGCGTGGGCTGTTCTGACCGGGCCCGTATCGCCGGAGCAGCGTGGGCTGTTCTGACCGGGCTCGTAGCGCCGGGCCGGCGTGGGCTGTTCTGACCGGCCCCGCCGACGCGCCTCCGTAAAGACTTGGATCCCTTCCGGCGGCTCTTATGGACACACCCGCCTCCCCCGGCCCAGGCTGATCCACATGACCCAGCGCCTGGTGGCGGGCCTCGAACCGCCCTACTACACCGCCGTCTTCACGTCCCTGCGCGCCGACGACCCCGAGGGGTACGCCGAGACCGCCGCCCGCATGCAGGAGATCGTCCGGGACGTCCCGGGCTTCCTCGGCTACGAGTCCGCCCGCACCCCCGGCGGCATCGGCATCAGCGTCGCGTACTTCCGCGACGCCGAAGGTCTCGACGCCTGGCGCCGAAACGCCGAGCATCAGGCCGCCCAGCGCCACGGGCGCGAGCATTGGTACGAGAGCTACAGCGTCCACGTCGGCAAGGTCGAGCGGAGCTACAGCTTTGACAGGCGATGACCGCGGGGAGGGCGCCCTCGGGGACGTCGGTTCCGGGGAGGATCCCCTCGGGCACGACGGCCCCGGAGAGCACCTCCTCGGGCACGACGGGCCCGGCGCGGACGGCCCCGAGGGCCCCCGGGCGTTCGCCGCGGCCCTCGGGCTTCCCGGGCTCGTCGACGTCCACACCCACTTCATGCCCCAGAACGTCCTCGACAAGGTCTGGGCCTACTTCGACGCCGTCGGTCCCCTGACCGGCCTGGAGTGGCCCATCACCTACCGCGAGGAGGAGGACCGCCGGGTCGACATACTGCGCGGGTTCGGCGTCCGCGCCTTCACCTCGATGCTCTACCCCCACAAGGCCGGCATGGCCCGGTGGCTCAACGGCTGGGCCGCCGGCTTCGCCGCCCGTACCCCCGACTGTCTGCACACCGCCACCCTCTACCCCGAGCCGGAGGCCACCGGCTACGTCGCTCACGCCCTCGCGTCCGGCGCCCGTGTCTTCAAGGTGCACCTCCAGGTCGGCGGCTTCGACCCCAACGACGACCTGCTCGACGACAGCTGGGGGGCGCTCGCCGACGCACGCGTACCCGTCGTCATCCACTGCGGCTCGGGGCCCGCCCCCGGCAAGTTCACCGGGCCCGTGCCCGTCGGGCGGTTGCTCGCCCGCCATCCCCGCCTGCGGCTGGTCGTCGCGCACATGGGCATGCCGGAGTACGCCGACTTCCTCGACCTCGCCGAGCGGTACGCGGACGTCCACCTCGACACCACCATGGCCTTCACCGACTTCAGCGAACGCCTCGCGCCCTTCCCGTCCGACGAACTGCCGCGGCTGCGGGCCCTGGGCCACCGGATCCTCCTCGGCTCCGACTTCCCGAACATTCCCTATCCGTACGTCCACCAACTCCACGCCCTCGAACGGCTCGGGCTCGGCGACGACTGGCTGCGCGGGGTCGTGCACGACAACGCGGCGGGGCTCTTCCGCCTCACGTAGCCGGTCGTGTCTTCGCCGTCGTCCCCGGCCGCGCCGTCTCCCGTAGCCGGTCCCGTCTCCGTCGTCCCCGACCGCGCCGCCTCACGTGCCCGGTCCCCGTCTCCGCCGCTCCCGGCCGCCTCACGTAGCCGATCACCACCGCTCCGCGGTGTTCTCAGGGAATTCACAGGGAAGCGAAAGGGACCTCTCAGTACCTCCGGCCAGCGTGGCGGCATGACCGCGACCACGCCTCAACGGCGCACCGACATGCTCCGGCCCGACGGCTCCGCCGTCCGTGTCCTCGTCGTCGACGACGAGGCGTCGCTCGCCGAGCTTCTCTCCATGGCCCTGCGGTACGAGGGCTGGCAGGTGCACAGCACCGGCGACGGAGCCGGGGCCCTGCGCACGGCGCGGGAGTTCCGGCCCGACGCGGTCATCCTGGACGTGATGCTGCCCGACATGGACGGGCTCACCGTCCTCGGCGGTCTGCGGCGCGATCTGCCCGACGTGCCCGTCCTCTTCCTGACCGCCAAGGACGCCGTCGAGGACCGGATCGCCGGTCTCACGGCCGGAGGCGACGACTACGTCACCAAGCCGTTCAGCCTGGAGGAGGTCGTGGCGCGGCTGCGCGGTCTCATCCGGCGCTCCGGGGCCGCGCAGGCGCGCAGCGAGTCGATGCTCGTGGTCGGCGACCTCACCCTCGACGAGGACAGCCACGAGGTCACCCGCGGCGGTGAGTCGATCCATCTCACCGCCACCGAGTTCGAGCTGCTGCGCTACCTCATGCGCAATCCGCGCCGGGTCCTCAGCAAGGCGCAGATCCTCGACCGGGTGTGGTCGTACGACTTCGGCGGCCAGGCGAACGTCGTCGAGCTGTACATCTCCTACCTCCGGCGGAAGATCGACGCCGGGCGCAGCCCGATGATCCACACGCGGCGGGGGGCCGGATATCTGATCAAGCCGGGGGAGTAGCCCGGTGTCCGGATTCCGCGGGCCGTGGTCGCTGCGTACGCGGCTTGTCGTCTCCGCCGTCGCCCTGATCGCCGTCGTCGCCGCCGTGATCGGGACGGTGACGACGTTCGCGTTCCGGTCCTATCTCTACGACCAGGCCGACGCCCAGCTGCGGAACGTGTCCAACCGGGCCGCCGGGCGGCCGATCACCGCACCGGGCGTGCCGGGCGGCGTGCCCGGCGGCGGTTCGCACGATCCGCTCGGCTTCGTCATCGGCCCGGGTGCCCCGCTCGGCACGCTCGGTGCGGTGGTCGTCGACGGTGAGCTGGGGCAGGCCGGGGTCTCCGATCCGCCGCAGCAAGGGGCGTACGGACCGATGTACACCGTCCACGACCTGAGCTCCGCCCAGCGCACCGCCCTCGCGACCGTCCCGCGCGACGGCGAACCGCACACCGTCGAGCTGCCGGGCCTGGACGACGCCTATCGCGTCGAGTACGCCACCGGGGAGCGCGGGGACTACCTCGTCGGGCTCCCCCTCGGCGATGTCGAGGACGCCCTCTCCACCCTGATCCTCGTCGAGGTGAGCGTCACCGGCGCCGGGCTCGTCGCCGCCTCGCTCGCCGGCGGGGCGATGGTCGGGATCGCGCTGCGGCCGCTGCGGCGGGTCGCCGCGACCGCCACACAGGTATCCGAACTACCCCTGCACAGCGGCGAGGTCGCCCTCCCCCAGCGGGTGCCGGACGCCGAGGCCGATCCACGGACCGAGGTCGGACAGGTCGGCGCGGCCATCAACCGCATGCTCGACCACGTCCACTCCGCGCTCCACGCCCGCCAGCGGAGCGAGACACGGGTACGGCAGTTCGTCGCCGACGCCAGCCACGAGCTGCGCACCCCGCTGGCCTCCATCCGCGGGTACGCGGAGCTGACCCGCCGCGGCCCTGAGGAGTGCGGGCCCGACACGCGGCACGCGCTCGGACGGATCGAGTCCGAGGCGACCCGGATGACGGGCCTGGTGGAGGATCTGCTGCTGCTCGCCCGGCTGGACGCCGGACGCCCGCTCTCGTACGAGAGCACCGATCTCGCCCCGCTGGTCGTGGACGCCCTCAGCGACGCCCGTGCCGCCGGGCCCGGCCACCACTGGCGTCTCGAACTGCCGGAGGAGGCGGTCGAGATCCGGGCGGACGGCGCGCGTCTGCACCAGCTCCTGGTCAATCTCCTCGCCAACGCCCGGACCCACACCCCGTCCGGCACCACCGTCACCGCCCGCGTGCGCGGCGACGGCGGTGACGTCCTCGTCGAGGTCGAGGACGACGGGCCCGGCGTCCCGGCCGCGCTCCTCCCGTACGTCTTCGAGCGGTTCGCCCGTGGTGACGCCTCACGCTCGCGTCGGGCGGGGGACCAGGCGGGGAGTACGGGGCTCGGTCTGGCGATCGTCCGGGCCGTCGTCCTCGCGCACGGCGGCGAGGTGAGCGTCGACAGTGTCCCCGGCCGGACCGTCTTCACCGTCCGGCTGCCCCGCCGCGACGATGGCGGAGCCTCTCCCGACGGCTCAGCCCGCCGCGACGATGCCGGAGCCCGTCCCGACGGCTCAGCCCGCCGCGACGATGGCGCAGCCCGCCCTGGCGGCTCCGGCCACCGCGACGATGCCGGCACCCGCCCCGATGAAGCCGGCACCCGCCCCGACGATGCCGGCACCCGCCGCGGTGATGCGGGCTCCCGCGACTCACAGGCAGGGCACAGCCTCATCACACAGCCGTGACAGCGGCCCCGGCGAGTGTCGGGGGCATGCGAACCCAATCCACAACGGGGCCCGCGTCCGGCGCCCTTCCCGCCCGGGAGCACCTGCCCGTCGGTGTGGCCGGGCGGCCCGTCCTCGACGTGGTGATTCCCGTCTACAACGAGGAGAAGGACCTGGAGCCGTGTGTGCTGCGGCTCCACGACCACCTCTCCCGCACCTTCCCCTACGGCTTCCGCATCACCGTCGCCGACAACGCCTCCACCGACAGCACACCGGCCGTCGCGGGCGCCCTCGCCGCCGAACTGCCCGAGGTGCGCTCCGTACGCCTGGAGCAGAAGGGCCGCGGCCGTGCGCTGCGTACCGTCTGGTCGCACTCGGACGCGCCGGTCCTCGCCTATATGGACGTGGACCTGTCCACCGACCTCAACGCGCTCCTGCCGCTCGTCGCGCCCCTCATCTCCGGGCACTCGGACCTGGCGATCGGGTCCCGGCTCGCCCGCTCCTCGCGGGTGGTGCGGGGGCCAAAGCGGGAGTTCATCTCCCGGGTCTACAACCTGATCCTGCGCGGCTCGCTCGCCGCCCGGTTCTCCGACGCGCAGTGCGGGTTCAAGGCGATACGGGGAGAGGTCGCGCAGCGTCTGCTGCCGATGGTCGAGGACACGGGCTGGTTCTTCGACACCGAGATGCTGGTCCTCGCCGAGCGGGCCGGGCTGCGCATCCACGAGGTTCCGGTGGACTGGGTCGACGACCCGGACTCCACCGTCCACATCGTGCGGACCGCGACCGACGACCTGAAGGGCGTCTGGCGGGTGGGCCGGGCGCTGGCCACCGGCTCGCTGCCGCTCGACCGGCTCGCCCGCCCCTTCGGCGACGATCCCCGGGACCGCCGACTCGTCGGCGTGCCGGGTGGTCTGCCCCGGCAGCTGGTCGGCTTCTGTGTCGTCGGCGTCCTCTCCACCCTCTTCTATCTGGCGCTGTACTCGGCCTTCCGGCTCGGTGTCGGCCCTCAACTCGCCAACGCCGCCGCCCTCCTGGTGTCGGCTGTCGCCAACACGGCCGCCAACCGGCGTCTCACCTTCGGAGTACGGGGCGGGGACCGCGCCGTCCGCCACCAGGCGCAGGGGCTCGTCGTCTTCGGCATCGGCCTCGCGCTGACCAGCGGCTCCCTCGCCGCGCTCTCCGTGGCCACCGGCGACCGCGCCCACTCCACGGAGCTCGCCGTGCTGATCACGGCCAACCTGGCCGCGACCGTCCTGCGCTTCCTTCTCTTCCGGCTCTGGGTCTTCCCGGACCGCCGTACCGATTCCGCCGGTGCGGACGCCGTCTCCGCCGGTGCGGACGCCGATTCCGCCGGTGTGGACACCCTCTCCGGCGGTGCGGACACCTTCTCCGTCGGCGCCGACACCGATTCCGCCGGTGCGGACGCCGTCTCCGCCGGTGCGGACGCCGATTCCGCCGGTGCGGACACCCTCTCCGGCGGTGCGGACACCTTCTCCGTCGGCGCCGACACCGATTCCGTCGGCGCGGACGCCGCCTCCACCGCAAGGACCTTCCGATGACCACCGCACAGGTGCCCTCCCCGCAGGTGCCCCCTCGGACGCCCCACGCCGAGGTGACCGCCTCACCCGCCCGACGCCGTACCGGGACGCCTCTCGCCCGTCTCTGGCGGGGCCGGGCCGACGACGCCCCCTGGGTGCGGCCCGCGTTCCTCGCCCTTCTCCTTGTCACCGGCGTCCTCTACCTCTGGAACCTGTCGGCCTCCGGCTACGCCAACTCCTTCTACTCCGCCGCCGTCCAGGCGGGCAGCGAGAGCTGGAAGGCCTTCTTCTTCGGCTCGCTCGACGCGGCGAACGCCATCACCGTCGACAAACCGCCGGCCGCGCTCTGGCCGATGGCGCTCTCCGTCCGCCTCTTCGGTCTCGGCTCCTGGCAGATCCTCGTGCCCGAGGTGCTGATGGGCGTGGCGACCGTCGCCGTCCTCTACGCGGCGGTTCGGCGCCGGTTCAGCGCCGGCGCCGGGCTGATCGCGGCCGCGGTCCTGGCCCTCACCCCCGTCGCGGCGTTGATGTTCCGCTTCAACAACCCGGACGCGCTGCTCGCGCTGCTGATGACGGTCGTCATCCATCTGGTGCTCCGCGCCCTGGAGGACGGGCGGACGAAGTGGCTGGTGTGGGCGGGGGTCGCGTTCGGTCTCGCATTCCTCGCCAAGACGCTCCAGGCGTTCCTGATCCTGCCGCCGCTGGCGCTCGTGTACGCGGTGTGCGCGCCGGCCGGGATCGGCCGCCGGTTCGGTCAACTCGCCCTCGCGGGACTCGCGATGATCGCCTCGGCGGGCTGGTGGGTGGCCTTGGTCGAACTGTGGCCGGCGTCTTCCCGCCCGTACATCGGAGGCTCGCAGAACAACAGCTTCCTGGAGCTCACCTTCGGCTACAACGGCCTCGGCCGGATCAACGGCAACGAGACCGGCAGTGTCGGCGGCGGTGGACGCGGCGGCGGTCAGGGCGGCGGCTGGGGCGAGACGGGCATCGGCCGGATGTTCAACGACGCCGTGGGAGGCCAGATCTCCTGGCTGCTTCCCGCCGCGCTGATCCTGCTCCTCGCCGGTCTGGTGATCACCTGGAGGGCGCCTCGGACGGACACCGCCCGTTCGGCGTTCCTGGTGTGGGGCGGTTCGCTGCTGCTGACGGTGGCCGTTTTCAGCTTCATGGCCGGGATCTTCCACGAGTACTACACGGTGGCCCTGGCTCCGTACATCGCGGCGCTCGTCGGCATGGGCGCGAGCGTCCTGTGGGAGGAGCGGACCCGTTTCCTCGCCTCGGCGATCCTCGCGGTGACGGTCGGGGCGACGGCGGTGTGGGGCTGGACGCTCCTCGGCCGGACCCCGGACTGGCTGCCGTGGCTGCGGTGGGCCGTGCTGATCGGGGGCTCGGTGGCGGCGCTCGGGCTGCTGCTCGCGGGGCGGCTCGATCGGCGGTTCGGACGCGCGGTCGCGGGGCTCGGTCTGGCGGCGGGGCTGGCGGGACCGTTCGCGTACACGCTGTCCACGCTGGGCAGCGGCCACCAGGGGTCGATCGTGACGGCGGGCCCGTCGGGCGGTGCCATGGGCGGAAGGCCGGGCGGGATGCGCGTCTTCGAGGGCGGGCCGCCGGACGGCCAGGGCGGGGCGCAGGGCGGCGCCGCCGGCCAGGCCGGCCAGACGCAGGGCGGAGCCCCCGGCGGCACTCCTCCGCAGGGCATGCCCACCGGCGGCGGCACCGGCACCGGCACGGGCGCCGTCCCCGGAACCGGCACCGGCACCGGCACCGGCACGGGCGACGGTCGGACGGAACGTCTCGGCGGCCCGGGTGGTGGCGGAGGCGGTGGCATGGGCGGCCTCCTCAACGGCGCGAACGTCGGCGCGAAGGCCAAGGCGGCGCTCCTGCGGGACGCCGACGACTACACCTGGGCGGCGGCGACGGTCGGCGCGCAGAACGCCGCCGGCTACCAGCTCGCCACCGGGAAGCCGGTGATGGCGATCGGCGGCTTCAACGGCAGCGATCCTTCGCCGACCCTCGCGCAGTTCAAGCAGTACGTCGCCCAGGGGAAGATCCACTACTTCATCGGCGGCGGCGAGTCCGGAGGCGCCGAGGGCGGGATGCGCATGGGTGGCGGTCCTGGCGGCAACTCCGAGATCTCCACCTGGGTCTCCGCCACCTTCCAGAAGGTCACGGTCGACGGGGCCACCTTCTACGACCTGACGCGGAAGAAGTAGCCCGGAAGGAGCCCCGCGAAAAAACTCCTATACAGCGTACGAGAACCCTTGTACGGTGTACGAGACCGAGTCCCGTACACCGTACAAGGGGGAACCATGACGGCGACGACCGCCGAGAACCGACCCGCCGCCGGAAAGACCTCCGGCGGCCACCCGCAGCGCTGGCTGATCCTGGGCGTCATCTGCCTCGCCCAGCTCACCGTGCTGCTCGACAACACCGTGCTCAGCGTCGCCATCCCGTCGCTGACCTCGGAGCTCCACGCCTCGACCAGCGACATCCAGTGGATGATCAACGCGTACTCGCTCGTCCAGTCCGGTCTGCTGCTCACCGCCGGGAACGCCGCCGACCGCTACGGCCGCAAGAAGCTCCTCGCCGCCGGACTCGCGCTCTTCGGTCTCGGCTCGCTCGCCGCCGGACTGGCCGAATCCACGGCCCAGCTGATCGCCGCCCGCGCGGGCATGGGTGTCGGCGGCGCGCTGCTCATGACCACCACGCTCGCCGTCGTCATGCAGATCTTCGACGAATCGGAGCGGGTGAAGGCGATCGCGCTGTGGGCCACGGTCGGCTCGCTCGGCTTCGCCGCCGGACCGCTGATCGGCGGTGTCATCCTGGACCACTTCTGGTGGGGAATGATCTTCCTGATCAACATCCCGGTCGCGCTCGTCGGCCTGATCGCCGTCCTGAAGCTCGTACCGGAGTCGAAGAACCCGCAGGGCGAGCGCCCCGACCTGATGGGCGCGCTGCTCTCCACCATCGGCATGACCGCCGCCGTGTACGCGATCATCACCGGCCCCGAGCACGGCTGGACCTCCGCCGAGGTGCTGGTCCCGGCCGCGATCGGTGTCGTCGTCCTCGGCGCCTTCGCGCTGTGGGAGCTGCGCATCCCGTACCCCATGCTCGACATGCACTTCTTCCGCAACCAGAAGTTCGTGGGCGCCGTCGCCGGCGCGATCCTGGTCATGTTCGGCATGGGCGGCTCGCTCTTCCTGCTCACCCAGCACCTGCAGTTCGTCCTCGGCTACGAGCCGCTCGAAGCCGGTCTGCGGATGGCCCCGCTCGCCCTGACCGTCGTCGCGCTCAACCTCACCGGCGTCGGCCCGCGGATCGTCATGAAGCTCGGCACCCCGCCCACCGTGGCCGTCGGCATGACCCTGGTCGCGGGCGGGCTCGCCTCGATCGCCCTGATCGGCGGCGGCACGGACGGCAGCTACTGGGGCATGCTCCTCGGCCTGGTCCTGATGGGCATCGGCCTCGCCGTCTCCAACCCCGCCATGGCCAACGCCATCATGAGCGCGATCCCGCCGGAGAAGGCGGGCGTGGGCGCCGGTGTCAACGGCACCCTCGCCGAATTCGGCAACGGTCTCGGCGTCGCCGTCCTCGGTGCCGTCCTCAACGCCCGGTTCGCGGCGCTCGTCGCCGTGACCGCGACCTCGCTGCCCGCGGCCCTCGCGGCGGCGGGAAGCGAAGCCGAGCGGCAGCAGATCTCCGACGCCTTCGCCTCCGGGCTCCAGACGAGCCAGCTGGTCGGTGCGGTCGCGGTCTTCGCGGGCGGTCTGCTGGCCGCGGCCCTGCTCGCGCGCGCCGAGCGGTCCGAGCGGTCCGAGCAGTCCGAGCAGTCCGAGAAGAAGACGGGCGCTGCATAGCATGGGCACGACCGCTGACCGAGGAGGAACGCGATGGTGAAGGCAGCCGACCGGGCGAAGAACCCGGCGCGTTCCAGCGTCTGGCTGGAGAAGCGGGCCGCCCGTAGCGGGGGCGGCCCGGCCGGGCTCGACCGGGACCGGATCGTCGCGGCCTCGATCCGGATGCTCGACGAGGAGGGCCTGGCCAAGCTCTCCATGCGCAAACTCGCGACCGAGCTCGGCGTCACGGCCATGTCCCTGTACTGGTACGTGGACACCAAGGACGACATCATCGAGTACGCCGTGGACACGGTCTACGGCGAAATCGACCTCGACGCGGTCGACGCCGCCGGGGACTGGCGGGACCGTATCCGGGTGCTCGCCCTGGACTACCGCCGGATGCTGGTCCGCCACCCGTGGATGTCCCCGTCCGCAGGCCAGTACCTGAACATCGGCCCGAACGCGATCGCCGTCGGCTCCAAGATCCAGGAGGCGATCGGCGACACCGGCCTGCCGATGAACCGTCAGCCGAGCGCGATGTCGGCGGTCTTCCAGTTCGTGTACGGCTACGGAACGATCGAGGCCCAGTTCGGGCGCCGGGCGGCGGAGGCCGGCATGTCGCAGGACGACTTCTACGGTGAGTCGATCAAGGCCTTCCGCGACGACCCCCACTTCGTGGAGGCGCTCGAACCGTTGACGGAGATCCTCGACGAGCGGGCCTCGCACGGCAGCGTCAGCAATATCTGGGAGCGGGACTTCGCCTACGCCCTCGACATCCTGATCGCGGGCATCGAGGTCATGGCGGCCCGGCCGGCCTGAGGGCCGTCACCCGCGGCTCGCTGGGCCTGACGGGCGTCACCCGCGGCCCGGCCGGCCTGAGGGCCGTCACCCGCGGCTCGCTGGGCCTGACGGCCGCTCACCCCCGCCTGCCTGACGGCCGCTCACCCCTGCCCCTCCCGGACGGCCTGGATGTCGAGCGTCACCCGCAGCGTGGTGCCGATCGCCGCGATGCCCGCCGCCACCACCTGGTTGTAGTTCATCGCGAAGTCCTCCCGCCGCAGCTCCGTCTCCGCGCGGAACGCCGCCCGCACGCCGCCCCACGGGTCAGGGCCCGTACCGAGGTAGGAGAGGTCCAGGGGCACCTCGCGGGTGACGCCCCGCAGGGACAGCGCGCCCTCCACGGTCCAGCGGTCGGGGCCCGCCGGGCGGAGCGCCGTGCTGCGGTAGGTGATCTCCGGGAAGCGGTCGACGTCCAGGAAGTCCGGGGACCTCAGGTGCTTGTCCCGCAGGCCGTTGCCCGTGTCGACGGACCCGGCCGCGATCACCGCCTCCACCCGCGAGGCGAGCGCGTCCGGGGCGATCTCGATCCGGCCGGAGAACTCGGTGAAGCGGCCGTGCACGCTGGAGATCCCCAGGTGCTGGGCCACCGCCCCCACCGACGAGTGCGCGGCGTCCAGCGTCCACACGCCCGGCTCGGGCAGTTCGGTCCCGCCCACGCGGGCCAGGACGACCGTCCCCATTTCCGCCCGGCCCGAGCCGCCCACCAGCGCCGTGCGAGCGTCCGGCGCGTAGCCGACGGCCGTCACCACGACCGTGTACGCCCCCGGGGCCAGCGCGGGCTCCGAGCGTACGATCCCGTCCGCGTCCGCCGCCGCCCGCAGGACCTGTGCGCCCGATCCGTCCGTCACGGTCACCACCGCGTGCTGAACCGGCCACCCGTCGCGGGTCCGTACCTGTGCGTGCAGTCCCATCCGTACCCTCACTCTTCCCAGAAAACAGCGGGGCGGCGGGCCGTCCCCTTGTGTGCCCGCCGCCCCGGACCCGGCCGCGCCTCCGCTCGGAGCGCGGCCGGGGGTCGGTCACTCGCCCGGGTGGGCGAGTTCGATGTCGTGGCCGTCGACTCCGGCACCGGTCACGGACAGCCGCCCCGCCACCGGCGGGTAGCCGGTCGCGATGAGGGTGTACTCGCCGGCGTCCAGGTCCGCGAAGGCGTACGCGCCGTCCGTGTCCGTCGTCGCCGACGCCGCCACGTTCCCGGTGGCGTCGACCAGGGTGACCCGCGCGTCCGCCAGCGGCCGGTGGTCGCGCCCCGCGCGGACCGTGCCCTGGACGACCGCTCCGGCGGCCAGGGCCACGTCGAGCCGGGTCACGCCCTGGCCGCCGATCTCGACGGGCATCGCCTGAGGGCGGTACCCGGAGGCGGTGACCGCGACCGTGACCGCGCCGGGGACCAGCTCGGCGAAGGCGAACCCGCCGTCGGCGCCGGACTTCCCGGTGGCCAGCACCTCGCCCCGTACGTCCGTGATCACCACCATCGCTCCGTCGACCGGTGCGCCGCCCTCGGCGGCGGTCACCGAGCCCGCGAGACCGCTGGTACCGGTCAGGAGCACGTCGTGGGTGAGCGGGCCGTCGTGCACGACCACCGTGGAGGCCTGGGGCTGGTAGCCGTCGGCGGAGGCGATCAGGACGTACGATCCGGCGCCCGGAGCGTCGAAGGCGTAACCGCCCTCGTCCCGGACGACCGCGCGGCCGAGCTGCCGCCCGCCGAGCGAGATCAGGGTGACCGTCGCGCCGGACACGTCGGTGCCGTCGGCGGTACGGACGGTTCCGCTGACGGTCAGGCCCGTGGCGGTCACCTCGGGCGCGGAGGCGGAGGCGGGCTCGGGGGCGGCTGCCGCCGGCTCCTCGGACGTGGCCTTCGCCGCGGCCGTACCGGTCGAGGCGCTCTTGAGCGCGACCTCCTTGATGAACAGCGTCACGAGGAAGGCGAGCAGCGCGAACGGTGCCGAGTAGAGGAAGACGTCGGCGACTCCGTGTCCGTACGCGCTTTCCATGACGGTACGGATCGGGGCCGGCAGCGTGTCCATGTCGGGGATGCCGCCGCCCGTACCGCCCTGGCCCGCTCCCGCGGCCTTGGGGCCGAGGGCCGCCAGACCGTCCTGGGCGTAGTGGGTGACCCGGTTGGCCAGGACCGCGCCGAGCGCCGAGACGCCGACCGCACCGCCGAGGGAGCGGAAGAAGGTGACGACGGAGGAGGCGGAGCCGAGGTCGGCCGGGTCGACCTGGTTCTGCGTGCACAGCACCAGGTTCTGCATCATCATGCCGAGGCCGAGACCCATGACGGCCATGAAGACCGCGATGTGCCAGTACTCCGTGTCGTAACGGATCGTGCCGAGCAGGCCGAGTCCGCCGGTGACCAGGATGCCGCCGCTGACCAGCCACGCCTTCCACCGGCCGGTCTTGGTGATGACCATGCCGGAGACGGTCGAGGAGACGAACAGGCCGGCGATCATCGGGATGGTGAGGACGCCGGACATCGTCGGCGACTCGTTGCGGGCCAGCTGGAAGTACTGACTGAAGAACACCGTGCCGGCGAACATCGCGACACCGACGAAGAGCGAGGCGAGCGAGGCCAGCGTGATCGTGCGGTTGCGGAACAGGCGCAGCGGGATGATCGGCTCGCTCGCCCTGGCCTCGACGAGGGTGAAGAGCCCGCCGAGGACGATCGAGCCGCCGACCATGGCGGCCGTCTGCCAGGACATCCAGTCGTACTTGTCACCCGCGAAGGTCACCCAGACCAGCAGCAGCGAGACGGCCGCGCTGATGAGGAGGGCGCCGGCCCAGTCGACCTTGACCTGACGCTTCACGACGGGGAGCTTCAGGGTCTTCTGCAGCACGAGGAGCGCGATGATCGCGAAGGGGACGCCGACGTAGAAGCACCAGCGCCAGCCGAGCCAGTCGGTGTCGGTGATGACGCCGCCGAGCAGCGGGCCGCCGACGGTGGCGACGGCGAAGGTGGCGCCGAGGTAGCCGCTGTACCGTCCGCGCTCACGCGGGGAGATCATCGCGGCCAGGATGATCTGGGAGAGGGCCGTCAGACCGCCGACGCCGATGCCCTGGACGACACGGCAGGCGATGAGCATGCCGGTGTTCTGCGAGAGACCGGCGACGACCGACCCCGCGACGTAGATGATCAGGGCTATCTGGACGAGCAGCTTCTTGGAGAAGAGGTCCGCGAGCTTGCCCCACAGGGGCGTGGTCGCCGTCATCGAGAGCAGGGCCGCGGTGACGACCCAGGTGTAGGCGGACTGGCCGCCGCCCAGGTCGGTGATGATCTGCGGCAGTGCGTTGGAGACGATCGTCGAGGAGAGGATGGCGACGAACATGCCGAGCAGCAGCCCGGAGAGCGCCTCCATGATCTGGCGGTGTGACATGGGCGCCGCCCCGCCGGAGGCGTGCCCGCCCGCCTGCTTCGACAGGGCAGGTGTGGTCGTGGCCATGAACTTCCTTTGCTCTTACGCGTGGTGGGCCCGGCAGTCCCCGAAGGAGCCTCGGAGGCGGGCGAGGAGCGCCGTGAGGAGGTCGACGTCTTCGTCGGACCAGTCGGCGAGGTTGCGGGCGAGGGTCTCGGTCACCCGTCGGTCGAGTTCGGCGAGCATGTCGTGTCCGGCGGGGGTGAGCCGCAGGATCCGGGAGCGCTTGTCCTCCGGGTCGGGCAGTCGCTCGACCCAGCCGTGCTCCACGGTGTTCGCCACATGGCGGCTGCTGACCGACATGTCGACGGCCATCAGCTCCGAGACACGGCTCATCCGCATGCCGCCGTGGTGGTTCAGCAGAGCCAGTACGACGGCGGAGCCGCTCGGACAGTCGACGGGGAGAGCCCGTGCCATGCCGCGCTTCACCGCGCCGATGGCGCTGACCTGACGGGCGAGGTTCTCGTACCGGTTCGGCTTCTCCACCGCACGACACTCCATCTTGTTGCTTAGGGCAACCATAGAGATGGATGGTTGCTCCAGGCAAACTAAATCGGTCAAACGGCGCTAAAGAATCGGCAAAGGTGGGAGCGGTGCGGGGGATCCGTGCCGGAACGGGCGGGGCGGGTGCCGGAGGTTGGGGCCGGAACCCCCGGTTCGCTAGGGTCCTCACCCATGGCACACAACCCCCATGCACCGCACGGTCAGGGCCCCGGTCCCGAGGGCAACTACGACCCTTCCGGCAGCACGCAGATGTTCCGCGCCTTCGTCGACGAGGGCGCCCCGCAGGGCCGTCCGCAGGCCGCCCCGCAGTCCTCCGGCCCGCGCGTCGGTCTGATCGTGGGCGTGGTCGTGGTCCTCGCGGTCCTGGCGGGGGTGGCCTGGCTGGCGCTGGGCTGACGAACGGGCGGGGCGGGGCGCCCGGTGGGCGCCCCTTTCCGGCAGCCGCTGCCGGACTCCGGACTCGCTGCGGTGTCGGCGGCTCGGCGGCGGAAGCGGCCGCGGTTGTCGGCGGCACGGCTCCGGCCGGTGGCGGCTGTGGTTCGGCGGCGCTCGGCCGCTGCTCCGGCCGGTGGCGGCTGTGGTTCGGTTGCGCTCGGCCGCTGTTCCGCGTCAGCGGCCGGTGTCGTCCAGTACGTGACGCAGCGCCTTCGCGAACTCCTCCGGGGCGCCGTACTGCCCGTACTCGCCGCCCAGGAAGCCGCCGTGGTGGCTGGGGAACACCGCCGGTTCGACACCGATCCCGGCGGCGATCCCGGCCCCGGAGCGGGCGGCGAACTCGCCCTCGGACTCCTGGCCCACCGCGATGACGAGGCGCGTCGACGCGGCCCGCAGAGCGGCGAAGTCAGGCTGGTAGCTGGTGCAGCCGCGCATGTTCTGGCCGAGGAGCGGATCGTCGCGCGAGCCGTCGTCCTCGACCGGAAGCCCGAAGTCCGCGGGGGAGGGCGCGGGCTCGTCCGCCCAGTCCGCCGGGATCGGGCCCTTCCGGCTCGTCAGCGCGAGGAACTTCGCCATCGCGGGGCCCATCCCGTCCCGCTGGTAGGTGGCGTGGATGTCCGCGCAGACCGCCAGCGCCGCTTCCCGGTCCGGGAGGACCTGCGCCGTCGGCGGCTCATGGGCCACGAGGGTGCGCACCAGATCCGCGTGCCGCTCCACCAGCGCGAGCGCGTTGACGGCACCACCGCTGCTCGCGAAGACGTCCACCGGCCCTTCGCCGAGGGTCTCGATCACCTGCCGCAGATCGTCGGCGTGCTCCTCGGGTGTCGTCTCCGCCGCGCCGTCGGTGCGCCGGCTGCGGCCCGCTCCCCTCGGGTCGTAGGTGACGACGGTCCGGTCGGTGAAGTGCGACGCCAGCGTGGTGAACCCGGTGGCGTCCATGGGTGAGCCCACCAGGAACAGGACGTCGCCACCGGTCTCGCCGGGGCGGACGTCGTAGGTGAGCGTGGCCCCGCCCACGGCCAGCGTGCGGGTGATTGCCTCGGTCATGAGTGTCTCCTCGGGTGTCGCACGGGTCATGAGGGAAGACCGCTCGCACCGTGAGAAATCATCGGTCCCAAGCGGGTGAAGCCGCCACGGCGGCGGCTTCCCCGTCGTGAGCGGAGGAGAGCCGGCCGCCCGCTCACTTCCGGGCTCACTTCCAGGCGGCCGTGACCTTCCGGGTGTCGACGTGCATGCCGAGCGGCACGCGCCAGCTGTCCACGCAGACGGTGTACGTCTGGGTCCTGGCCGTTCCGGGGGCGATCGGGGCCGGCAGCGGCTGGGCCGATTCGATCGTGGCCCAGTCGACGCCGAGCGCACCGATGATGTGGGTGGCGAAGGTGACCGTGCCCGAGCGGGCCGGCGAGCCGCCGGTGTTGCGGAAGGTGACCGTCACGCGCTCGCACCACCGTTTGTCGGTGTCCGTGAGTACGGGCACGGAGAGGGTGAGTGTGGCGGGGGCGGCCGGGGTGGCGGACGGGCGGGGCGTGGTCGGCGCGGGAGCCGGTGGCGGCGCCGGAGAAGTCGTCCCCGGGACCGGCGGTGGCGCCGTGGTGGCGCCCGGGACGGCGGGCGGGCCGGGTGGTCGGGGGAGCGGTGGCATCCCCGGGGTCGTCCTGCCGCCGGACGGCGTGGTGCCGACGGACGGCGTGATGCCGGGCGCCGGGGCGGCCGGTGTATCCCCGCCTGACGGCGTGGCCGGAGGCGGTGACGCCGATGACGTACTGGAGGTCGTTCCGCTCGCAGACGGGCCGTCGAGGGGCACCAGGGTGACCTTCCCGGAGGGCGGTACCGCGCCCTTCGGCGGGGAGCCCGCGCCCACCGCCGCGTAACCCTCGCCGTCGGCTCCGCTGCCGCACGCGGTCAGCGCTCCGCCGAGGCAGAGCGCGACCACCGTCAGAAGTGACCTCTGTCGCCGCATGGCGCCCAGTGTGGCTGACGGACCGTCAGCAAGGAAGCGATTCTGCTGACTTCAGTCGTCGATCAGGCCCTGACGCAGTTGCGCCAGCGTCCTCGTGAGAAGCCGTGAGACGTGCATCTGCGAGATGCCGACCTCCTCGCCGATCTGCGACTGCGTCATGTTGGCGAAGAACCGGAGCATGATGATCTGCCGTTCCCTGGGCGGCAGTTTGGCGAGCAGCGGCTTCAGCGATTCGCGGTACTCGACGCCTTCCAGGGCCGTGTCCTCGTACCCGAGGCGGTCGGCGAGCGAGCCCTCGCCGCCGTCGTCCTCGGGGGAGGGGGAGTCGAGCGACGAGGCGGTGTACGCGTTGCCGACGGCGAGCCCGTCGACGACGTCCTCCTCCGACACGCCCAGCACGGCGGCGAGTTCGGGAACGGTCGGGGAGCGGTCCAGCTTCTGCGCGAGCTCGTCGCTCGCCTTGGTCAGCGCGAGCCGCAGCTCCTGCAGCCGGCGCGGGACGCGCACCGACCACGAGGTGTCGCGGAAGAAGCGCTTGATCTCGCCGACGACCGTCGGCATCGCGAACGTCGGGAACTCGACGCCCCGTTCGCAGTCGAACCGGTCGATCGCCTTGATCAGGCCGATCGTGCCGACCTGGACGATGTCCTCCATCGGTTCGTTGCGGGAGCGGAAGCGGGCCGCCGCGTACCGCACGAGCGGAAGGTTGAGCTCGATGAGGGTGTCGCGGACGTAGGTGCGCTCGGGGCTGTCGGCGGCGGCGCCTTCGGTGTCCAGGGCGCGCAGCCGGAGGAACAGCGAGCGGGAGAGCGTACGGGTGTCGATGGCTTCCGGCGAGACGACAAGCGGCGCGGCGGGCTCTTCGCTCGGCACGGGCGTCTGCTCCGGCATCTGCACCTGTACCGGCGTCTGCGCGGGCGTGAGCGTGAGCACCTTCGAGCTGCCCTGTTCTGCGGACATGCCACCCCCTTGAGGTCGCGGACGGTCGCGGCGGCCGCGACCATCGGAGGAACGCAGCCTCCACCTGAATACCGGAGGCGGGGCTGCGGCAAACGCGGTTCCAGCAGAATGTCACATGTCGGCAACACGCTGTAGTGACTTGTCGACAAGGCGAAGGTGGATATCCGCAGGAAACAAGGGGTGTACGGCGTTTGGGGCACTGAAAGTCCGCACAGAACTACTCCGAACCGGTCTACCCGTTTCGGTTACGCCTCGATCCTGTTTGCGGACCTCAGACGGGCGAAGCTCCGGGCGAGGAGCCTTGACACATGCATCTGCGAGACCCCGAGCTCCTGGCTGATCTGGGACTGCGTCAGATTGCTGTAGTAGCGGAGCATCAGGATCCGCTGCTCGCGTTCGGGCAGTTGTACGAGCAGATGCCGTACGAGATCCCGGTGCTCGACCCCGGCGAGCGCCGGGTCCTCGTAGCCGAGCCGGTCGAGCAGTCCGGGCAGTCCGTCGCCCTCCTGGGCCGCCTCCAGGGAGGTGGCGTGGTAGGAGCGCCCCGCCTCGATGCAGGCGAGGACCTCGTCCTCGCCGATCTTCAGCCGTTCGGCGATCTCGGCGGTGGTGGGCGAGCGGCCGTGGGCGGTCGTCAGGTCCTCGGTGGCGCCGTTGACCTGCACCCAGAGCTCATGGAGCCGGCGCGGCACGTGGACGGTCCGTACGTTGTCGCGGAAGTAGCGCTTGATCTCGCCGACGACGGTGGGCATCGCGAAGGTGGGGAACTGGACGCCGCGGTCGGGGTCGAAGCGGTCGATGGCGTTGATCAGGCCGATGGTGCCGACCTGGACGACGTCCTCCATCGGTTCGTTGCGGGACCGGAAGCGGGCGGCCGCGTACCGCACGAGCGGCAGGTTGGCCTCGATCAGCGCCCCGCGCACCCGGTGGTGCTCCGGTGTGCCGGGTTCCAGCTTCTTGAGCTGCCCGAAGAGCACCTGGGTGAGCGCGCGGGTGTCGGCGCCGCGGGTGCTCTGTGGCCGGGGGCGCGGGGCGTCCGAGCCGCCCGCCTCGTTCTGGGGCGGGACTTGAGGCGCTGTACTGGCCGGCACGTGCACGCCACCCCTCTGGCTGGTCCTGCTGGTCGATTACGGTCAACTCATCCGTCAAAAGCGGTCATAGCATCACAAGACATGTCCACTGTGTGCAAGCACCGTATAGCCACGTGTTGACGGCAAGTTGGGATGAATACGGTCATAAACCAGCCGGAAAGGCCCCCCGCCAGCACGGCGGGGGGCCCGGAAGTGGAGGTTCGAGCGTGTTAAAACTCGTAGTCCGCGATCACCCACGTGGCGATCTCACGCCACAGGGCCACACCCGCCTGGTGGGCCGGGTGGTCCAGGTAGCGCTTGAGCGCCCCGGTGTCCTCGACCGCCGAGTTGATGGCGAAGTCGTACGCGATCGGCCGGTCGGTGATGTTCCAGTCGCACTCCCAGAACGTCAGCTCGGGGATGATCCCGCCCAGCGGCCGAAGGGCATCCGCCGCGGCGACCGCGCGCGGGTCGTCCTTCGCGATGCCGTCGTTGAGCTTGAACAGGACCAGATGGCGGATCACAGCGGGACTCCTCGTCGATGATCTAGTTGACGAGCTCGGTCATGAACTCGCCGACGCCCTGTGCGGCGGACGATATGCCCTCGAACCCTACCTGCACGAGATCGGCCGCCCTGGCCGGGGAATTGATGATCGTGTACAGCACGAAGACCACGACCGCGTACAGCGCGATCTTCTTCGCTTGCGCCATCTGCCGCGCCCTCCCCGGTCCGCCCTGCTGCCCTGTCCGCCCCGCCCACGCCGTCTGCGCCCCTGCGGAGTCGCGTGAGTCTAACCGAGCCCCTTCACCCGGCCTTTATGGACCAAGGGCCCGGCGATCGAGGCCTTTCGCCGGCCTCGGGAAGGGTGACGGCAAAGCAGTATGGATGTCGAGCCCGGCGGATCCGGCAGGAGTCCGCGGGGCGAGGAACCGGCCCCCACTGCGGGGTCCGCGCCGCGAGCTTCCCCCCGACCGCGGCGCAGGACTCGCGGGCCCGGTTCTCATCGGGGGGAGCGGCTTGTCCCCCCGATGCCGCTCCCCCCGTCCAACAAACGCAGAGGCCCCGGCCGCGCGACCACGCGGCCGGGGCCTCGCCGTTCCCGCGCCCGAACACGCCGAAGGACCCGGTGCGATGCGCCGGGTCCTTCGATCGAAGCGGTAGCGGAGGGATTTGAACCCTCGGTGACTTGCGCCACACTCGCTTTCGAGGCGAGCTCCTTCGGCCGCTCGGACACGCTACCGAGAGAGAGCTTAGCCCAAAGGTGCCCCTGCGATGAAATCCGTATCCCCGCGCAGGTGGGAGCGGGGTTCAGCGGGTACGGAAGAAGGCCGTCAGCTGCTGCGCGCACTGGTCGCCGAGCACGCCGGGGATCACCTCGGGGCGATGGTTCAGCCGGCGGTCCCGTACGAGGTCCCAGAGCGAACCGGCCGCCCCCGCCTTCTCGTCGAAGGCGCCGAACACCACACGCTCGACGCGCGACTGGACGAGCGCGCCCGCGCACATCACGCAGGGCTCCAGGGTCACGACGAGGGTGCAGCCGGTCAGCCGCCACTCGCCGGTCTTCGCCGCGGCCCGGCGCAGGGCCAGGACCTCGGCGTGGGCGGTCGGGTCGCCGGTCGCCTCCCGTTCGTTGTGCCCGGTGGCGAGGAGCGAGCCGTCGGGTGAGAGCACGACCGCGCCGACCGGTACGTCACCGGCCGACGCGGCCCGGTCGGCTTCCGCGAGCGCCAGCCGCATGGCATCCCGCCAGGGGTCCCGTACGGGATCGGGAACCGAGTCCCGTACGGGATCGTGGGCGGGGTCGTGCGGCTGGCCGTGCTCGGTGTCGTGCTCTGGGCTGTGTCCGGGTCCTGCGTGGGTCACTAGCGAACGGTCTCCAGCACCTCCGCGGCGCCCAGCGCGTCCGCGATCTCGGCCAGCGCGTCGCTCTCCAGCGCCAGCAGTTCCTTCTCCGGCAGACCGAGGTCCGCCAGGACCAGCCGGTCGCCGATCGGGGCGGCCGGTACGGCGTCGGCGGCCACGTCCGGCGCCTCCTCCTCGTCCTCCTCCTCCTGGTCCAGAGGTTCTCCGTCCTCCGTGCCGTCGAGGTCCAGCGCGTCCAGGTCGGGGGCGTCCCCGTCCAGGTCGTCGCCGAGCAGTTCCTTGATGAGGATCTCCCCGTACGAGGAGCGGGCGGCGGCCGCCCCGTCCGACACGTAGATGCGAGGGTCGTCCTCGCCCTCGATCCGGAGGAGGCCGAACCAGGCGTCCTCCTGTTCGATGAAGACGATGACCGTGTCGTCGTCGACCGAGGCCTCGCGGGCGAGTTCGGTCAGATCCGACAGGGTCTCCACATCGTCGAGCTCTGTGTCGCTCGCTTCCCACCCGTCTTCGGTGCGCGCGAGCAGTGCGGCGAAGTACACCGTGACTCTCCCACTGATCAGAGGTGTGACGATCCGGCGGTGCGCTCCTGGTGCCCCGCCCAATCGGCATCGTGGCAGAAACGGCGGCCTCAGGAGAGGTCTTCGGCTCTTGCGTCGTGCATCAGTCTGATCCGCACCCGGGGCGCCTTCCCCGGCGGACCGCTTCCGGCGCGTCGGGCGGGGCGAAGATCCACCTCTTCGGAGGAGCGCGTTCCGTCGTGTCTCCATTGTGCTTCCGACGTCGGGTGAACCGCCTGGGGATGCCCTAGGGGCTGATCGTTTCTGCATGATGGTGTGCGCGGCATGACCACTCGCAATCGCACTCGCGCTCGTACCGGCACTCCTACGAGTCTCGCCCTGGCGGCCGTCGTCACCGCCGTGCTCGCCCTGGCCGCACCGCCGGCCGCCACCGCGCCGTCCGGGCCCGTCGAGCCGCAGCCCACCGCGCAGGAGCCCGCCCCGCTGCACACCTCTCCCCGCGCCGTCCCCGGGCGGTACATCGTCACCCTGGAGGAGGGGACGGACGCGCGGACGCTCGCGGGGAAGCTGAAGGTGAAGCCGTCGTTCGTCTACAGCGAGGTGCTGAACGGGTTCGCGGTGTCCATGGATCCCCTCCAGGTGAAGGCCGTCCGCAGCACCCTCGGCGTCAAGGCGGTGGAGGAGGACGCCTCCGTGTCGGCGTTCACGCCCGTGGAACCCTTCGGGGCGGGCCGGGCACCGGCGTCGACATGGGGTCTGGACCGGATCGACCAGCGGGCGCTCCCCCTCGACGACACCTTCACCACGGCCGGTGACGGCACGGGGGTCAACGCGTACATCCTCGACACCGGCATCGAGTACGGGCACGAGGAGTTCGGCGGCCGGGCCGCCTTCGGCTTCGACGCCATCGGCGACGGGCGTGCGGGAGCGGACTGCCAGGGCCACGGCACCCATGTCGCGGGCACGGTCGGCGGCAAGACGTACGGAGTGGCGCGCAACGTCAATCTGATCAGCGTGCGGGTGCTCGGCTGTGACGGAAGCGGCGCCTGGTCGGGGGTCCTGGCCGGCATGGACTGGGTGGCCAAGAACGCCAAGCAGCCTGCCGTCCTGAACGCCTCCCTCGGCGGACACGAGTCGGACGCCGTCGACAACGCCGCCGAGGCTCTGTCGGCCGCGGGGGTGCTGCCGGTCGTGGCCGCGGGCAACTCCGCGGCCGACGCCTGCGACGTCTCCCCGGCCGGCGCGGACGGCGTGGTGACGGTCGGTGCGAGCGACCGGACGGACGCGGAGACGAGCTTCTCCAACTGGGGCGAGTGCCTCTCCCTCTACGCGCCCGGCCAGGCGATCGTCTCGGCGAAGCTCGGCGGCGGCAGCGTGGCCCTGAACGGCACCTCGATGGCCGCCCCGCACGTGACCGGAGCCGCCGTCCTCTACCGGCAGGCACACCCGGACGCGACGGTCGCGGGCGTCGCCCTCTGGCTCGACGAGGCGTCCACCGAGAGCGTCCTGCGGAACGTCAGCGCGTCCAGCCCCAACAAGCTGCTCTACACGGGCGGCCTGTAGCCGTAGCGGCCGTACCAGCGCTACGGCCGGACAGGGGTCCCGGCCCTCGGGGCCGGGGCCTCACCAGCGGAACGTCCGCATACGCATGGCCTGCCGCATCCTGGCCGCCCGGGCGCGCCGGGGCTGCACACGGTCGCGCAGCGCCTTCGCCTCGTGCAGCTCGCGCAGGAACTGGGCGCGGCGCCGTCGGCGCTCCGCGTCGGTCTCGGGCGGCTCGGCGCCGGCCGCGGCCGCGTCACCGTCCGGGGCGCCGGCGCTGTCCGGGTCTTTCGGCTTCGGCATCGGCCACACCACCCCACGACTGGGTCCCTGTGCACCCCCACCTTCCCTCCACGGCGTGGGTTGATGCCAGTGCGGGCTACTGTTGGGGTCATGCGTCTCCACGTCGTCGATCACCCGCTGGTCGCCCACAAGCTCACCACTCTGCGCGACAAGCGCACGGATTCCCCGACCTTCCGCCGGCTGGCGGACGAGCTGGTCACCCTGCTCGCCTACGAGGCCACGCGGGACGTGCGCACCGAGCAGGTCGACATCGAGACCCCCGTCACGCCGACGACCGGTGTGAAGCTGTCGTACCCGCGTCCGCTGGTGGTTCCGATCCTGCGCGCCGGCCTCGGCATGCTGGACGGCATGGTGCGCCTGCTGCCGACCGCCGAGGTGGGCTTCCTCGGCATGATCCGCAACGAGGAGACGCTGGAGGCGTCGACCTACGCGACGCGGATGCCGGAGGACCTCTCGGGCCGCCAGGTGTACGTCCTGGACCCGATGCTGGCGACCGGCGGCACGCTCGTCGCGGCGATCCAGGAGCTGATCAAGCGCGGCGCCGACGATGTGACCGCCGTGGTGCTGCTCGCCGCCCCCGAGGGCGTCGAGATCATGGAGCGCGAGCTGGCGGGCACGCCGGTGACCGTGGTGACGGCCTCGGTGGACGAGCGCCTCAACGAGAGCGGCTACATCGTCCCGGGCCTGGGTGACGCGGGCGACCGCATGTACGGCACCGCCGACTAGCGAATCCGCCGGAGGAATCATCCTGCGGATGACCTCCGGCGGAAGACGTTCGACCGTTCAGCACTTACCGGCGGGCGCGGCCTTGGGCTTGTTCAGAGCGACCAGGGCCGCGTCCGCCGTCGGCTTCGGGTCCAGGTTCTTGAAGGCCGTGCCCAGGATCAGGTCCACGTCCGCCGTCGAGCGCGTGTCCGTCTTGGCCGTGGCGCCCTTCAGCTGGGTGCCCAGGACCGGGAAGGCGCCCTTGGCGGCGCCGGGGGCCCCCAGGAGGATTCCCGTACCGGGGACCTTCTTGTCGTACGCGACGGGCGCGTTGCCGACCTTGCCGATCCGGAAGCCCCGCTTCTTCAGCTCGTCGGCCGTCGCCTTGGCGAGGCCGCTGCGCGGGGTCGCGTTGTAGACGTTGACGGTGATCTGCGCGGGCTTGGGGAAGGCGGCGACCTGGGCGGCCGTGGGCTTGGGCGCGGGCTTGCAGTCGGTCCCGCGCGCGGCCGTCTTCCGCGTGCCGTCGCCGCCGGAGAAGACCTCGACGAGCTGCAGCGTGCCCCAACCGGCCGCGCCGAGCACGATCACGGCGGTGCCGGCCGCGAGGACGATCCTGCGCCGGCGGTGAGGGCGGCGCATACGGGGGTACGCGTTCCCCGTGATGCGGTACTTTCCGCCCATACCGGGGGGAGTGAGCATGCTCATGAGCGCAGCGTAATGCCGCCCGCCGACGATGCCTACTGGATGATCATGTGATCGCGTCCGGATGGGCGGGAAGTGGCCCCGAAAGGGTCAGTGACGGCGTGAGCGTTGCTCCGGTCAGTCCATTTCCAGGACGCGCGCGTGCAGCACCTGCCGCTGCTGGAGGGCAGCGCGGACCGCGCGGTGCAGCCCGTCCTCCAGATAGAGATCGCCCCGCCACTTCACGACATGCGCGAAGAGGTCGCCGTAGAAGGTGGAGTCCTCGGCGAGCAGCGTCTCCAGGTCCAGCTGGCCCTTGGTGGTCACCAGCTGATCGAGGCGGACCGGGCGCGGCGCCACGTCCGCCCACTGCCGGGTGCTTTCCCGGCCGTGGTCGGGATACGGCCGCCCGTTACCGATGCGCTTGAAGATCACACGGAAAGCCTACCGGGCGAGCGGCTCCCGGCGCAGCCACGCGGACACGGTGGGATGCTGGGGCAAACCGTCGCAGACCGTAGTAAACCCGGAATTGGGGTCCTCTCATGAGCGTGAGCGAAGAGTCTCCGGCCGCCGAGATCGCGGCGGGATACGGGTTCACCGGCGCCGCGCTCGAACTCGGCGCGCTGCTCTGGGGCGGTGAGTGTCACCCGGACGCGCGGATCCGTATCCCCCTGGCCATGCTCAACCGCCACGGTCTGGTCGCCGGCGCCACCGGCACCGGCAAGACGAAGACGCTCCAGCTCATCGCCGAACAGCTGTCGGCCAACGGCGTACCGGTCTTCCTCGCCGACATCAAGGGCGATGTCTCCGGCGTCTCGGCGCCGGGGGATGACAGCGACAGACTCCGGCAGCGGGCGGAGCAGGTGGGGCAGGAGTGGGAGGCGAAGGGCTTTCCCTGCGAGTTCTACGGGCTCGGCGGAACCGGCCCCGGCATCCCGGTCCGGGCCACGGTCACCAGCTTCGGGCCGGTGCTGCTGTCGAAGGTGCTCCAGCTGAACCGGACGCAGGAGCAGTCACTGGGCCTGATCTTCCACTACGCGGATCAGAAGGGTCTGGAGCTGCTCGATCTGAAGGACCTGCGGGCGGTGGTGGCGTTCCTGGTGTCGGACACCGGGAAGGCGGAGCTGAAGGGGATCGGCGGCCTGTCGACGGTGACGGCCGGGGTGATCCTGCGGGCGATCACGGCCTTCGATCAGGCGGGGGCGGGCGGCTTCTTCGGGGAGCCGGAGTTCGACACGAGCGAATTCCTGCGGACCGCGTCGGACGGGCGCGGGCTGGTGTCCGTACTGGAGCTGCCGGCCGTCCAGGACAAGCCGCAGCTGTTCTCGACGTTCCTGATGTGGATGCTGGCGGACCTCTTCCACGATCTGCCGGAGGTCGGCGACCTGGAGAAGCCGAAGCTGGTCTTCTTCTTCGACGAGGCGCATCTGCTCTTCGACGGGGCGTCGAAGGCGTTCCTGGAGTCGATCACCCAGACCGTGCGGCTGATCCGCTCGAAGGGGGTGGGGGTCTTCTTCGTGACCCAGACGCCGAAGGACGTGCCGGGGGACGTGCTGGCGCAGCTGGGCAACCGGGTGCAGCACGCGCTGCGGGCGTTCACGCCGGACGACGCCAAGGCGCTGAAGGCGACGGTGCGGACCTTCCCGAACTCGGCGTACGACCTGGAGGAGGTGCTGACGGGGCTCGGCACGGGCGAGGCGGTGATCACCGTCCTGAGCGAGACGGGCGCGCCGACGCCGGTGGCGGCGACCCGGCTGCGGGCGCCGCAGTCCCGTATGGGGCCGGTCGAGGCGAGCGTGCTGGAGGCGGCGGTGCGGGGATCGCCGCTGTACGGGCGGTACGCGGAGGCGGTGGACCGGGAGTCGGCGTACGAGAAGCTGACGGCCGAGCAGCGGGCGGCGGAGGCGGCGGCGCTGAAGGCGGCGGAGGAGGCCGCGGCGGAGAAAGAGGCGGAGAGAGGCGCGGGGAAAGGCGTCGGGAGAGCGGGGAAAGAGCGGGAGGAGGCGCCGTCCCGGCGGGACGAGTCGCTCGCCGAGCAGGTCATGGGCAGCGGGATCTTCAAGTCCCTTGCCCGGTCCATCGGGACGCAGCTGGGGCGGGAGATCAGCCGGTCGGTCTTCGGTACGGCACGGCGGAGGCGGTAGCGCCGCCGCCCGACCCGCTCCGAGACCCTGACCGGGCCAGGAGAGCAGGGGAAGGGCCCGGCCCTTGTGGGCCGGGCCTTCCGGAACCGCTGGTCGGTTACTCCTGACCTCGTGGTCGTGGCTACTCCGTGACCTCGTGGTCGTGACCGTCGTGGAGGCCACCGCCGCTGCCCGCGTCGCCGTCCGTCGGGGTGGAGACGACCGGCTTCTTCAGGGAGCTGATGTCGTGGGCGTACGTGCCCACGGCGTTGGCGATGATGTCGATGTTGACGTCGAAGGCCGTCATGTTGATGTTCTCGATGGTGTCGCCGGCCGCGTGGTAGTTCACGTCGTACGCGACACCCGCCGTCCCGCCGAACTTCGCCGCCTGGCCCGCCGTCTTGATGCCCTCGGCACCCGTGAACGTGCCGCCGGACGGGATGCCGATCTCGATGAACGGACCGTAGTCCGAGCGGCCCGTGAAGTCGGTGCCCTCGTGCGGCGTGCCCTGCTTGTCCAGGAACGCGTTGATGTCACGCTCCAGCTGGGCCGAGCCCGCCGGACCCGGGCCCGCGCCGACGCCGTCCGAGTTGTCGCCGTCGTATACGAACAGGCCGTAGTTGGGCGAGGCGATCATGTCGAAGTTGAGGTAGAGCTTGACCTCCTTCTTGTCCAGCTCGCTCATCTTCGAGACGTAGTGCTCGGAGCCGAGCAGACCGTTCTCCTCGGCCGACCACCAGGCGAAGCGGACCTTGTTGCGGACCTTGTCCTTCGACTCGGCGAGCTCGAGGGCGGCCTGGAGCAGACCGGCGGAGCCCGAGCCGTTGTCGTTGATGCCGGGGCCGGCGGTGACGGAGTCGAGGTGCGCGCCGAGCATCACGGTGTTGGCGGCGTTGCCGCCCTTCGTCTCCGCGATGACGTTGTTGGTGGTGCGCTTCTCCTGGAGCTGGCGGATCTCGAAGGAGAGGCTGACCGGCCCCTTGGCGAGGTCGGCCGCGAGCTTCTCGCCCTCCGCCTGGGTGATGCCGCCGGTCGGGATCTTGCCGGCCGCCGGGTCGCCGAGGGTGCCGGAGAGGACGCCCTCGGTGTTGTTGTAGACGATGGCGCCCGCCGCGCCCGCCGCGGCGGCGTTCTCCTGCTTGACGGCGAACGCGCAGCCGCCCCGCTTGATCAGCGCCACCTTGCCGGTGAAGGTGCCCGAGGCGAAGTCGCCCGGCTCGCAGCCGGAGGTGCCGTCGGCGTCGACCGGGACGGCGGCCAGGTCGGCCTTGATGCCGCCGACCGGCGTCGACTTGGTGTAGGTCATGGCCTTGATCTCGACCGCGCGCGGGGCGGGCGAGACGACGGAGAGCTTCTCGGCCAGCGTCTCGGTGTAGTCGAAGTCGAACTTCTGGTACGAGACGTTGTAGCCGGCCTTCTTGAGCTGCTGGTACACGTACGCGGCGGAGGCGTCGTGCCCGAGCGAGCCGGCCGCGCGATGGCCGCCGGCCGAGTCCGCGATGGCCTGGAACATCTCCAGGTGCTTGTAGGCACCGTCGGCGGAGGTCTCGCGGACCAGCTTCTTCGCCAGCTTCGCGGCGTCCCTGGCCGGTGCGGCCCCGGGGTCCGGAGTGGCGGTGGAGGGGGAGGCGGCGGCCAGCAGGAGCGGGGTCGCGAGTGCGGCTGCGGCCAGAGTGGCCGCGGCTCTGCGATGGGATGCGTTCACAGAGGTCCTTCCCGGTGCGAACGAGGTTGAGGGGAAGTTAGCGATCTCCGGTGCTTCCTGGGAACAGATCGGCCGCAATTCCTGTCACATTGAGCATGATTGACGCCCGAAATCATCAATTCCCCATGGCTTTGGCCGCTTTTGCGGCTGCCTTCGCCTCCTGCTTGAAGGCGCGCACCTTCGCCAGGGACTCGGGTCCGGTGATGTCGGCCGCCGAGCGGTACGAGCCGGCCTCGCCGTAGGCCCCGGCCGCCTCCCGCCAGCCCTCGGGCCGTACGCCGTACCGCTTCCCCAGCAGGGCCAGGAAGATCTGCGCCTTCTGCTTGCCGAACCCGGGCAGGTCGACAAGCCGGCCGAGCAGCTCCTTGCCGGTCCCGGCGTCCCTCCAGACGGCCTCGGCCTCGCCGCCGTACTCGTCGACGAGGAACTGGCACAGCTGCTGGATCCGCTTGGCCATGGAGCCGGGGTAGCGGTGCACGGCCGGTTTGGCGGAGAGGAGCGCGGCGAAGGCGTCGGGGTCGTAGGCGGCGATCTCGTGCGCGTCGAGATCGTCGCCGCCGAGCCGCTGGGCGATGGTGTACGGCCCGGAGAACGCCCACTCCATGGGGACCTGCTGGTCGAGCAGCATGCCGACCAGCGCGGCGAGCGGGCTGCGACCGAGGAGCTCGTCGGCCTCCGGCTGCTGGGCGAGATGGATCTCGGTGTTCATGATCCGATGATCCCGCGCGACGGCCGTGCGCGCGCGTGCGGGCTCTGCCTTCCGGCCGAGTCGGGTTCACCTCTCCGTGGTCACGCGGTCACGCGGTGAGGCGGTCGGCCGCCCCGCCCTACCGGGTGCGCAACCGTACCGCCGGGTCTTCGCACCACTCCAGGGCCGAGGGCCACTCCCCGTAGCCGGCCGGGATGCCCAGGTGCCCGCCGGACGGGACGAGGTCGCGGTCGAGGGAGAGCGGGTCGCCGTAGTGCGCGGCCGCGCCTCCGGGGCGGTGCGGGTCCTCCGCGCCGTACACGAGCCGCGTCGGGGCCTTCAGCCGTACGTCCGCGAGGTCGAGCCCGGTGGCGAAGGCGGCGATCGCGGGGATGCCGGTGATGACGCTCGGCGAGGGCGGGGCGACGAGCAGGACCCGGTCGGCGGGGCCGTTCGACCTGGTGACGCTCGGCGAGGGCGGGGCGACGAGCAGGACCCGGTCGGCGGGGCCGCTCGACCTGCTGAGGCAGCACGCCCGGTGAACGCGAACCCCCGCCCACCGAGGGGCGGGGGACCGGCGGTCTCAGCTCACGTACGCGCGCAGATGGCGGGCGGTCAGGGTGTCGCCCTTCTCCACCAGTTCGGACGGTGTGCCCTCGAAGACGATCCGGCCGCCGTCGTGGCCCGCGCCCGGGCCCAGGTCGATCAGCCAGTCGGCGTGCGCCATGACCGCCTGGTGGTGTTCGATCACGACGACCGTGTTGCCCGCCTCGACCAGGCGGTCGAGCAGCGCCAGCAGCTGGTCGACGTCGGCCAGATGGAGGCCGGTCGTCGGCTCGTCGAGGACATAGGTCGCGCCCTTCTCCGCCATGTGGATCGCCAGCTTCAGACGCTGGCGCTCACCGCCCGAGAGCGTGTTGAGCGGCTGCCCGAGCCGCAGATAGCCGAGGCCCACGTCCTGCAGCCGGCCCAGGATCGTCCGCGCCTGCCCCGTCGTGAAGAAGTCGTACGCCTCCTCGATCGACATCGACAGGACCTCGTGGATGTTCCTGCCGTTCAGCGTGTAGGTGAGGACCTCCGGCGTGAAGCGCTTGCCCTCGCACTCCTCGCAGACGGAGGCGACGCCCGCCATCATCGCCAGATCGGTGTACACGAGCCCGAGGCCGTTGCACTTCGGGCAGGCCCCCTCCGAATTGGCGCTGAAGAGGGCCGCCTTGACGCCGTTGGCCTTGGCGAAGGCGGTCCGGATCGGGTTCAGCAGACCCGTGTACGTCGCCGGGTTCGAGCGGCGCGAGCCGCGTATCGGGGACTGGTCGGCGACGACGACGCCCTCCCGGCCCGGCAGGTTCCCGTGGATCAGGGACGACTTCCCGGAGCCGGCCACCCCCGTGACGACCGTGAGGACGCCGGTCGGGATCTGGACGCTCACATCCTGGAGGTTGTGCTGCGAGGCACCCTCGATGGACAGGAAGCCGGTGGGCTCGCGTACCTCGGGGCGCAGCTTCGCCCGGTGCGCGAGATGGTTCCCGGTCAGGGTGCCGGAGGTCCGCAGGCCGGCCACGTCGCCGCTGTAGCAGACCTCCCCGCCCGCCGAACCGGCGCGCGGCCCGAGGTCCACCACGTGGTCGGCGATCTCGATGACCTCCGGCTTGTGCTCGACGACGAGGACCGTGTTGCCCTTGTCGCGCAGCCGCCGCAGCAGGTCGTTCATCCGCTGGATGTCGTGCGGGTGCAGACCGGTGGTCGGCTCGTCGAAGACGTACGTGACGTCGGTGAGCGAGGACCCGAGGTGCCGCACCATCTTCACGCGCTGCGCCTCGCCGCCCGAGAGCGTGGCGGAGGCCCGGTCCAGGCTCAGATAGCCGAGGCCGATCTCGACGAGCGAGTCGAGCAGGTCGCGCAGGCCGGCCAGGAGGGGGGCCACCGACGGGTCGTCGATCCGGCGTATGAACTCCGCCAGGTCGCTGATCTGCATCGCCGAGCAGTCCGCGATGTTCACCCCGTCGATCTTCGACGACAGGGCGGCCCGGGTGAGCCGCGTGCCGCCGCACTCCGGGCAGTCGCGGAAGACGACGGCCCGGTCGACGAAGGCCCGGATGTGGGACTGCATGGCGTCCCGGTCCTTGGTGAGCATGGTCCGCTGGACCTTCACCACCAGACCCTCGTACGTGAAGTTGTTGCTGCCGACCTTCACCTTGACCTGCGGCTTGTGGAGGAAGTCCGCCCACTCCTCCGCGGTGAAGTCCTTCAGCTTCTTGTCGGGATCGTAGAAACCGGAGTGGGCCATGATCTGCCAGTACCAGGAGTCCACGGCGAAGTTGGGCACGGTGATCGCACCCTCGTTGAGGGACTTCTCGCGGTCGACCAGCTGGTCGATGTCGATGTCGGAGATCTGGCCGACGCCCTCGCAGCGCGGGCACATGCCCTCGGGCAGGTTGAAGCTGAACGCGCCGGACGTGCCGATGTGCGGGGTGCCGAGGCGGCTGAAGACGATCCGCAGCATCGTGTACGCGTCGGTCGCCGTCCCGACCGTGGAGCGGGAGTTGGCGCCCATCCGCTCCTGGTCGACGACGATCGCGGCGCTGAGGTTGTGCAGTCCGTCGACGTCCGGCCGGCCCAGCGACGGCATGAAGGACTGGAGGAACGCGCTGTACGTCTCGTTGATCAGCCGCTGCGACTCGGCGGCGATGGTGCCGAAGACGAGCGAGGACTTTCCGGAACCCGAGACGCCGGTGAAGACGGTGAGACGGCGCTTGGGCAGGTCGACGGAGACGTCCTTGAGGTTGTTCTCCCGGGCACCGCGGACCTGGATGACGTGGTGGCTGTCCGCCTGGTTCGTCGAAGCGGGGGTGTTCATGCGTGCGCCCTCCGAAGGTGGTCCTGTGGGTGTCCCAATCTCCGTACAGAGTACTCTATACGGCGTACAATAAAAATGACTTTAGTTCTGACCTGCGAGAATGGGTGTCATGGCGACGAAGGAGCGGAGCAGCGGCGCGGGCGATCCGGCGCGGACCCTGGAGCTGCTGTGGCGGGACGGCGCGACCGCTCCCGGGAGCCGGCGCGGGCCCCGGCCGGGACTGAGCGTCGACGCCGTCGTCGACACGGCGATCGGCCTCGCCGACGAGGGCGGGCTCGACGCGCTCACCATCCGCGCGGTGGCCCAGCGCCTGGGTGTGACGCCCATGACGCTCTACACCTACGTCCCCGGCAAGGCCGAGCTGCTCGACCTGATGCTGGACACCGTCTTCCTGCGCATGCCGCGTACCGCCTTCGCGGCGGACGAGCCGTGGCGGGCGCGCGTGACGGCGGTCGCCGACGGGAACCGGGCGCTGTATCTGCGCCACCCCTGGCTGGCCGAGCTACGGGTCCACCGGCCGCCGCTCGGGCCCGGCGTGATGACGAAGTACGAGCACGAGCTCGGCGCCTTCGAGGGCCTGGGCCTCGACGACGTGGCCATGGACTCGGCGCTGACGCACGTCCTGGGGTTCGTGCAGTCCGCGGCCAGGGCGGAGCTGGACGCGCGGGCGGTGGACCGGGAGAGCGCGATGTCGGACGAGGAGTGGTGGGCGGCGCACGAGCCCCTGCTGGCACGGGTGTTCGACGATGAGCGGTTCCCGCTGGCGGCGCGGGTGGGGGAGGCGTCGGCGGTGGCGTACCAGGGGATGTACAGCCCCGACTACGCGTACGCCTTCGGGCTCGCCCGTGTGCTGGACGGCCTGGCGGCGCTCATCCCCTCGGGGTGACGCGCGCGCCGACCCGGTCCGATGGCGGGCCGATACCGGGCTGACCGGGGCGGATCAGGCCGGGCCCGTCAGGGTGAGCAGGTCGGCGACTCCCGCCTTGAGTTCTTCGGCGGAGAGGTTCCGCTCCACCGTGAGGTGGTGCATCAGGCTCGGTGAGAACGGCGCGAGCAGCAGGTGGGCGAGGAGTGCGCCGTTCGCCTCCGGTCGGAGCTGGGTGACCAGCAGGGCCACATGGGTGTGCATCGCCAGGTACGCGCCGCTGGTGTAGCGGGCGCTGGGCGCGGCGGCCTGGGCGGCGAGGAGGAGTTCGCGCTGCTCGATGACGCGGTCGATGAGCGCGTCGAAGAACGCGGACAGCCGCTCGGCGGCGGGGGCGCCGGGGCCGAGCGGAGGCGGTCCGCTCATGTACGCCTGCTGGAACTGGCGTTCCCGGTCGTCGAGGAGGGCCCAGAGCAGCTGGGCGACGTCGCCGAAGCGGCGGTAGACGGTGCCGACGCCGATCCCGCTGGCGTGCGCGACCTGGTTCATGGTGACGGCCTCGGGGCCGACCTCGGCGACGATCCGGGCTGCCGCGTCGAGGATCTTGCGCCGGTTGCGGGCGGCGTCGGCGCGCTCGGGGGTGGGCTGGCCGGCGGTGGGCAGAAGGTCGAGCGGCGGACCGCCGGGCGTCAGGTCTCGAGTGCTGGGCGTCAGGCCTGCCGCGCTCAGGTTTCCCGTGTCGGCCGTCGGGTCTCCGGCGCCGGGCGTCCGCTTTCCCGTGCCGGGCGTCGGGTCTCCGGCGCCGGGCGTCCGCTTTCCCGTGCCGGGCGTCGGGTCTCCGGCGCCGGGCGTCGGGTCTCCGGCGCCGGGCGTCCGCTTTCCCGTGCCGGGCGGCGTGGGCGGGGTCTCCCGCGCTCCCTCCTGCCGTCGCTCCTCGGGTGTCTTCGCGCTCATCGTCCGCCTGCCCTTCGTCCCCTCGCCCCCTCGGTCCGGTCCCTGACTCGAGCATAACGGAGCGCTATCCGGTTCTCTCGACTTCCCCTTGCGAAGCGGAGGTCTATCCACTTACTCTCGGATGCGTTGAAGCGGAAAACAATCCGGTTGAGGGATCGAGGGGCTCGCTATGTCCGTCAAGGTTGCTGTCGTCTACTACTCGGCCACGGGGAACGTCCACGAACTCGCCCAGGCCGTCGCCGAAGGCGCCGAGAAGGCCGGTGCCGAGGTGCGTCTGCGCCGGGTGCCCGAGCTGGCCCCGGACGCCGCCATCGACTCCAATCCGGCCTGGCGGGCCCACGTGGACGCCACCGGCGACGTCGAGATCGCCACGCTCGACGACCTGGAGTGGGCGGACGCCTACGCCCTCGGCTCGCCGACCCGGTTCGGCAACGTCGCCGCGCAGCTGAAGCAGTTCATCGACACCACGGGCGGGCTGTGGCAGCAGGGCGTCATGGCCGACAAGCCGGCCACCGCCTTCACCAGCGCCCACAACGTGCACGGCGGCAACGAGTCGACGCTGCTCGCCCTCTACAACACCTTCCACCACTGGGGTTCGGTCATCGTCTCGCCCGGCTACACCGACCCGGCCGTCTACGCGGCCGGTGGCAACCCCTACGGCACCGCGCACCCGGGTGCGAACGGCACCCCGGAGGAGGACACCCTGCGGGCCGCCCGCTACCAGGGCGAGCGCCTCGCCAAGATCGCCAAGCGCCTGAAGGGCCTCGCCACGGACTGACGCCCCGTCACCGCGCTGTGGCTGACCGCGGCGCGCCGCGGTCAGCACGTCACGTACCTCCGGGGGTGGACCCCCGGAGGTATTTTGCTTCGGACGGGGGTTCCGAACGGGTGGCCGAGGCCGCCCACGAAGCGAGGATGCCGCCTGTCATGAAGACTCCCCCCTCCCTCGACGCCGACCAGGCCCGCGGCCGGTTGGGCGAACTGACCGTCGTCGACGTCCGTACGCCCGCCGAGTACGCCTCCGGCCATCTGCCCGGCGCGCTCAACATCCCCCTCGACGAACTCGGCCGTGCCGTTCCGGCGCTCCAGGAGGCCGCGGGCCGTGGCGAGTTGATCATGGTGTGCCAGTCGGGCGGCCGCTCCGCGAGCGCCTGCGCCCGGCTCGCCGAGCACGGCGTGCCCGCGCTCAGTCTCAGCGGCGGCACGGGCGGCTGGGTCGCGCGCGGTCACGAGCTGGCCCGGCCCGAGGGCGCTCCGGCGCGCCCGGTGTGGGCCATGGAGCGGCAGGTCCGGTTCGCCGCGGGGTCCCTCGTCCTGATCGGCCTGGCCCTCGGCCTGTGGGTGCACCCGGCCTTCCAGCTCCTGTCGGCGGGCATAGCGGGCGGCCTCGTCTTCTCCGCGCTCACGAACACCTGCGGCATGGCCGTGGCCCTCGGCAAACTCCCGTACAACCGCGCGAAAGCCCGTGGGACGGATATGGACGCGACCCTGGCGCGCCTGCGCGAGGGCTCCTTCTAGGGGGGCGGCGGGGCCTTCGGCGGGGCTCTCGCTAGAGGTGCTCGGCGGGGCGTTCGGCGGGACTAGCGCTAGGGGTGTTCGGCGGGGCTCTCGCTAGAGGTGCTCGGCGGGGCGTTCGGCGGGGCTCTCGCCGGGGGCCCGGTCCGCCGCCCGTGCGGTCCCTTCAGGGCGGCCGTACCGTCCGAGGAACATGTCCACCCCGTCCACGATCAGCCGCTCGGTCAGGTCCTCGCCCAGCTCCGTGCCGTACTGGCTGAAGACCATCTGAGGGAAGATCAGCAGCGCGTACAGCTGGATGATGGCGACCTCCAGGTCGGGGATCTCCAGCCTGCCCCGGTCCGCGAGCGTGCGCAGGGCGTCCGCGACGGCGGGGTGGTGGCCGGCCGGGCCGTGCTCGCGCCAGGCGCGGCCGAGTTCGGGGAAGCGGTGGAGTTCGGCGGCGACGAGGGTGCGCAGAGCGCGCACCTCCTCGTTGTCGCGGACGGCCCGGACCCAGGCGCGCGCGGCCTCGACGAAGGCGGCGCGCAGGTCGTCGGCGTCGGCGAGACGGGCGAGGTCCGGGCCGGTCGCGTGCTCCCCGGGGTTCAGGGGCTCGTCGAGGGCGCCAGCGACGACGGCGGTGAAGAGCGCTTCCTTGCTGCCGAAGTGGTTGTAGACGGTCACCTTCGAGACGCCCGCCTCGGCGGCGATGGCGTCCATGCCCACCCCGAAGCCCTCACGCAGGAAGAGGGTGCGGGCGGCCCGCACGATGGCCTGGCGTTTACGGGCGGCGCGCGGTCCGCTGGGCGGCTGCTTGGGGGTGTCGGCGCTCATGGCCGGAGCCTACCCAACAACTGAACACTTGAGTTCAACTGAACTGAACAGTACGGTTCAGTTATGACGGCTTCCCCGCACGCTCACGCCCAAGGCCACGTCCATCCGCCCGCCGCCCACCCCCGGCGCTGGACGGCACTCGCCCTGATCTGCGTGGCCCAGTTCATGCTGATCCTCGATGTCACCGTCGTGAACGTCGCGCTGCCGCGGATGGCCGCCGACCTCGACCTCACCCGCACCTCGCTGACCTGGGTGGTCACCGCGTACACCCTCTGCTTCGGGGGCCTGATGCTGCTCGGTGGCCGACTCGCGGACGCACTCGGCGCCCGCCGCACGCTGCTGGCCGGGCTCGCCCTCTTCACCGCCGCCTCGCTGCTGTCCGGCCTGGCCACCGACGGCCCGACGCTGATCGGCGGCCGCGTCGCCCAAGGCGTGGGAGCCGCGCTGCTCTCCCCGGCCGCGCTCGCCCTCGTCACGACCTCCTTCCACGGCGCCGAACGCGCCAAGGCGCTCGGCGCCTGGGCGGCCGTCGGAGGCACCGGCTCCGCCGTCGGTGTCCTGCTCGGCGGTGCGCTGACCGACGGCCCGGGCTGGCCCTGGATCTTCTACGTCAACGTCCCCGTCGGCCTCGCCCTGCTGGCCGCCCTCCCGAGGGTCGTCCCGCCCTCCGCGGGCACCCCGGCCCGCGGTCTCGACCTCCCCGGCGCGCTCCTGGTCACCACCGGCACCGGCTCGCTCGTCTACGGCCTGGTCCAGGCGGGCGACACCGGCTGGACCTCCGCGTCCACGCTGCTGCCCCTGCTCGGGTCGGTCCTCCTGTACGGGATGTTCGCCGCCGTCGAACGGGCGAGCCGCGCCCCGCTGATGGACCTGCGGATGTTCACCCTCCCCCAGAGCTCAGCCGGGGAGGTACCCCCCTCTCGCTTCGCTCGCCCGGTCGTCGCGGGTTCGTTCCTCATGCTGATCGCGACCGCGCTGCTGATCTCCTTCTTCTTCCTCGGCTCGGTCCAGCTCCAGCACCTCAGCGGCTTCAGCGCCTTCGAGACCGGCCTCGCCTTCCTCCCGGTCGCCGTCACCACCGCCGCCGGCGCCCACCTCGGCTCCCGACTGGTCGGCTCGATCGGCCCCCGCGCCTGCGCGGCCGGCGGCATGGCACTCGCCGCCCTCGGCTGCCTCCCGCTGGTCCTCGTCACCCCCGGCGCCGACGCCTGGACCACGCTCGTGCCCGCGCTCTCCGTCGCCTCCCTCGGGCTCGGCGCCGTCTTCGTCACGGCCACCACGACGGCCCTCGGCATGATCGACCACCACGAGGCGGGCCTGGCCTCCGGCATCGTCAACACCTTCCACGAGGTCGGCGGCTCGATCGGCGTCGCCCTCGTCTCCACCCTCGCCGCGACCAGCATCCAGGGCAGCGGAACGGCCGGCTTCACGGCCGCCTTCACCCTGTGCACCCTGGCGGCGACGGCGACCGCCCTGGCGGTCCCGCTCCTCGTCCCCCGCGGCAGGCCCCACACGACGGGCGGGCCGCACGTTCACTGACCCAGGCGTTCGGCCTTCGCGCGGAGGTAGTGGCGTTCCGGGATGCTGAGGGTGTGGCGGGCCGCCGACTCGTAGGCGGCGCGGGCGGCTTCGGTGGCGCCGGTGCGTTCCAGCAGGTGCGCGCGGACCGCTTCCAGGCGGTGATGGCCCCTCAGGCGGGCTTCCAAGCGGTCGAGTTCGTCGAGACCGGCTTCGGGGCCGTGGACCATGGCGACGGCGACCGCGCGGCCGAGTTCCGCCATGGGGTCGGCGGAGTCCGTCGAGGCCGCGGAAGCCGCTGCGTCGGCCACCAGAAGGTCGTAGAGGGCCAGGATCTGCGGCCAGTCCGTGTCCTCGGGGCGCAGGGCCTCGTCATGGAGGGCCGCGATGGCCGCCTGGAGCTGGTAGGGGCCGGGCGGGCCCTCGGTGAGGGCCTCCTCGACCACGGCCGTGCCCTCGGCGATCGCCGCCGCGTCCCAGCGCGTGCGGTCCTGCTCGTCGAGGGGGATCAGCTCGCCGTGCGGTCCCGTACGGGCCGCACTCCGGGCCTCCGTCAGCAGCATCAGCGCCAGCAGACCGGTCACCGCGCCTTCCCGGGGCAGCAGCCGGCGCACCGCCCGGGTCAGCCGGATCGCCTCCCGGGCCAGGTCGGCACGGTGGAGCGCGGGGCCCGAGGTGGCGGTGTACCCCTCGTTGAAGATCAGGTACAGGACCTGGAGCACGGCGGCGAGGCGCGCGTCCCGGTCGCCGGGCCCCGGCGGACGGAAGGGGTGCTCCTTCAGCCGCTTCTTCGCCCGGCTGATCCGCTGGGCGATGGTCGCCTCCGGTACGAGATGGGCCCGGGCGATCTCGGCCGTGGTGAGGCCGCCGACCGCGCGCAGCGTCAGCGCGATCCGGGACGCCGGCGCCAGCACCGGGTCGCAGCAGAGGAACAGCAGCGTCAGGGTGTCGTCCTCGGACGGCGCCGCCCGGACCTCCCGGGGCTCCAGCCGTACCGCCGTCTCCTCCCGCCGGGCCCGCGCCTCGTCCGCCCGCAGCTGGTCGGTCAGCCGCCGCGAGGCCACCCTGATCAGCCAGCCGCGCGGGTTGGCGGGCACCCCGGTCTCCGGCCACTGCCGGGCGGCGGCGAGCAGCGACTCCTGTACGGCGTCCTCGGCGGCGTCGAAGTGGCCGTACCGGCGGACGAGCGCGCCGAGGACCTGCGGCGCGTGACGGCGCAGCAGGTCCTCGACGGTGTGCTCGTCGCTCGTCGACCGATCACGCTCGGTCGACCGCTCTCGCTCACGATCGATCTCGTTCATCGACCGGCCCCGTTCATCGACCGGCCCCGTTCATCGACCGACCCCGTTCATCGACCGATCTCGTTCATCGACCGATCACGTTCCTCTCAGAGTTCGCTTCCGCCGCTCTCGTCGATCTGCCGGATCACCACCGGATAGTCCTTCGACCCGGCCGGAACCGGGCACTGCGCCACGCGCACCGCGATCTCGGTGACTCTCTCCAGGCTCTCGCAGTCGAGCACCCAGTACCCGGCGAGCAGCTCCTTCGTCTCCCCGTAGGGGCCGTCCGTGATCACGGGCCGGCCGTCCTTGTCGACGCTCACGTGGCGCGTCTTCGCCGGTTCGACGAGGCCCTGACCGTCAACCATCTCGCCGGACTCGGCGAGGTCGTCGTTGATCGCGTTCATGTAGGCGAACATGGCCTGCAGATCCTGCTTGCTCCAGGCGGGGCTGTGGTCCGAGCCCTTGCCCTTCATGGCGTTGTAGTCGGCCTGGGCGCCCTGCACCATGACGAGGTACTTCATGACGTGCTCCTTAGGTGGTCGTTCCCTTCACAGGGGACGTCGGAGCCGGGCGCCGATTCTCGACACCGCGCGGAAGTCACCACCGATTCTCCGGGGAAACCACCCGTGGGAACCATGGTTCGCGGGCGCCGGCCCGCCGAAGGCGAGCTGGGCGTCGGGGCCCGGAGCGCGAGGACCACGGACGGGGTGCTCTGTCGCCTACGCTCCCGCCGCCAACTCCCTCTCCAGCGGCGTACGGAAGCGGGGCGTGACCCGGACGTCACCGACCCAGGCCGCCAGACGCGCCGCCTCCGCCTCGATCGCGGCCCGCGCCTCCTCGCCGACGTCCCCCGTGTCGTCGAGCAGGCGCCAGACGATCTCGCCGTCCGGGCGCTGGGCCCAGCCGCCGACGACGCGGCCGTTCCACCAGACCGTCGGGCCGACGTTCCCGCTGCGGTCGTACAGGGCCGGCCGGTGCGCGGGGTCCAGGTACCAGTCGCGGGACTGCCAGCCCATCGCCGTCGGATCGAGCGCGGGAAGCAGGGCCGCCCAGGGCTCCGGCGCCGGTACGGGATCGATGTCGTCCGGCAGGACGTAGCCGGCGCCCTCCGCCACCTCCACGGTCCGCGCGCCGATCGCCGCGAGGGCCTTGCGGACGTCGGTGATCCTCCAGCCGGTCCACCACTTCAGATCCGCCTCGGTCGCCGGACCGGACGCGGCGAGCCACTCCCGTACGAGCTCGGCGTGGGCGTCGGCGTCCGTCGGGTCGGGCAGGTCGGGGGCGAGGGCCCAGCGGAAGCGGCTGGAGGTCCACGCGCCCTGGGGGCGGCCGCGGGCGATCCTGCCCTCCATGCCGAGCACGCGCAGCAGACGGCTGGAGAGGGGCTGCGGGCCCTCCTGCCGGGTGCCGACGCCGTAGGTGTACCGCACCCGCAACCGCGGGACGGCGCTGCCGAGGTCAGTGCCCGTGGCTTCGCCCCGGGCCTCCAGCTCGGCGAGCAGCAGGCGTTCGGTCTCGGCGAGCCAGTCCGCGTCGTACGGGCTGCCCGCGGCCAGGTCCTTGAGCAGCGCAGCGCGTTCGCGGGTGGCGACATCGCGCGTGGTGGAGGCGTGCACGGCCGGTACGAGGGCGGTGGGGAAGACGAAGATCGTGTGCCGCATGCCGTGCATCCGGGTCAGCGACCGGTCCTCGTACAGGGCCCGCTCCAGCCCGGCGACGGGCCCTTCGGCAGCGGGCCGTTCGCCGCCCCCGCCCCCCGCGCCGCCCTTCAGCCGGGCGCCCACCGCCAGGAACACGCTCGCCGGGTCCGTGGCGTGCAGGGCCACCAGGGAACCGGCCACCTCCTCGACGGTCGCGGCCCGTGCCGCCCCCGCCAGCCGGTGCCGTACCGCCAGGCGTGCCCTGCGCTCGTCCGCCTCGATCCGGCGTGTGCCCTTCTCGGTGAACCCCATGCCGCAAGCATGAGGCACGGGTCTGACAACGGCTCCGACGACGTCTCTGGTCAACGGCTCCGACAAGGGCCCTGACAACGGCCCTTGCTCAGGCACCGGCCCCGGGGCCCGCCACCGCCCCGGGACTCATCCCGCCGCGCGGTCCCCCACCGGCCGGCGCCGCAGGGAGGCGTCCGCCAGGACGGGAGGGCGCCAGGCGCCGTCCGGCTGGTAGAGGTTGGTGCCCGGCGGCACGATCTCGTCGACACGGTCGAGGACGTCGTCGTCGAGGACGAGCGGGGCGCCCTTGAGCAGCCCCTCCAGCTGCTCCATCGTCCTCGGGCCGATGATCACCGACGTGACGGCCGGGTGCGCGGCCGCGAAGGCGATCGCCAGCTCGGGCAGCGAGCAGCCGATCTCCTCCGCCAGGGCCGTCAACCGCTCCACCGCCTCCAGCTTCGCGTCGTTGCCGGGGATCGCCGGGTCGAAGCGGTGCGGGGTGAGCGCGGCCCGTCCGCTGGTCAGATCGATCGGCCGGCCCTTGCGGTACTTGCCGCTGAGGAACCCGGACGCCAGCGGACTCCAGGTCATCACCCCCATTCCGTACCGCTGGGCCACCGGCAGCACCGACGCCTCGACGCCCCGCGCGAGCAGGGAGTACGGCGGCTGTTCGGTGCGGAAGCGGCGCAGCCCGCGGCGCTCGGCGACGTGGTGCGCCTCGGCGATCTCCTCGGCGGGGAAGGTGGAGCAGCCGAACGCCCGGATCTTGCCCTGCGTGACGAGGTCGCCGAGGACACCGAGGGTCTCCTCGATGTCCGTGCGGTGGTCGGGCCGGTGGACCTGGTAGAGGTCGATCCACTCGGTGCCGAGCCGTCGCAGGCTCTCCTCGACGGCCCGGATGATCCAGTGCCGTGAGTTCCCGCTGCGGTTCCGCCCCTCGCCCATCGGGAAGTGCACCTTGGTGGCGAGGACGACATCGTCCCGCCGCCGCGGGTCGCGCAGTGCCTTGCCGACGATCTCCTCGGACTCGCCGGCGGAGTACATGTCGGCGGTGTCCACGAAGTTGACGCCCTGGTCGAGGGCGGCATGGATGATCCGTACACAGTCGTCGTGCTCCGGATTGCCCACGGCACCGAACATCATGGTGCCGAGGCAGTACGTGCTGACTTCGATCCCGGTCCCGCCGAGTACGCGATAACGCATGCGCGCACCTTACGAATTGGAGTGCGCTCCAAGGCAAGAGCGGTGGGAGACGAGGAAGTCCAGCAGTACGTGGTGAAGGGCGTCCGGCCGCTCAAGGTGTACGTCGTGTCCGGTGCCCGGGACGCTCACGGCCCACATGGCGGGCTGTCGGCGCACCATGCCGTCGAACTCGGCGGCCTTGACGATCCCGTTCTGGGCCACGACGGCGAGGGTCGGGCAGTCGACGGCCTCCCACTCGTCCCAGAAGGCGCGTGCGGCGTTCTCGGCCAGCGAGCGCACCATCACCCCGGGGTCGAACCGAGGCCACAGCCCGCGGCCGCCGCCCTCCCGACCGTCCCGGTCCGACCCGCCGTTCGGTTTCATCCCACCGTCCCGGTCCGACCCGCCGTCCGGTTCCTCCCCAGCGTCCCGCTCCTCCAGGCCGTCCGCCCACGCCTCTCCGACGGGGCCGCCGCCGAGGAAGCGTACGGCCGCCTCCCGGGAGGGGAACGGCACCGGCCACGAGTCGAGCCAGCCGCCGATCTCCTCGGTGACGCCGGGGTTCGGCCCGCCGGGGCCGGCCTCGACGAGGACGAGGCCGCTCAGCCTGCCGGGGTGGGCGGCGGCGGTGAGCATGGCGGTGTGGCCGCCGAGTGACTGGCCGATCAGCACGGGCCGTTGAAGGCCGAGGTGATCGAGTACGGCGATGGTGTCGGCGACGTACGCGGCCCGGGAGGTGTCCCGCGGAAACCGTTCGCTGTCGCCGTGCCCGCGCTGGTCGACGGCCACGACCCGGTACCCGTCGGCGCACAGGAGGCGGGCGATCGTGTCCCACTCGCCGACGTGCCCGGCGAGCCCGTGCAGCAGCACGATCGGCGGACGGGAGCCGCATCCGTTCCGGCCGTCGGCCGCCCAGTCGCGGCAGGAGAGCCGTACACCGTCACGTATGACCGTGCGCCGTGTCCATGAACAGGTACGGGTATGGGCACGGGTCACACGGATTCTCCGGTCGGTGCGAGCAGCGCGTCCGCCACCGCCGTACGGGCGTAGAGCACGGACCGGCCGTTGCGGTGGGCGGTGACGAGCCCGGCGTTGCGCAGGGCGGTGAGGTGCTGGGAGACCCCGGCGGCCGAAAGGCCGGAGAACGCGGCGAGTTGAGTGGTCGAGGCCGGCGTGTCGAGTTCGGTGAGGAGCAGCGTGCGCGAGCGGCCGAGGACGGCGGCGACCGCGTCGGTGGCGGCGGCGGGGCGCGGCTCCCACAGGTTGCCGACTCCGCGTGCCGGATAGGCGAGTTGGGGCGGCTCGGGGGACACCGTACGGGTCATGACACGCGGCCAGGCGAACACGGAGGGGATGAGCAGCAACCCCGAGCCGGCCTCGTCGCGGGTCAGCGCGCAGTGGCGCCGGACCAGGCGCAGGGTGCCGTCGTCCCACCGTACGGTCTCGTGGAGTTCGCTCAGGACGCGCGCCGAGCCGTGCTCGGCGACCTGCCGGGCGCGGTGGAAGACGTCGGCTTCGAGGAGCTGGCGGATGCGGGCCCAGTACGGGGCGAGGGCGAGTTCCCAGAAGGTCTCGATCTCGGCGGTGACCTTCTCCAGGGCTGCCTCGGGGGCCTCGTGGAACAGGGTGAGCCGGGGGGAGGGCCGGTGGTCGGCGGGTCGGTCGGCGGCCAGCTTGTCGATTTCGTCGCGGACTTGGGCGGGCGGGGTCCGGCGGATCGCGTCCAGTTCGCCGTCGAGGGTGGGGAAGGGGCTGGGGGGAGTGGGGTTGAGGAAGTCGGCGAGATAACCGTGGGCGGGGATCAGCTCGGCCAGCCAGCCGCGGTCGAGCCCGGCCTGCGCGAACCGGGGCCGTACCTGCGCGGCCCAGCGCCGGTGCAGCGGCGGCTCGGCCGCGTCGCGGAGCAGCCGGAAACCGGTGACGACCTCCCACATGGGGGAGACGGCGAACCGGGTCTGCGCCAAGTCCGCGGCGGAGAAGCTGAGTCCTGATTCCATGTCCTGCCGCCTCGCGCTTCGCCGTACCGTGAACGGAACCTTGAATGGAACCCTGAACGGAACCGTGAACGGACCCGCGCGGGGAACCGCGTACGGAACCGTGAATGGATTCGGTCTGAGCTTAATCATTGGCTCGCCGGTTCGGCCGGCCCGCACCCTCCTCGCATGCTCTCCACCTTCCGCGGCCTTCCGTCCTCCGTCTGGACCGTCTTCGCCGGCACGATCGTCAACCGTCTCGGCTATCTGGTCACCCCCTTCCTCGTCTTCTTCCTCGCCTCGCGCGGCGTCACGGGCACCGAGACCTCGTACGTCCTCGGCGCGCTCGGCGCGGGCAATCTGCTCGGCCCGGCGCTGGGCGGTGTCCTCGCCGACCGGATCGGCCGCCGTTCCACCATGCTGATCGGACTCCTCGGCGCGTCGGTCGCGCAGGGCGCGCTGTTCGTGGCGCCGGGGGTCTGGACGATGGCGGCCGCGGCGCTCCTGATCAGCGCGGCGGGTGCGCTGGTGGGGCCGGCCGCGTACGCGTTCATGGCCGACGCGGTCGACGCCGAGCGCCGCCAGCGCGCGTACGCCCTGTTCGGCTGGGGCGTCAACATCGGTACGGCGGTGGCGGGCGTCCTCGGCGGCTTCCTGGCCGCGCACGGCTACTGGCTGCTCTTCGCGGTCGACGTCGCCACGATGCTGATCTACGCGGCCGTGGTCGCCACCCGCCTGAGCGAACCGCCGCGCGGGAAGCCGGCGGCGGCTGCGGATACCGCCTCGGACGCCGCCCCCGCCGCCGTCGGGGAGGTCACTCGGGACGGCGGCATCGGCTACGGAGTCGTGTTCCGCGACCGGCTGGCCCTCGCGCTGCTGCCGCTCTTCGGCCTCCAGCTCTTCGTCTACTCCCTCACCGAGGTCGCCCTGCCGCTCGCCATCCAGGACAGCGGTCTCTCCCCGGCGGTGTACGGGGTGATGGCGGCGGTCAACGCGGTCCTGGTGGTCGTGCTCCAGCCCTTCGTCACCGCGCGGCTGGCCGGTCTGCCCCAGCTGCCGGTGCAGTGCGCGGGCAGTGTGCTGATCGCCGCCGGGGTGGCGCTGACCGGCCTCGCGGACGGCGTGGTGGGCTACACGGTCTCGGTGGTCGTCTGGTCCCTGGGCGAGGTGTGCGTCGCGGGCATCGCGGCGGCGGTCGTCGCCAACCTCGCCCCGGCCCACGCCCGGGGCCGCTACCAGGGCGCCTTCGGCTGGACCTGGGGCGTCGCCCGCTTCGCCGCGCTCACCCTGGGGGTCACCGTCTACACCGGCCTGGGCCCGGCCGCCCTCTGGTGGACGGCCCTCGCCACCGGCCTCCTCTCGGCGGCGGCGATGCTCGCCCTCACGGGCCGGGTCACCCACCGCACGGCCCACGCGCTGGCGGCGTGAGCCCGCCTCGCTACTCGGCTTCGGCGAGGGTGTGGGCGACGAGGGCGTTGGCGTGGCCGTGGCCGAGCCCGTGCTCGGTCTTGAGCCAGGAGACGAGCTCCATGTGTTTGGTCAGCGGCGACGTACGGATGAGGTCCTTCCACTCCTCGATCGGACGTCCGTACTTCTTCTCGATGGAGGGGAAGTAGCTGGCGGGCCCCTTGACGGCCTGGGACATGTTCGGCACCTTTCGTCTCTCCTGGCGGTGATCTTGCGCACGGTAGACCGAGCCCGCCCGCCGAACTCATCGGTGCAGTCGCGCCGAATGTGCTCCAGATCGACATGGCGCCGCGCCGCGTCGAGGGCGTCGGGCGAGGCGCGGCCACATTTCCGGCGACGAAGGTCCACGACTGGCAATCAATCGTGGGCCTTCCCTGTTGTAGGGGGGTGACGGCTCCGCCGTCGTGCGGCGTCGGCGGGCGTTCCGCGGGCGTCGGTGGATCGTCGGGGCGAGACCGCGGTCGGGATAGCATCTTTTTACTGACCAGTAGCTTCGCCTGACGACGCACTGCACCGTGGTGATTCAATTCACACGTGGCGCCATCGGGATGGGTCGGCGTAACGAATAGCAAAACAGAACGGAGAACAGGGCGATGGTGCTCCCGGGGGACACTGCCGAGCGCGTTGAGGAGCCCCCAGCAATCGGCGCATTGCTGCGCAGTTGGCGCACCCGGGCGGGTGAGCGACTCGGCCTCGGAAAAGCGTTGCCACAGATCGAAGTCGCCGGACGGGTCGGTATGAGCGAGCGCTGGTACCGCGACCTGGAGCGGGGCGCCCTGCCCCGGCTGGACCGGCGGGTGCTGGCCGGGTTGGCGGACGTGCTTCTGCTCGACGCCGACGAGCGGGCCACGCTCTACCTCTACGCCCTCGGCGGCACCCCGTACGTCGCCCCGCCGGTGTCCCGGCAGTCCCCGGATCTGTCACCCCTGCAAGCGCTGCTCGACCGGCAGCTGCCCAGACCCGCCTACCTCGTCGACAGCTGCTGGAACATCGTCGGTCACAACCGGACGATGGCGGAGTGGTTTCCGTGGGTCCTCGCTCCGGCGGCCAACCTCATCCGGTGGGTGTTGCTCTCCGAGGAGGCGCGTGAGCAGCTGCTCGACTGGGAACACCATGCCCGGATCTACCTGGCGATGGTCCGGTTCGCCATGGCGCAGCACCCCGACGACCCCGATCTGATGGCCCTGCTCCGGGACGTCCTCCACGACCCGGACTGCGCCGAGTTCTGGCGCGGTCGGAACTGCGTCGTCGCCAACCGGGACGGGCACACCTTCCGGCTACGGCTACCGCATGTGTCTCCTGAAGTGATCGACGTGGTGACCCAGGTGCTGATCCCGGCGGGACACCAGCAGCTGCGCTTCGTGGTCGTGCTCAGGAACTGAATACACAGGGGTCCTCGCAGGATTCAATGGGAATGGACCGGCAAATTTTCCCGGACCGCCGCTCTGGGTGGCTTCGCCCGAATTGCGGAACCGGCAGTTAATTGCCGATTGACAGTGCGCACAACGCTTGGGAATTCTTCGAAATCCGCCGGGGCAGTCACGAGCTGCCCGGCGGAGCTCATTCGCAGAATCTCTGGAGTACGACGGTGCGCGCATTCAGCAAGGCCACGAAAAGAAACCGCTTCGACGGCGGACACCGAACCGCCGTCTCGGCTTCCCGCGCCGCCGCCGTGCAGCAGGCGGTACGGCCGTGAACGGGACCGCGACGACCGCGACAGGGACCGTCGCCGCCCAGACCCCGACCGGCGGCCAGGACGTCGCCCGTCGAGTCGAGCGCGTGGCCGTCGTCGGATCGGGCACGATGGGCGCCGGTATCGCGGAACTCTGCGCCCTCAGCGGGCTGGACGTCCGCGTCGCCGTGTCCCGTGAGTCCTCGCTGACCTCGGCGCCGCGACGGATCGCGGCCTCGCTGGACCGACGTGTCGCCAAGGGGAAGCTGACCGAGGCCGAGCGCGACGCGGCGGTCGCCCGGATCTCCGTGACCACCGACCTCGGGGACCTCGCCGACCGGCAGTTGGTGGTCGAAGCCATCCCCGAGGACGAGGCGCTCAAGACCGAACTCTTCGCCACCCTCGACAAGGTGGTCGACGAGGACGCCGTGCTGGCCTCCACCACCTCGGCGATCAGCATCACTCGCCTCGCCCGCGTCGCCACGTACCCGCAGCGCGTCGTCGGCATCCACTTCTTCAACCCGGTGAGTTCGATGCCGCTGGTCGAGGTGGTGCCGACGCTGCTCACGGACGAGTCGGTACGCGATCGCGTCGAGGTCTTCCTCGCCGAGCAGTTGGGGAAGCAGCCCATCCCGTCCGGTGACCGCAGCGGGTTCGTGGTGAACGCCCTGCTCGTGCCGTACCTGGTCGCGGCGGTGCGCATGGTCGAGTCGGGCTTCGCGTCCGCCGAGGTCGTCGATCAGGGCATGCAACTGGGCTGTGGTCACCCGATGGGCCCGCTGCGCCTGTGCGACATGGTCGGCCTCGACGTCGTCGCCGCGGCCGCCGAGGCCCTCTACGGCGAGTTCCGCGAGCCGCTGTACGCGCCGCCGCCGCTGCTGTCGCGCATGGTCGAGTCCGGACTGCTCGGCCGCAAGACGGGCCGCGGCTTCTACGAGTACCCCTAGCGAGACCTCTAGCGCGCCGCGCTCGGAGCGCCCGGCGTCTCCCGCCCCCCGCGTCTCCCCCCGCCCCCCCGCGTCTCCCGCCCCCGCGTCTCGCAGCCTCCGGCCTCTTGGATCCCCGGAGCCCCGGCGTCCTGGAGCCCGGCGCTCTGGAGCGCCTGGCGTCCGAAGCCGCCGGCTCTCTGAAATCCCCGCTGCCCCGAAGCCTCCGGCCCCCCCGCCACATCCCCACTGGAGCGTGCTGTGCACACATTCATGAACATCAAGAAGTCGGCGAAGATCAGCCACGACTTCTGGGAAGTCACCACCGAGGCCGGCATGTTCGACATCGTCGCGGCCGGTCTGGGGGACGGGCGGCACCGCTCGCTCGCCGACGGCCACGAGTTCGTCAACATGTCGTCGTACTCGTATCTCGGGCTCGACACCCACCCGAAGATCGTCCGTGCCGCCGCGGACGCCGTGCTCGCCGAGGGAGCGCTCAACACCTCGACCTCCCGGATGCGGATCCGCTTCGCCGCCCTCAAGGACGCCGAGGACGCGCTCTCCGAGCTGTTCGACGTCGAGGCCGTCACGGTCGCCTCCTGTGCCGCCGCGGCCTGGGCCGCCCTGCCCCTGCTCGCCTCCGGCCTGCTGACCGGCGGGACGCCCCCGCTGATGGTGTTCGACAAGCACGCCCACTTCTGCCTCAACGCCATGAAGGCGAACGTCGCCGACGAGACCGAAGTCGTCACGATCCCCCACAACGACCTCGACGCCCTCGAAGACCTCTGCCGGAAGCACCCTCAGGTCGCCTACGTCGCGGACGGCGTCTACAGCACGGGCGGCCAGGCCCCCGTCGCGGAACTGCTGCGGCTGCAGGAGAAGTACGGGCTGTTCCTCTTCTTCGACGAGGCCCACGGCATCTCCACCGTCGGGACCAACGGCCGTGGCGTGGTCCTCGAGACCATGGGCGCGATCAACGACCGTACGCTGATCATCACGTCACTGAACAAGGGCTTCGGCGCTTCCGGCGGCGCCATCTTCCTCGGGCCCCGGGGCTCGCAAGAGCGGCGCGACGTGGCACTGCGCAACGGCGGCCCCCTGATGTGGTCCCAGCGGATCAACACCGCCGGCCTCGGGGCCGTACTGGCCTCGGCGGAGCTGCACCGCTCCGACGAACTCGGCATGCTGCAGAAGCGGTTGCAGAGCAACGTCGACCTGTTCGACAGCCTTGTGCCGACCGCGCTGAGCGGCGACGGGCTGCCGATCCGTTTCGTGGACATCGGTTCCGAGGACGCCACGGTGCGGCTGGGGCAGTCCCTGCTGGAACGCGGGTACTACGCCTCGCCGATCTTCTTCCCGGTCATCGCGCGCGGCAAGGCGGGCCTGCGGCTGATGCTGCGCGCCAACATGACGACGGCGGAGATCGAGGACTTCTGCCGTCAGCTCAAGGAGCTGAGGGACCGCCATGTCTGAGCAACAGCAGTCACCCCAGTCACCCCAGTCACCCCAGTCGGCCCCTCCGGCCGGTACGCCCCCGCCCGCCACGCCCTCCCCCTCCCCGCCCAAGCCCGAACGGCGCACCCTTCTGGTGGGCTGTCTGTTGGTGTTCATGGCGCAGATGGCCACCACCATCTACCTGCCCGCCCTTCCGGCCGTCGCCCACGATCTGCACGCCTCTCGCGGTCTCGCCGCGCTGTCGGTGTCGCTGTTCGTCATCGGCGCGGCCGCGCCCGTGATCTTCTGGGGCCGGGCGGCCGACCGGTACGGGCGAAGGGCGGCGGTGCTCGCCTCGCTGGTCCTCTTCGTCGGTTCCAGCGTGCTGCTCGTGGTGACCGAATCCGTCACCATGCTCCTGGCGCTCCGTGCCGTTCAGGGCATCGGTGCCGGCGGTGCGGCCATCATCGCCCGGATCTTCGTACGGGATCTCGGCGGCGGCGACGCGCTCGCCCGCCGGCTGTCGGTGTTGTCGATCGCGTTCGTGTCGGCGCTCGGCGGAGGTCAGTTCCTGGGCGGTCTGATCGACCGGTACGCGGACTGGCGGGCCGGTTTCGCGGTCCTGGCCGCGGTCGGCGCCGTCGCGGTGATCGGTGTGATGACCCTGCCGCTGGAACCAGGCCGGGACAAGCGGGACTCCACCGGCATGCTGCGCATCTACCTCGGCATCCTCGGCGTACGGAAGTTCCTGTTGCCGACCGTCGCGGGCGGGCTCGGGTTCGCCACCATCGTCCTGCTGCAGGAGGTGGCGCCGTTCGTGACCCAGGAGCACTTCGGTCTCAGCGCGGCCGCCTACGGCAACCTCGGGCTGCTGTTCGGACTGGCCTACTTCGCCGGAGCGATGCTGGTGAACCGGCTGGTCTCCACCGTCGGTTCGGCCTGGCTGATGCGCCTCGGCGCCGCGGTGATGACGGGCTCCGGGGTGCTGATGTTCGGGCTCTGGCTGGTGCCCGGGCTGCCCACGACGGCCGCCCTGGTGGTGTTCGTCGCGCTCTACTGCGCCACGACCTTCGGCCAGGCGGCCCTGTTCCCCAGCAGCATGGCGGTCGCGGTGACCGCCGTCCCCGCACACGGCGCCTATGCGGTGGCACTGTGCGGCTTCGTCGCCCAGTCGATCGCCGGTGTCATCTCCGTGGCGGCCGTGTGGCTGCACGTCGACCTCGTGTGGGCGGCCGTGGCGACCGGTATCAGCGCGCTGGCCCTGCTCCTGGTGAGCCGTCGCGCCACCTCCCCTTCCACCTGACCCAGTGACACCTGCCCTGTGATCGGTGACGTCTTCCGCCTGGCCCGGCGGCACCTTCCACCCGACTCAGTGGCACCTCCTTCCCGAACCGAGAGCGGTCAGCACCTGCCGATGACGATCCTTCGCTCCCACATCGACACCTCGTCCGAAACGTTCCGCCGCAATGTCGACGCATTCGACGACAAGCGCGCCGTCATCGCGGAGGCGCGCGCCGCCGCTCTCGCCGGCGGCAACGACAAGGCCCATCGCAGACACGCCGAGCGCGGCAAACTCACCGCCCGCCAGCGGGTGATGCGGCTGCTCGACCCGGGGACGCCGTTCCTGGAGATCGGACAGCTCGCCGCGCACGACGTGTACGACGAACCCGTTCCCTCCGCCGCGCTGGTCACCGGTGTGGGTACGGTCGGCGGGCGGCCGACCATGGTCTTCGCCAACGACGCGACCGTGAAGGGAGGCACGTACTTCCCGCTCACCGTGCAGAAACAGCTGCGGGCCCAGAAGGTGGCCAGGCAGAACGGGCTCCCGTGCGTCTACCTGGTCGACTCCGGCGGCATCTACCTGCCCTTGCAGGAGGACCTCTTCCCCGACGAGTACCACCTGGGACGGATGTTCCGGAACATCGCCGAGATGTCCGCCCTCGGGCTGCCGCAGATCGCCGCGGTGATGGGCTCGTGCACGGCCGGCGGCGCCTACATCCCGGCCATGTGCGACGAGGCGGTGATCGTCCGCGGCAACGGCACCATCTTCCTCGGCGGACCGCAGCTGGTGCGTGCGGCGACGGGCGAGATCGTGGACGCCGAGACGCTGGGCGGCGCGGACCTGCACACCCGTACCACCGGTGTAGCCGATCACCTCGCCGAGAACGACGAGCACGCGATCGAGCTGGTGCGCGAGATCGCCGTCCGCAACAGCAGGACGGCGGTGTCGGCGCCGCCGCGCGAACCGCGCCCGCCGCTGTACGACCCGGCGGAGCTGCCCGGCATCATCAGCGCCAGTCTCCGTGAGCACATCCCGGCACGCGAAGTGCTGGCACGGCTCCTGGACGGCAGCGAGTTCGTGGAGTACCGCAGCCGGTACGGGCCGACCATCGTGTGCGGCACCGGGCACATCGGCGGCTACCCGGTCGGCGTGGTGATCAACGACGGCGTCCTGTTCCCCGAAAGCGCCCAGAAGGCCGCCAACTTCATCGAGCTCTGCGTCCAGCGCGACATCCCGCTGCTGTTCCTGCACAACATCAACGGCTTCATGGTCGGCGCCGAGTACGAGGCGGCCGGTATCGCCAAGCACGGCGCCAAGCTGGTCAACGCCGTCTCCTGCGCCAAGGTGCCCAAGTTCAGCCTGGTGATCGGCGGCAGCTTCGGAGCCGGGAACTTCGCCATGTGCGGCCGCTCGATGGGGCCGCGGATGATGGCGATGTGGCCGAGCGCCAAGTCGACCGCCGTGGGCGGGGAGCAGACCGCGACCGTGATGGCGCTGATCCGCGGCGACCAGCTCGCCAAGGAGGGCCGGACCCTCTCCGCCGAGGAGGAGGCGGCCATCAAGCAGCCGATCATCGACACCTACGAGCGCCAGTCCCACCCGCTGTACTACGCGGCGCGCATGTGGGTGGACGCCGTGGTGGACCCGACCGACACCCGTGAGTGGCTCACCCTCTGTCTGGCCATGGCAGCCGACGGCCCTCAGCAGGAGACGCGCTTCGGCGTGTTCAGGATGTGATGGAGATGCTGAAACGAGTCCTGATCGCCAACCGTGGCGAAATCGCGCGCAGGATCGCCCGTACGTGCCGTCGCCTCGACGTGGAGTACGTGGCCGTACACTCCGACGCCGACCGTTCCGCCGCCCACCTGGAGGGTGCGTTCGAACAGGTCCGGCTGGGCCCCGGCCCCGCCACCGACAGCTACCTCCGGATCGAAGGTCTCATCGAGGCGGCGCTGCGCACGGGATGCGACGCCGTGCACCCCGGTTACGGATTCCTCTCCGAGAGCCCCGCGTTCGCGGCCGCCGTCGCGGAGGCGGGCCTCGTCCTGATCGGTCCGGACGCGGAGACGATCGCGGCCATGGGGGACAAGGCGACCGCGCGGACCCTGATGGCCGCCGCCGGCGTCCCGGTCCTGCCCGGCTCGGAGCATGCCGGCGAAGAACTGGACGAGCTGGCCGCCGACGCGGAACGCATCGGTTACCCGGTGATCCTCAAGCCGGTCGCCGGAGGCGGCGGCAAGGGCATGCAGGTCGTCCACCACCCGGACGACCTGGCCCAGGCCGTGGCCGCGGCCGTCAGGCTCGGCCGCAGCAGCTTCGGCGACGGGCGCCTGCTCGCCGAGCGCTACGTCCCCCGGCCGCGCCACATCGAGGTGCAGGTCTTCGGAGACACCCACGGCCAGGTCGTGCACCTCTTCGAGCGGGAGTGCTCGCTCCAGCGCAGGCACCAGAAGGTCGTCGAGGAGGCCCCGGCGGCCGGGCTCCCGGCCGACGTGCGCGCCGCGCTGCTGGACTCCGCCCTGCGCGGCGCGAAGGCGCTCGGCTACGTCAACGCCGGGACCTTCGAGTTCATCCTCGACTCCGACGACACGTTCTACTTCCTCGAAGCCAACACGCGCCTCCAGGTGGAGCACCCCGTCACGGAGGAGATCACCGGTGTCGACCTGGTGGAGTGGCAGTTGCGCGTCGCCGCGGGAGAGCGGTTGCCGCTGGCCCAGCACGAGATCACCGCGACGGGGCACGCGATCGAATGCCGTGTGTACGCGGAGGACCCGGACGAGTCCTTCCGGCCGGCGCCGGGCCGTGCGGACCGGGTGGAGTGGCCCGACGGGGTACGAGTCGAGGCCGCCTTCGACCGGGCCGGTGAGGTCTCCTCCTTCTACGACCCGATGATCGCCAAGCTGGTGTCCCACGGGCCGGACCGCGCGGCCGCGCTGCGCACCCTCACCGACGCGGTGCGCGCCACGGCCGTGATGGGGCTGACGACCAATCTGGGGTTCCTCGGCGACCTGCTGAGCGAACCGCGGGTCGTCGCCGGACGCCTCGACACCCACCTGGTCAACGGGATGGTGGCCGAGCGGGGCCAGGTCGACCGCAGCTGCCGGGCCGCGGCGTGCGCCGCGGCGATGGAGGTGCCGTTGCCGGCCCGGGGACCGGCCTCTCCCTGGCACGGCTCCGCCGGTGCGCTCGACCGGGGCGCCCTGGACCCGGCCGCGCCCCTGGGCGCGGTGGTGGTGCGCGACGGTCGGCGGGATCTGCGGGCCACGCTGCTCGGTCTGCGCCCGTCCGGGGTGCGGTGCCGAGTGGAGGGGCAGCCGTTCAGCGTCGACGTCACCAGCCGGAACGGCCTCTTCCGCGGCAGGGTGGGCGACAGCGCCTGGTCGGGCACGCGGACGGCCGACGGTTTCGAGGTCAACGTCGACGGTTACCGCACGGTCCTGTCCCTTCCGACGTTCGCGCAGGCCGACGCGGAGAGCGTCGGCAACGAGGTGAAGACGACCATGCCGGGCTCGGTCGTCGGCGTGACCTGCGCGGTGGGGGACAGGGTCGAGGAGGGGGCGGTTCTGGCGATCGTCGAGGCGATGAAGATGGAGAACCGCATCCTGGCCCCGTTCTCGGGAGTGGTGGCCGAGGTCAGGTGCGCACTCGACGACCTGGTGGCGGCGGACCAGACGCTGGTCGTTCTGGCGGACGACTCGCAGGAGTGACCGCCGGGCGGGACGGGAGGCGGTGACGAGACCCGGACGCGTGACGGCGTGACGGGGTGAAGGGGGTGGGGCCCGCCCTGTACCCGTCCCAGGACGGGTAGGGCGGGCCCCCGGTCTACCGGGAACGCGCCTCGCGCGTCCGCGACCGGTTCTCCTTACGGATCGCTTCCAGCAGTTCGGACCTGCTCATCCGGGAACGGCCGCTGATGTCCAGACGCTGGGCCAGGTCGTACAGGTGCTGCTTGGTGGCGCCCTCGTCGACGCCTTCACCGCTGCGGGCCGGCCGCTCCCGGGGCGTCGCGGCCCGCGGGTCGGACGGGCCCTTGCGCCCGTGCTCCTTGCGCTCCCAGTGGTCGCCGACCTTCTCGTACGTGTGCTTGAGCGCGCTGAAGGCGACCCGGTGGGCCCGTTCGCCCTCCCCGTACTGCTCCACGGCCGAGTCATGGGCCTTGATCCAGGTGCGCTGCGCCTCCTCGGGCGAGCGCTCCAGCGTCGAGGGAAGCTCCTCTCGTCCTGGCATGGTCACCTCCGGTCATCCCATTCCACGCGGCGCCTTCCCTCCCTCGCCCCGCCCATGCGCCCCGCGGCCCGCCCTGCCGTTTCCGGTCCCCTTTCACGGGCAGCCGCGCTCCGGACGCACTCGTCAGGCGGAAGGACACGACATGAGCGAGAACACGCCCGACGCCGCCCCGCGCAAGGACCGGTTCGCGCGGGCGCGCGACGAGGAGCAACCGGGCGCCTCCTCGGGCTCGGAGCGCCAGGCACAGGAACGCGTCGTACCCGGCACCGCCGGCGCCCGGGAGGGATACCACCGTGCGGGCACCGGCAGCGGTGAGCCCCTGACCGGGGTCGAGGCCGACAAGGAGAAGGACGAGGCCCGCGCCCGCGAGGCGGACAGCAGGAGGAAGAGCGAGGAGTGACGGACGAGCGCCACGGCTGTCGCGGGCGCGGCTCCCCCGAGAGGAAGGACGATCCGCGCCGGGCGGCCTGACAAGCGGTTCTCGCGCCCCGTTGCCGCCGAATTCTCGTAGCCTCCTGTACGGGGATGAATCGCGGTGACATGTAACGCGGCACCCGGATGTGGCGCAGTTTTGGACAGGGGTACGAAAAATGCCCCGCACGCGGCCATGATCAGGAAATCCCAGCGCACAGGGGAAACCGCTGTCGTGGCCGCGCTTTCACACCGTCGAGGCGGTGCCCGCGTCCGTGTCAGATTGGAATTCCGTGAGTCACAGCGAGCCCCTGTACGACCCTCAGCACGTCGACCGCGACCAGGGGCGGAGCCGCCGGTCCGGAGGCGCCGGGGACGGCTCCGCTCCCCGGCGAGCCGCCCTGGTCATCCACACTCTCGCCGATATCGCCGCCGTGTTCCTGGGCCTGTGGATCCTGCTGTACCTGCTCGAAGCGAACCAGTCGAACGTCTTCGTCGGGTTCGTGAAGGACGTTGCCGACTGGCTGGGGTGGTGGTCGCGGGACATCTTCACGATGGACTCGGACGGCCTTCGCGTTCTCCTCAACTACGGTCTGCCCGCCGTGATCTATCTGCTGGTCGGCCACGGAATAGCGACGCGGATACGTCGCCTCTGACCGAATCCGTCGGACGGTGATCCTGTGAAGAATGAGCGATGATTCGGCGGCGGATATGAAACCGGCTTCGGGGGATTCTCGGAATGCAGCCGGAACCTGCGGCCGGGGACGTTCCGAAATCGCCCCCGCACGCCGCGTGGGCGACTCGTGGCACAACTGCCCAGGCAGAGCAGCCGACCGATGCCCCCCGTGAGGCCACGGCTGTACGGGGCCCCGACTCCGGGGCCCTCGGCCCGCTTCCCTGGCACAGGTCCTCCACTCCGTACCCGCCCCCGTCCCTCGCCCCTGAGGCCGGCCACGGTCAGGCAGGCCGTAGGGCCGAGACGGGGAACGTCGAAGGGCCCCGCTGCAAGCAGCGGGGCCCTTCGACGTTCCGGGAGTGAGACCAGGGCATGCAGAAGGCCCCGGCCGGTTTCCCGGTCGGGGCCTTCAAGTGCCCGGTGAGGCACTGGCGGAGGATACGAGATTCGAACTCGTGAGGGGTTGCCCCCAACACGCTTTCCAAGCGTGCGCCCTAGGCCTCTAGGCGAATCCTCCGCCGCAAACAATACAAGACGTTGAGGAGTGCTCGCGAACCTGATCCGCGGGACCGGTCCCCGAGGTCCGTCGGAGGGGATCGGGGGGACCACGGGGCCCTCGGAATCGGGTACCCTTGGCGGAGCCCCTCACGTGGCGCTATCTGACTGAACTCCCCCAGGGCCGGAAGGCAGCAAGGGTAGGTCGGCTCTGGCGGGTGCGTGAGGGGCGCTTGCGTTCTCAGGGGCCGGAGGGCCGGGGCCGGGCTTCACGGGACGGGTTGTCGGTGGGCGCCTATAACCTCGTATACGTGTCGTCTCTCGCGCTGTACCGCCGCTACCGCCCCGAGTCCTTCGCCGAGGTCATCGGGCAGGAGCATGTCACCGACCCGTTGCAGCAGGCCCTGCGGAACAACCGGGTCAATCACGCGTACCTGTTCAGCGGACCCCGTGGCTGCGGCAAGACGACCAGCGCACGGATCCTCGCGCGGTGTCTGAACTGCGAGCAGGGGCCGACGCCCACCCCCTGCGGCGAGTGCCAGTCGTGCCGGGACCTGGCGCGCAACGGCCCGGGGTCGATCGATGTCATCGAGATCGACGCGGCTTCCCACGGTGGCGTCGACGACGCCCGTGACCTGCGCGAAAAGGCGTTCTTCGGACCGGCGTCGAGCCGGTACAAGATCTACATCATCGACGAGGCGCACATGGTCACCTCGGCGGGCTTCAACGCCCTGCTGAAGGTGGTCGAGGAGCCGCCGGAGCACCTCAAGTTCATCTTCGCGACGACCGAGCCCGAGAAGGTCATCGGGACCATCCGGTCGCGGACGCACCACTACCCCTTCCGGCTCGTGCCGCCCGGCACCCTGCGGGACTATCTGGGCGAGGTCTGCGGCCGTGAGGGCATTCCCGTCGAGGACGGGGTCCTGCCCCTCGTCGTGCGGGCCGGCGCCGGGTCCGTGCGTGACTCGATGTCCGTCATGGACCAGCTGCTGGCCGCCGCCGCCGACGACGGTGTGACATACGCCATGGCCACGTCTCTTCTCGGCTATACGGACGGCTCGCTGCTCGACTCCGTCGTCGACGCCTTCGCGGCCGGTGACGGGGCCGCCGCGTTCGAGGTCGTCGACCGGGTCGTCGAGGGTGGCAACGACCCCCGGCGCTTCGTCGCCGATCTGCTGGAGCGGCTGCGTGATCTGGTGATCCTCGCCGCCGTCCCCGACGCCGCCGAGAAGGGGCTCATCGACGCTCCCGTGGACGTCGTCGAGCGGATGCAGGCCCAGGCGTCCGTCTTCGGCGCCGCCGAGCTCAGCAGGGCGGCCGACCTGGTCAACACCGGGCTCACGGAGATGCGCGGCGCCACGTCGCCGCGGCTGCAGCTGGAGCTGATCTGCGCGCGCGTGCTGCTGCCCGCCGCTTTCGACGACGAGCGGTCGGTCCAGGCCCGGCTCGACCGGCTCGAGCGCGGTGCGGCCATGCCGGCGCCCGTCTTCACGACCAGCTCGCCGGCGCCCGCCATGGGGTACGTCCCCGCCCCCGAGGCCCATGCCATGACACCCGCGCCCCCGGCCCCGGCACAGCCCACGCCCGCCCCGGCACAGTCCACGCCCGCCCCGGCACAGTCCACGCCCGCCCCGGCTCCCGCCCAACCCGCCCCGGCCCCCGCTCCCGCCCCCGCGCAGGCCGCCGCCGACGCGCCCCGCCCCGGCGCGTGGCCCGGCGCAGCCAAGCCCGGAGCCGCCGCGCCCGGGGCCTGGCCGGGAGCCTCCAGCCCTGCCGCCGCCCCCGCACCCCAGGCCCCGGCGCCCACCCCGCAGGCGGCCGCTCCGGCCGCCCCCGCCGGGGACATGGCGCAGGGCGCCGCCCAGGTGCGGAACATGTGGCCGTCGATCCTCGAAGCGGTCAAGAACCGGCGCCGGTTCACCTGGATCCTGCTCAGTCAGAACGCCCAGGTCGCCGGATTCGACGGCACCACCCTCCAGCTCGGCTTCCTCAACGCCGGCGCCCGGGACAACTTCGCGAGCAGCGGCAGCGAGGACGTGCTCAAGCAGGCGCTGGCCGAGCAGTTCAACGTCCAGTGGAAGATCGAGGCGATCATCGACCCGTCGGGCGGCGTCTCGCCCCCGCCGGCCGCGCCCAACTTCGGCGGCGGACGACCGCCGCAGGCCCCCGCCCCGTCGCAGCAGCAGTACGCCCCGGCCCCCGCGCCCGCCCAGCAGCCCGCGGGACCCGGTCCCGGGTCCGCGCCCCAGGCCCGCTCCGCCTCCCAGCCCGCCGCGCCCGCCCCCGTACAAGCGCCGCAAGCGCCGCAAACGCGGCAGGGGGCGCAGGCGCCACAGGCGCCCTCCGTGCCGCGGTCCGTCGCGCCCGAGGACGACGTGCCGGAGGAGGACGATCCGGACCTCGTCGACTCCGCGCTCTCCGGCCACGAGCTGATCGTGCGCGAGCTCGGGGCCACGGTTGTGGAGGAATACACGAACGAGTAGGACCGTCTCGCTCGGTGGCCCGCACAAGGGGCATCCCGCCCCGCGGGCTACCCTGGCTGGCGTGAAGGTCCTCGTCATCGGCGGCGGCGCCCGCGAACATGCCCTGTGCCGCTCTCTCTCCCTCGATCCCGACGTCACCGCTCTGCACTGCGCGCCCGGCAACGCCGGAATCGCGGAGGTCGCCGAGCTGCACCCCGTCGACCAGCTGGACGGCGAAGCCGTCGCCCGACTCGCGACCGGCCTCGGAGCCGATCTCGTGGTCGTCGGCCCGGAGGCGCCGCTCGTCGCCGGTGTCGCCGACGCCGTCCGCGCGGCCGGCGTCCCCTGCTTCGGCCCGTCCGAGGAGGCGGCGCGGCTGGAGGGCTCCAAGGCGTTCGCCAAGGACGTCATGGCGGGTGCCAACGTGCCCACCGCCCGCAGCTACGTCTGCACCACCCCGGAGGAGATCGACGCGGCGCTGGACGCGTTCGGCGCTCCGTACGTCGTCAAGGACGACGGCCTGGCCGCCGGCAAGGGCGTCGTCGTCACCGAGGACGTCGAGCAGGCCCGCGCGCACGCGCTCTCCTGCGGCCGCGTCGTCATCGAGGAGTACCTCGACGGCCCGGAGGTCTCCCTCTTCGCGATCACCGACGGGGTCACCGTCCTCCCCCTCACCCCCGCGCAGGACTTCAAGCGCGCGCTCGACGGTGACGAGGGCCCGAACACCGGCGGCATGGGCGCGTACTCCCCGCTGCCGTGGGCGGACCCCAAGCTGGTCGACGAGGTCATGGCCACCGTCCTGCAGCCCACGGTGGACGAGCTGCGCCGCCGCGGAACGCCGTTCCAGGGCCTGCTGTACGCGGGTCTGGCCATCACCGGCCGGGGCGTCCGGGTCATCGAGTTCAACGCCCGCTTCGGCGACCCGGAGACCCAGGTGGTCCTCGCCCGTCTGAAGACCCCGCTGGCGGGCGTCCTGCTGAACGCCGCCAACGGCACCCTCGACAACGAGCCCCCGCTCACCTGGCGCGACGAGGCCGCCGTGACCGTGGTCGTCGCCTCGCACAACTACCCCGGCACCCCGCGTACGGGCGACCCGATCGAGGGCCTCGACGAGGTCGCGGCACAGGACGCTCCGCACGCGTACGTCCTGCACGCCGGGACGAAGCGGGACGGCGACGCGATCGTGAGCGCCGGTGGCCGTGTCCTCTCGGTCACGGCGACCGGCAAGGACCTGGTGGAGGCCCGCCGACGGGCGTACGCGGCGGTCGGCCGCATCCGTCTGGACGGCTCCCAGCACCGTACGGACATCGCGCGCAAGGCGGCCGGGGAGTGAACCCCTAAGCACGCCTGCGCGTCACCACCTTTACCCAAAGCCATTCCATCGAGTGACGGCTGAGCCATCCGGATGACGCCCGCCGAAGCCCCAACTAGGGTGCGGCGAAGGCGTTCCGGCACTTGGCCCACCGGCATTGCGATGTCAGTGGCGGGTGCCACAGTGGGGGAGTGAGCAACACCGCCACAGGCAGTCCCGACGTGGGCAGGAGGGGGTGATGTACGGCGTGTCCGGTACCGGTTCCGTTGTCGGCGAGGAGATGGGCGCGCGCGCCGCGCGCACCCGGGCGCTCGCCGTGCTCCGTGTCCGCGGCAGGGCACTGGCCGTAGCGCTGCTCCCCGCCGCCGCGGCCGTGATCCTGTACGCGGGGGGTGTCACCGGCCATCTCACGGGCGGCGGCTGGGACGCGGCCCGCTGGGTCGTGACCGTCGTCGCCCTGGTCGTCCTCCTCGCCGCCGCGGCCGTCGCGCTGGTCGTCGCGCGGGCCCGGCCCGCCGTCACGCCGACCGTGGAGCTCGCGGAGTCCGCCGCCCCCGATCTCTACCGGATGGTCCGGGAACTGGCCGACCGGCTCGACGTCCCCGCACCCTCCGCGATAGCCCTGACCCCGGACTGCGACAGCTGGCTCGAGGACCGCACGCACCCGGCGCACGGCCGTACGCCCGGGCTGCGGCGCTCCTCCGACGCGCCGGTCCTGGTCATCGGCTCGCCCTTCCTGTGGTGGATGCGCGTCGGCGAACTGCGGGCGGTCCTCGCCCCGGTCGTCGCCGGTACGGCCCCGGCCGCGCACCCCGACATAGCCGCCGCCCGCCGCTTCGTGCAGGGCCTGGACGCCGCTGTCGCCTCGCCCCGCAGCCCCCGGCTCGATCCGGTCCGCCGGCTCGGCGCGCACGGGGTCGGGCGGGTCGCCCGGCTCCTGCTGCGCAGCTGCCGGGGCCATGCCGCCGAGATGGAGCGCGGGGTCGCCGCGGCGGGCTCCGAACGCGCCCAGGCGGTGGACTACGGCATCCGGATCGTCGCCCAGGAGCAGGTCGGCCTCGCCTACGCGGGCTGGGACCGGTTGCTCACCCGCGTCGCGCTGCCCGCCTGGCGGATGGGCCGCTGGCCGTCGAGCCTCGACGTGGGTGTGGTCGCCGCCCTCACCGAGCTCTCCCGCCGCGACCGGCTCGCCGAGGGCTTCGCCACCCGGCTCGGCGAGCGCCCGGCCTGCGACCTGCTCGAGCAGCCCGGCGCGGTCGACGAGGCGGCCTCGCTGCTCGCCGCCCGGCTCTTCCACGGCGGCCCGGCGGAGGCCGGCCCGGAGTGGTCCCCGGTGGACTGGAACCAGTACCCGGAGGAGGTGGTGGACCGTAAATGGCGCATGGACGCCGCCCGCCTGCACGAGGTTCTCGACGAAATGGGCGTGCTGCCCCCGGGGCCGGCCGGCCGCACGACCGCCGACGGCCCCACCCTCACCCGCGTGATGGCCCACCTCGCGACGCCCGGCCCGTCCACTGCGGCGGACGCGGCGGACCCGGCAGCCGGTGACCGCCTCCCGGACCCCGCCCCGGCCCAGGCCGATCCGGCCCCGTCCCCCGGCGCCCCCGACCCCGGCGCCCCCGACCCCGGCACCCCCCTCCCCGTCGCTGCCCACGCCGACACCACGGCCCCCGTCGCCGCCGACGCCGACACCACGCTCCCCGACGCCGCCGACCCCGCCCCGCCCGTCCTCACCACGCCCGCCGCCGACTCCCTCGCCGCCGCACTCACCGCCCACGTCGCCCGCGAGGAGGCCGCCAGGCCCGCCCCCGCCACCCCGCCTGGGCCGCACGCCGCCGCGGCCCTGGGCACGGCCGGAGCCGACCAGCTGCCGCTCTTCCCGCTGCAGCCGCCCCGGACCGGGCGCGACCTGCTGGCGGACCACGTGACCGCGATGGTCTGCTGCGCCGCCGTCGACACGGCAGGGGCCGCCCCCGGCCTCGACTGGCTCGACGGACCCGCGCTCCTCGTCGACGGCGCGCGCAGCACCGACCTTCCGGCCCGCGTCATGGCCCTCGTCGAGGACGGCGACCCCGAGCCCCTGCGTGCCTGGCTCACCGAGACCGGCGTCCGCCCGGAGAAGCCCGTCCGTCTCGTCTGAGCCGTGCCCCAACCGGCCGTCGACCGGAAGTCCGCCTTCCGTTCACGTCAATTCGCGACGAACGGTGACGGAGTGCGTGCGTTATGTGATGTGCTGGGGACCGGCACTGACAGCAGCACATGACAGACATGACGCGGGGGAGTCGAGGGAGGGGCGCGATATGGGGGCGGAGCAGATCAGGCGATGGGAATCGGGCGCGCTCGCCCACGCCGTCACGGACCCGTTCGGACAGGGCCCCCTGCCCTGGCTGCGCGGGTCGGAGAAGTATTTCGACGACACCGGTCAGGTCGTCCCCTGGTACGCCGACGCCACCCTGGCGCGCGGCGGCAGCGGCGGCCCTCGGACGGCCGACGACGTCAGCAGCCAGATCAAGGGCTTCACGTCCAGCGGGGCGGTCGCTCCCGGCGAGGCGATCGATTTCCACATCACGGTGGACCCGCCGCAACAGTTCTCGGTCGACATCTACCGGATCGGTCATTACGCCGGCGAGGGCGCCACCAAGGTCACCACGAGCCCGCGTCTCTCCGGGATCGTCCAGCCGGCCCCGCTCACCGCCGACCGGACCGTCTCCTGTCACCACTGGTGGCAGTCCTGGCGGCTGCAGATCCCGTCCCTCTGGGCGATCGGCGCGTACGTCGCCGTGCTGACCACGGCCGACGGATACCGTTCCCACATCCCCTTCACCGTCCGCGACAACCACCCCGCCGACCTCCTCCTCGTCCTCCCGGACGTGACCTGGCAGGCGTACAACCTCTACCCGGAGGACGGCCGCACCGGGGCCAGCCTCTACCACGCCTGGGACGAGCAGGGCCGGCTCCTCGGCGAGGAGGACGCGGCGATCACCGTCTCCTTCGACCGCCCGTACGCCGGCGCCGGACTGCCCCTGCACGTCGGCCACGCCTACGACTTCATCCGCTGGGCCGAGCGGTACGGCTACGACCTCGCGTACGCCGAGACCCGCGATCTGCACGCGGGCCGCGTCGACCCCACCCGCTACCGCGGCCTGGTCTTCCCCGGCCATGACGAGTACTGGTCCGTCCCCATGCGCAGGACGGTGGAGCTGGCCCGCGAGCAGGGCACGTCGCTCGTCTTCCTCTCCGCCAACACCATGTACTGGCAGGTGGAGCTGGGCCCCTCCCCGTCCGGCGTCCCCGACCGGCTCCTGACCTGCCGCAAGCGACGCGGCCCCGGCCGCCCCGCGCTGTGGCGCGAGATCGACCGCCCGGAGCAGCAGTTGCTCGGCATCCAGTACGCGGGGAGGGTGCCCGAGCCGCACCCCCTGGTCGTACGGAACGCGGACCACTGGCTCTGGGAGGCGACCGGCGCCGGCGACGGCGACGAGATCCCGGGCCTGGTCGCCGGAGAGGCCGACCGCTACTTCCCGCGCACCGCCCTGCCCGAGCACGAGGGCCGGATCCTTCTGGCGCACTCGCCCTATCAGGACAGCGAGGGCGCCCTGCGCCACCAGGAGACCTCCCTCTACCGGGCCCCGTCCGGTGCCTGGGTCTTCGCCTCCGGCACGTTCGCCTGGTCGCCGGCCCTGGACCGGCCGGGCCATGTCGACCCGCGTATCCAGCGCGCCACGGCGAATCTCCTCGACCGCATCTGCAAGCGGGACTGAACGCGGGACTGAACGCGGGACCGAACGCGCGGGACTGAACGCGCGGGGCTGAACGCGGGACCCAGAGCAGGACTCGACGCGGAGCGAAAGCGGGACCGAATGAGGGAGGGATCAGAGGCAGGGGGCGGGCCCGGCCGCCGATCCCGTGTCCCGGTGCGAGAGAATCGAATCGCTCCTGGATCAACCTACGCGGAGGAACCGTGTCCGGATTCGTAGAAAAGCCCGAGCCTGTCCAGGTCCCGGGCCTGAACCACCTCCACACGGGCAAGGTGCGTGACCTCTACCAGAACGAGGCCGGCGACCTCGTCATGGTGGCCAGCGACCGCATGTCCGCGTACGACTGGGTCCTGCCGACCGAGATCCCCGACAAGGGCCGGGTCCTCACCCAGCTCTCGCTCTGGTGGTTCGATCAGCTGACCGACCTGGTCCCCAACCACGTCCTCTCCACCGACCTGCCGGCCGGCGCCCCCGCCGACTGGGCGGGCCGCACCCTGGTCTGCCAGTCCCTCCGGATGGTCCCCGTCGAGTGCGTGGCCCGCGGCTATCTGACCGGTTCCGGCCTCGTCGAGTACAACGAGTCCCGTACGGTCTGCGGCCTCGCCCTCCCCGAGGGCCTGAGCGACGGCTCCGAGCTGCCCGCCCCGATCTTCACTCCCGCCACCAAGGCCGCCGTCGGCGAGCACGACGAGAACGTGAGCTACGAGGAGGTGGCGCACCAGGTCGGCGCGGAGACCGCCGCCATGCTGCGCCAGGCGACCCTCGCCGTGTACAGCCGGGCCCGGGACATCGCCCGCGAACGCGGGATCATCCTGGCCGACACCAAGTTCGAGTTCGGCTTCGCGTCCACCCCGCACGGCGACAAGCTGGTCATCGCCGACGAGGTGCTGACCCCGGACTCCTCGCGCTTCTGGCCGGCCGCCGGCTGGGAGCCGGGCCACGCCCAGCCCTCGTACGACAAGCAGTTCGTCCGCGACTGGCTCACCTCCCCGGCCTCCGGCTGGGACCGCAAGAGCGAGCAGCCGCCGCCCGCGCTCCCCCAGGAGATCGTGGACGCGACGCGCGCCAAGTACGTGGAGGCGTACGAACTGCTGACCGGCCACACCTGGCACTGAGGCCCGGAACACGAAGAAGCCCCCGGTCGGATCGACCGGGGGCTTCTTCCTGTGGAGCGGACGACGAGATTCGAACTCGCGACCCTCACCTTGGCAAGGTGATGCTCTACCAACTGAGCCACGTCCGCATGCGCCGTAGCGCGGAGCCCACTATACCCAACCTTTCTCCCGCGCGAGACGCACCGCCGTGTGCCGGTTCTCGGCGCCGAGCTTCGTGGCGGCCGAGGAGAGGTAGTTCCGGACGGTCCCGGGCGAGAGCGAGGCGCGCTCGGCGATCTCCGCGACCGGGGCCCCGTCCGCCGCGAACTCCAGGACCTCGGCCTCCCGCGCGGTCAGCGGAGAGTCCCCGGCGGAGATCGCGTCGGCCGCCAACTCCGGGTCCACGTAACGGTTTCCGGCGTGGACGGTACGGATGATCTCGGCCAGCCGCTGGGCGCTGACGGTCTTCGGAACGAAGCCCCGCACCCCGGCGGCGAGCGCCCGCTTGAGGTGTCCGGGGCGGCCGTGACCGGTCACGATCATGGTTTGGCAGTCCGGCAGCTCCTCGCGCAGGGATGTGGCGACCTTCACACCGTCGGCGCCGGGCATCTCCAGATCGAGGACCGCGACATCGGGCCGGTGGGCGCGGGCCATGGCGAGGGCCTCGGGGCCGGTGGCGGCCTGGGCGACGACCACGAGGTCGTCCTCCAGACCGAGCAGGGCGGCGAGCGCGCCCCGGATCAGATGCTCGTCGTCGGCGAGCAGGACGCGTACGGTCACAGCGCCTCCCCTTCGACCGGTACGGGTACGTCCCCGGTGTCGCGCCCGCGTCCGTCGGCGCCCATGAGCCCGCGACCGCGTCCCCGTACGGGGAGGGGCACCCGGGCCGTCACCCGGAACGTGCCCCCGCCGGCCGGTCCCGCCTCCAGGGTCCCGGCCACCGCCGAGAGCCGTTCGCGCAGCCCGGCCAGGCCCGAGCCGCCGGCCCGGGGCCCCGGCACCTCCCGTACGCCGTCGTTCTCCACGGTCAGCAGCACCGCGCCGTCCTTCCCCCGCAGGGAGATCACGCAGCGCGACGGGTCGCCGTGCCGCAGTACGTTCGTCGTGGCCTCACGGACCACCCAGCCCAGCGCGGACCGCACCTCGGAGGGCAGCTCCACGTCCGCCGAGTCCATCGCGCAGGTGATCCCGGCGGCGGTCAGGACACCGCGCGCTCCCTCCAGTTCGACCCGCAGGTCCGCCTCCCGGTAGCCGCGCACCACGTCCCGCACCTCCCGCTGCGACTCCTGGGCGATCCGCTGCACCTCGATCATCTGGTCCACGGCCTCCGGGCGTCCGCGCCGGGCGAGCTGGACGGCGAGTTCGCTCTTGAGCGCGATCACCGAGAGGTTGCGGCCCATGACGTCGTGGAGGTCGCGCCCGAAGCGCAGCCGCTCCTCGGCGACGGCGAGGCGTGCCTTCAGCTCCTTCGACCGTTCCAGCTCCCAGACCATCTTCATCAGCCAGCCGGAGAACCCGCAGGCGGCGACGAGCCCGCCGCCGCCGAGCAGGATGCCCACGGTGTAACCGATGGCCTCGCCCAGCCCGACGCCCATCGCCCCGACGGCGCCACCCGTCGCGAAGGCGGCGAGCGGCGCCACGTACAGCATGTGCCGGACCCGGTTCATGCACAGGACCAGGCTGCCGAGGCTGAAGGTGACCGTGCCGGTGACGACGCTCGCGGCGATCGCCCCGTCCGCGAGGACCCCCGTGGCGCGCAGCGCTATGAGGGTCAGGGCGCCGACCGCGGTCAGGGCCACCAGGGCCGCCGCGAGCCGGACCGGCCGCTCGCGGCGGTCGAGGGCCCAGTCGAGGGCGCGGGAGGAGAGGACGGCGGTCAGGACGGCGTGGGCGCAGACCAGCAGCGCGAGGGCGAGCCCCAGCGGCAGACCGAGGGGGGTGCGGTCGCTCTGGGCGATCGGTACGCCGCCGATCGAGGCGATCTCGATCAGGGCGAAGAAGTGGAAGGTCCACCGTGTGTACAGCTCGACCTTGGCCGCGTTGCTGCGGCCGACCCACCATCCGGTCAGTCTGGACACCCGCCCGGCCCCCCGTTCTTCCAGCGTCCTTCTAGCGTCGCGGTTCCCAGCGGAACCACCGCTGGACAGCAAACACGGTGACCGCGCCCCAGGCCAGCGTGGTGACGGCGGCGGTGAGCAGGTCACCGGCGCCGGCGCCGAACCAGCCGGCCCGGACGAACTCCATCACCCCGCTGAGCGGCAGCAGTTCGCAGACGTCGGCGACGGCGTCCGGCAGCACCTCGCGGGGCACCATCATCCCGGAGCCCATGGCGGAGACGAGGAAGAACGGCAGGGTGGTCAGGCCCGCGCTCTCGACGTTGCGGGTGATGACCGTGGTCACGGCGGCCAGGCCGGCGAGCAGCGGTATGCCGGCGAGGAGGCCGAGCGCCAGCAGCTCCGGCCGCTCGGGGGCGGGTACGTCGAGGACGGCGACACCGCCGACGGCCAGGACGGCGCACTGGGCGAGCGCGATGGCGGCGGAGGGGAGCGCGGCGCCGGCGAGGATCTCCGGGTCGCTCGCCTCGCCGGTGCGCAGTCGCTTGAGGACCAGTTCCTCGCGACGGGCGACGTATGCGGAGACCAGGCCCATGTAGACGACGAGGGTCAGGATCATCCCGGTGCCGCCGACGAGGGTGGCTCCGGCGGCTCCCCTGGGCAGTTCGTCGGTCCCCATCTGCGCGATCGAGGAGCGCAGCACGAAGATCATCAGCAGGGGCATCAGCAGGGCGATGAAGAGGTTGTTCTTGTTCCGCCCGAGGAGGGTGAGCTCGGCCCGCCCGAGGGCGGTGAGCCGGGTGACGGTGGCGTTCATCGGGCACCTTCCAGGCCGGTCGTGACCCGATCGGCGTCACGGGAGTCGGCGGTACGGGAGTCTGCGGTACCGGCGTCGGCGTGGGAGGCGATCTCCAGGAACGCCTCCTCGAGCGAGGCAGAGCGGGCGTCGAGCCCTTCCAGCCGTACGCCGGCCTCGCGCGCCCACACCAGCAGTTCGCCGAGCGCCTCCTGCAGTTCCCGCGTACGGATCTCCACCCGGCGCCCCTCGGCGGCGGCGCGCAGCCCGAGCGGCAGGTGCCCGGCCGGGACGTCCTCGGGGAGGACGAAGCGGATGCGGGCGGGCCGGGCGGCGGTGACCTCCGCCGGGGTGCCGGAGAGGACGATCCGCCCCTGGTGCATGATCGCGAGCCGGTCGGCCAGGGACTCGGCCTCCTCCAGGTAGTGCGTGGTCAGGAGCACGGTCGTACCGCTGTCCCGCAGCGCCCGCACCAGCTGCCAGGTGTCGCGCCGGCCCTCGGCGTCCAGGCCCGTGGTCGGTTCGTCGAGGAAGAGGACCTCGGGGCGGCCGAGGAGCGCGAGCGCGAGGTCGAGGCGCCGTCGCTCGCCGCCGGAGAGCTGCTTGATCCGCACCTTGCCGCGGGCGCCGAGGCCGACCATGTCCAGGGCTTCGGCGGTGGGCCGTGCGCCGCTGGTGCAGCCGGCCCACATCCGTACGGTTTCGGTCACCGTGAGATCGGAGGGGAAGCCGCCCTCCTGGAGCATGACCCCGATCCGGGGGCGGACAGCGGTCCGCTGCCGGTACGGGTCGTGGCCGAGGACGCGGACGGTTCCGCCGCTGGGGGCGGCGAGGCCCTCCAGGAGCTCGACGGTGGAGGTCTTGCCCGCCCCGTTGGTCCCGAGGAGGGCGAAGATCTCACCCGGGGGGACGGCGAGGGAGATCCCGTGGACGGCTTCGAAGCCGCCGGAGTAGGTCCGGCGGAGGTCCTCGGCCTCGATCACGTTGGTCATGACTTCAGCTTTCCGCCGGACGGGGGCGGTCGGCAGTGCGCGCTGTCATCGCTGCTCATGACAAATGTCAGGACGGACGGAGAGCCGGAGGGAGAGGCGGGCGGAGGCGGACACGACGAAGGCCCCGGTTCCAAGAACCGGGGCCTTCGATCTCTGAGCGGACGACGAGATTCGAACTCGCGACCCTCACCTTGGCAAGGTGATGCTCTACCAACTGAGCCACGTCCGCATTGCCCCCGACCGGCTTTCACCGGGCGGTGCGAGCACCACTCTACCTGATCCTTCCCCTAGCTCTCGACTCCGTCTTCGAGCTGGGGGATACCCCAAAGCGACCGGTAATGCGATGCAGAGCGGGTGACAGGAATTGCACACTGCGCCTTCCCCCTGGAAGGGGGATGTTCTACTACTGAACTACACCCGCACGCTGCGTGAGTCCGGCCCTGCGGCCTCGCCCCTCGGCGTGCTCCAGACTCTAGCCGATCACCAGGGGTGTCGTGCAACTCGGTTTCCTGGTGCCCCGTCAGGGTGGGGGGTCAACTGGCCTCGCGGAACGCCTCGTAGACCCGCTTCGGAATCCGGCCGCGGGCGGGCACGTCCATCTTGTTGGACTGCGCCCAGGCGCGGACCGCCGCCGGGTCGGGGGCGAGGGTGGTGTGCTTGTACGAACCGCCGGTCGGCGTGCCCGGTCCGCCGGCCCGGCCGGCCGCGGCCCTGCCGGTCTGCTTCCGGCCCGCGGCGAGGTACGGAGCCAGAGCCTTGCGCAGTTTCTCTGCATTGGCGGGATTCAGGTCGATCTCGTACATCTTCCCGTCCAGGCCGAACGCAACCGTTTCCGCCGCTTCTCCGCCGTCGATGTCGTCGAAGAGAGTGACCACTACACGCTGAGCCACGGATATCGGTCCTTTCGTGCGGTCCGCCGTGTCGTGTCGGTGCGCATGGCGCCTCTGACGTGCGGCGATACCGTCTTTACGGCTATCCCGGGGCAATGCTGCTTTCTTCTGTATTCCTTTGTACAGCGGTGGGTGTCGCATTGTGAAGCCCAGCCCATTGCATCCGCGTGTCCCGCCGCAATGGGCGACGCGATATTTCACCTGAATTTTTCGTGCGGATCTTTGGGGGCGTTTGTAGGGTCCTCCAGACTTCTACCCGCGTAGAATTTGGAGGCAGGTACGCTGAGGGAACCGCCCACGCAACACACCACCGGGAGTGCCAGTGGCACGCGTCGTAGTCGACGTCATGCTCAAGCCGGAGATCCTCGACCCGCAGGGACAGGCGGTGCAGCGTGCACTGCCCCGCCTCGGTTTCGCCGGGATCGCCGACGTCCGCCAGGGGAAGCGCTTCGAGCTGGAGGTGGAGGGGCCGGTCGACGACGCCGCCCTCGCCCGCATCCATGAGATGGCCGAAACCTTCCTTGCCAACACCGTGATCGAGGACTTCGTCGTCAAGGTCGAGACGGCCGAGTCCGAGGTTCCCGCAGAGGTCCAGTCGTGACCACACGCATCGGCGTCGTCACGTTCCCCGGAACGCTCGACGACCAGGACGCGCTGCGCGCCGTCCGTCTGGCGGGCGCCGAGCCCGTCTCGCTCTGGCACCGCGACAAGGACCTCAAGCAGGTCGACGCCGTGGTCCTGGCCGGCGGCTTCTCCTACGGCGACTATCTGCGGGCCGGAGCCATCTCCCGCTTCTCGCCGGTCATGGGGACGATCATCGAACAGGCGAAGGCGGGCATGCCCGTCCTCGGTATCTGCAACGGCTTCCAGATCCTCACCGAGGCCCATCTGCTGCCGGGCGCGATGCTGCGCAACAACCACCTGCACTTCATCTGCCGCGATCAGAAGCTGCGGGTGGAGAACGCGGACACCGCCTGGACGTCCGACTACGAGCAGGGCCAGGAGATCCAGGTCCCGCTCAAGAACATGGACGGCCGGTACGTCGCCGACGAGCGTGTGCTCGACGAGCTGGAGGCCGAGGGGCGGGTCGCCTTCCGCTACCTGGACATGAACCCCAACGGCTCGCTCCGTGACATCGCGGGCATCACCAACGCCGCGGGCAACGTGGTCGGCCTCATGCCGCACCCGGAGCACGCCGTCGAGCCGCTGGTGGGTACGGGCCGTACCGACGGCCTCGGATTCTTCACCTCGATCCTCAAGAAGCTGGTCAACGTCTGATGAGCCTCGACACCGTCAAGCACGCCACCGAGACCCCTGACGTCGAGCAGCCCTGGAAGGAGCTCGGCCTCAAGGAGGACGAGTACGCGCGCATCCGTGAAATCCTCGGCCGCCGTCCCACCGGCGCCGAACTCGCCATGTACTCCGTCATGTGGTCCGAGCACTGCTCGTACAAGAGCAGCAAGGTCCACCTGAAGCAGTTCGGCGAGAAGACCCCGGACAACGACGCCATGCTCGTCGGCATCGGCGAGAACGCGGGCGTCGTCGACGTCGGCCAGGGGTACGCGGTCACCTTCAAGGTCGAGTCGCACAACCACCCGTCGTACATCGAGCCCTACCAGGGCGCGGCCACCGGCGTCGGCGGCATCGTCCGCGACATCCTCGCCATGGGAGCCCGCCCGGTCGCGGTCGTCGACCCGCTGCGCTTCGGCGCGGCCGACCACCCCGACACCAAGCGCGTCCTGCCCGGCGTCGTCGCCGGCATCGGCGGCTACGGCAACTGCCTGGGCCTGCCGAACATCGGCGGCGAGGTCGTCTTCGACTCCTGCTACCAGGGCAACCCGCTGGTCAACGCCGGCTGCATCGGTGTGATGAAGCACGAGGACATCCACCTGGCCAAGGCCTCCGGCCCCGGCAACAAGGTGATCCTCTACGGCGCCCGCACCGGCGGCGACGGCATCGGCGGCGTCTCGGTCCTCGCCTCGGAGACCTTCGACGACACCAAGCCGACGAAGCGCCCCGCCGTCCAGGTCGGCGACCCCTTCCAGGAGAAGCTCCTCATCGAGTGCACCCTGGAGATCTTCAAGGAGAAGCTGGTCGCGGGCATCCAGGACCTGGGTGGCGCCGGACTCTCCTGCGCGACGAGCGAGCTCGCGAGCGCCGGTTCCGGCGGCATGCGCGTCGAGCTCGACCGGGTCCACCTGCGCGACGCGACCCTCTCGCCCGAGGAGATCCTCATGAGCGAGTCGCAGGAGCGCATGTGCGCGATCGTCGAGCCCGAGCACGTCGACCGCTTCCTGGAGATCTGCGAGAAGTGGGACGTCATCGCCGTCGTCATCGGTGAGGTGACCGAGGGCGAGCGCCTGGAGATCTTCTGGCACGGCGAGCAGATCGTCGACGTACCGCCGCGTTCGGTGGCCCACGAGGGTCCGACCTACCACCGGCCGTACGCCCGTCCGGAGTGGCAGGACGCGCTCCAGGCCGACGACGCGAACAAGCTGCCCCGGCCGCAGAGCGGTGCGGAGCTGAAGGACCAGGTCCTCAAGCTGGTCTCCTCGCCGAACCAGGCGTCGAAGTCCTGGATCACGGACCAGTACGACCGGTTCGTGCAGGGCAACACCGTCCTCGCGCAGCCCGAGGACGCGGGCATGGTCCGGATCGACGCCGAGACCAACCTCGGTGTGGCCATGGCGACCGACGGCAACGGCCGCTACGCCAAGCTCGACCCGTACACGGGCGCGCAGCTCGCGCTGGCGGAGGCGTACCGCAATGTCGCCGCCTCCGGCGCCAAGCCGCTCGCCATCTCGGACTGCCTGAACTTCGGTTCGCCCGAGGACCCGGCCGTGATGTGGCAGTTCGCCGAGGCCACCCGCGGTCTCGCGGACGGCTGCCTCCAGCTCGGCACCCCGGTCACCGGCGGCAATGTGTCGCTGTACAACCAGACCGGTGAGGTCGCCATCCACCCGACGCCGGTCGTGGCCGTGCTCGGTGTGATCGACGACGTCAACCGCCGCACGCCGATCGCCTTCGCGGAAGAGGGCCAGCTCCTCTACCTGCTCGGCGACACGCGTGAGGAGTTCGGCGGCTCGGCCTGGTCCGAGGTGATCCACCAGCACCTCGGCGGTCTGCCGCCGGCCGTGGATCTCGACCGGGAGAAGCTGCTGGGCGAGATCCTGATCTCGGCCTCCCGCGACGGCATGATCGACGCGGCGCACGACCTGTCCGACGGCGGTCTGGTCCAGGCGGTCGTCGAGTCCTGCCTGCGCGGCGGGACGGGCGCGCGCCTGGTTGTCCCGGACGGCCTCGACGCCTTCACCTTCCTCTTCAGCGAGTCGGCCGGCCGTGCGGTCGTCGCCGTCCCGCGCAGCGAGGAACTCCGCTTCACCGACATGTGCGGCGCGCGGGGCCTGCCCGCGACCCGGATCGGTGTCGTGGACGGCGACGAGATCGACGTACAGGGCGAGTTCAGCATCGCGCTGAGCGAGCTGCGTACGGCGCACGAGGCGACGATCCCGGGTCTGCTGGCCTGACCGGTTCGGTACGTGGGACGGCCCCCGCCCTCGGGCGGGGGCCGTCCGCGTTCACTCCTCCGCCCGACCCCAGAAGGCGTCGGCCTGATCGATGTCCTCGACACACTCGTCGATGTCGGTGATCTTCCCGCCGACGATCGTGAAGAAGATCCCGCCTTTCATCTCGATGCCGCGGTCGCCGCGCTCGGCGAACCACTTGTGCGCCGACATGACGTGACCGCGGCCGTCCGGGTAGACGCCCTCGAGTTCGACCCGCATGGTGCCGTTGCTGAGCTCGAACAGCTCGCGCTCGTGGTCGATGATGTTGTCCCGACCCTTGTGGTGCCCGGACACCTGGCTCTGGCCGGGCGAGAACTGGGTGCAGTCCCCGGTCATGAGGGAGCCGAGGGTCTCCATGTCGCCCTTGCTGAACGCCTCGTAACCCTTGCGGACCAGGACGGCGTCGGGGTGCATACTCATGCTTCTTCGACCCTCTCGTAGGCGTAGGTGTGCTGGAATCCCTCCCTCACTCCTCTCTCCCAAGTCTCCGACTACTCTCGCCCCCATGCCACCGGCCAAGAAGCGCACCCGCAGCTACGACTCCGCCAAGACCCGGGCCGCCGTCCTCGCGCAGATCCGGAACGTACGGGAGGCGGTGGCGGGGCTCACGCCCCAGCAGCTGGACGGGCCGACCCGGCTGGGGGAGTGGACCGTACGGGAGCTGGTGGCGCACCTGACCATGGCCGTCGGCTCGCTCGCCCGGAAGCTGGGCGAGCCCGAGCCGGCGAAGCAGAACCTCGTGCTGCTGGACTGGCCTTTCGTGACCGCCACGCAGGCCGCGACCATCGACGAGGACACCCGGGCGATCGACACGGGCGACCTGCCCGGGCTGTACGCGCGGACGGCGGCGCTCTACGAGGAGCGGGTCGCGGGCGCCTCTGACGACCGGCTCGTCCCGACCCGGTTCGGGGCCATGACGCTCGCCGACTTCCTCGTCACACGCACCGTCGAGCTGATCGTCCACACCGACGACCTGAACGCGGCGACAGGCCTGGACATCCCGTACGACCGGCAGGCCCTGGCCGCCTGTACGCGCCTGCTCGCCGACGCGCTCGCCGTGAAGGCCCCGGGCGGCGCGGTCGAGGTGCGTGTGCCGCCCTTCGCCGTGGTCCAGTGCGTGGAGGGCCCGCGGCACACCCGTGGCACCCCGCCCAACGTCGTGGAGACGGACCCCCTCACCTGGGTCCGCCTGGCCACCGGTCGCGTCGACTGGGCCGAGGCCCTGGAAGCGGCACAGGTCAGCGCGAGCGGAGAGCGGGCCGACCTGTCGGGCCTCCTGCCGGTCCTGGGCTGACGGAACCGGACCTCCCGTCCGCCCGTCCCATCTCCATGCAGAAGCCGCGCACCACCGCAGCCACCGTCGCCGCCCTGGCCTCGCTCCTCGCCCTCGCCGCGTGCGGCACCGAGCAGGCCGGGACGGACCCGGGAGCCGACACGGTCGCCCCGGACGTGCCCGTCACCGGCGTCCACTGGGCCTTCGAGAGCGTGACCGTCGCCGGGAAGGAGACGCGGGCCCCCGCCGGAGCCGACGTCGAGATCGAGAAGAACGGCCGCGCCAAGGGCAACAGCGGCTGCAACCACTTCGGGGCCGCCGTCGCCGTCAACGGGGACACGCTCACCGTGTCGACGGGCGAGACCACCGAGATGGGCTGCCCCGCCGAGCTGCAGAGCTTCGAGTCCACCCTCCACAAGGCGTTCTCCGGCACCCTCAAGGCGAAGCTGGACGGGGACCGGCTCACCCTCACGGCGCCCGACGGCAAGACCGTCCTCGCGCTGACCTCCGAGCCGGCCGCCCCGCTGAACGGCACCACCTGGAACGTCACCTCCCTGCTGTCCGGTGACACCGCCGCCTCCCTGCCCCAGGGCAGCGAGGGCAAGGCGCACTTCGTCATCGACAAGAACGGCAAGGTCAGCGGAAACCTGGGCTGCAACAACTTCTCCACCACCGCGAGGATCTCCGGCAGGACGATCGACTTCGGCGAGATCACCACCACCCGCATGAGGTGCACCGGCCCGCAGATGGACCTGGAGACCGAGCTGTACAAGGTCTTCGGCGGCACGGCGACGTACGAGCTGCGCCACCGCGCCCTCACCCTCTCCACCGCGGACGGCGAAGGGTTCGGGGCGACCGCGAAGCCGGTCGCCAAGGGCTGACGACGGCCGGCCGGGAGCTCGCTCGCACGGCGTCCGGAGGCGCCTCGGACCGCGGTTCGGCGACCTCCGGATGCGAGGTCCGTCACACTGGAGGTGCCACCGGGGTGGCGTACGAGCGTCCGCTCGCCTCCCCTGCGGTGACCCGCTGCCCTGTTCCCGCACGGGTCCGGGGCGTCTGACGGCCGCCCGTGGATCAGCTCGTAGGATCACACCACTCGGAGGGCCTACGGATTTCCCCACTTCGGACCAGCGGTCGACCTCGCCTACACTCGGAGACGTGCCACGTGGTGACGGTCGACTCAATCACGATCTGCTTCCCGGCGAGAAGGGCCCCCAGGACGCTTGCGGCGTCTTCGGTGTCTGGGCTCCGGGTGAAGAGGTCGCAAAGCTCACGTACTTCGGGCTGTACGCCCTCCAGCATCGGGGCCAGGAATCCGCGGGAATCGCGGTCAGCAACGGCTCCCAGATCCTCGTCTTCAAGGACATGGGCCTCGTGTCCCAGGTCTTCGACGAGACCTCTCTCGGTTCCCTCCAGGGTCATATCGCGGTCGGTCACGCCCGCTACTCGACCACCGGTGCCTCCGTGTGGGAGAACGCGCAGCCGACGTTCCGGGCGACCGCCCACGGCTCCATCGCGCTCGGCCACAACGGCAACCTGGTGAACACGGCGCAGCTCGCCGAGATGGTCGCCGACCTGCCGAAGCAGGAAGGCCGCACCACCCGCGTGGCGGCCACCAACGACACCGACCTGCTCACGGCGCTCCTCGCCGCCCAGGTCGACGAGGACGGCAAGCCGCTCACCATCGAGCAGGGCGCCGCCAAGGTCCTCCCCGAGGTCCGGGGCGCCTTCTCCCTCGTCTTCATGGACGAGCACACGCTCTACGCCGCCCGTGACCCGCAGGGCATCCGTCCGCTGGTCCTCGGCCGCCTCGAGCGCGGCTGGGTCGTCGCCTCCGAGTCCGCGGCCCTCGACATCTGCGGCGCCAGCTTCGTCCGCGAGGTCGAGCCGGGCGAGCTGATCGCGATCGACGAGAACGGCATCCGCACCTCTCGATTCGCGGAAGCGAAGCCCAAGGGCTGTGTCTTCGAGTACGTGTACCTGGCCCGGCCCGACACCGACATCGCCGGACGGAACGTCTACCTCTCCCGCGTGGAGATGGGCCGCCGCCTCGCCAAGGAGGCGCCGGTCGAGGCGGATCTCGTCATAGCGACGCCGGAATCCGGCACCCCGGCCGCCATCGGTTACGCGGAGGCCAGCGGTATCCCCTTCGGCGCGGGCCTGGTGAAGAACGCCTATGTGGGCCGCACCTTCATCCAGCCCTCCCAGACCATCCGCCAGCTGGGCATCCGGCTGAAGCTGAACCCCCTGAAGGAAGTCATCAAGGGGAAGAAGCTCGTCGTCGTCGACGACTCGATCGTCCGCGGCAACACCCAGCGCGCCCTCGTCCGCATGCTCCGCGAGGCGGGCGCCGCCGAGGTCCACATCCGGATCTCCTCCCCGCCGGTGAAGTGGCCGTGCTTCTTCGGCATCGACTTCGCGACCCGCGCGGAGCTGATCGCCAACGGCATGTCGGTCGAGGAGATCGGCACGTCGCTCGGCGCGGACTCCCTCTCGTACATCTCCCTCGACGGGATGATCGAGGCGACCACCATCCAGAAGCCGAACCTCTGCCGGGCCTGCTTCGACGGCGAGTACCCGATGGAGCTCCCGGACCCCGAGCTGCTCGGCAAGCAGCTTCTGGAGACCGAGCTGGCCGCCGGCCCCGCCGCCACCGCGGCCGCCGACGCCCTGCGCCGCCCGTAACACCCCGCTGCACACCCCGCAGTACGACACGAAAGTTCTTCAGCCACATGACTGAGACCACTGGTGCCAGCTACGCGAGCGCGGGCGTCGACATCGAAGCGGGCGACCGCGCCGTCGAGCTGATGAAGGAGTGGGTGAAGAAGACGCAGCGCGCCGAAGTCGCGGGCCTCGGCGGCCTCGGCGGATTCGCCGGCCTCTTCGACGCCTCCGCCCTCAAGCGCTACGAGCGTCCGCTGCTCGCCTCCGCCACCGACGGTGTCGGCACGAAGGTGGACATCGCCCGCCAGCTCGGCGTGTACGACACGATCGGCCACGACCTGGTCGCGATGGTCATGGACGACATCGTCGTCTGCGGCGCCGAGCCGCTCTTCATGACCGACTACATCTGCGTCGGCAAGGTCCACCCCGAGCGGGTCGCCGCCATCGTGAAGGGCATCGCCGAGGGCTGCGTCCTGGCGGGCTGCGCCCTGGTCGGCGGCGAGACCGCCGAGCACCCCGGCCTGCTCGGCCCGGACGACTTCGACGTCGCCGGCGCCGGTACGGGCGTGGTCGAGGCGGACCGGCTGCTCGGCCCGGATCGCATCCGTACGGGTGACGCCGTGATCGCGATGGCATCGTCCGGCCTTCACTCCAACGGGTACTCGCTCGTCCGCCACGTGGTCTTCGACCGCGCCGGCATGAGCCTGGACCAGCGGGTCGACGAGCTGGGCCGGACCCTGGGCGAGGAGCTTCTGGAGCCGACCAAGATCTACTCGCTGGACTGTCTGGCCCTCACCCGGACGGCCGAGGTGCACGCCTTCAGCCACATCACCGGTGGTGGCCTCGCCGCGAACCTGGCCCGGGTCATCCCGGACGGGCTGCACGCCACGGTCGACCGTTCGACCTGGGCCCCGGCCGCGATCTTCGACCTGGTCGGCAAGGCCGGTCGGGTGGAGCGCCTGGAGCTGGAGAAGACCCTGAACATGGGCGTCGGCATGATGGCCGTCGTCCCGGCCGAGTCCGTGGAGGTGGCGCTGGCCACCCTCGAGGACCGCGGGGTCGAGGCGTGGGTCGCGGGCGAGATCACCGAGCGCGGTGACCACACGACGGGCGCGGAGCTGGTCGGCGACTACGCGAAGTAGGACCGGCCGTACGGATCAGTACGGACACGGGCGGCCCGGAGGCGACTCCGGGCCGCCCGTACCGCTTCCCCGGGGCCGTTCGCCGGAGTACGGCGGCTCCCCGGAGCCGGACAGCACAGAAACCCGGTCCAGGTTCCCCTGGACCGGGTTTCCGTGTGAGCAGCGCTCTTGTTAAGAGGTCAAGCGCGACGCCGGGACGCGTCGGGACCGGACTCGTCGTCCTCGTCCTCGTCGTCCGTGTTGTAGAGATCCGCGTACTGCGCGTACGGGTCGTCTTCCTCGTCGTCGTCCTCGAACGGCTCGCCATTCGGCGGCTGACTCGAAGTCGAAGCGCCCAGCTCGCTGGCCAGACGCGACAGGTCAGTCCCGCCGCTGCTGTACTTCAGCTGGCGGGCGACCTTCGTCTGCTTGGCCTTTGCCCGGCCGCGCCCCATGGCTCGACCCCCTCGGTGACGGGGCTCGACGGCCCCAGAGTCTTGACACGCGTTCATGGTTCGGAACGGACTCTCCAGGGAGAGACCGGTCCGTAGGGCTTCAACGGTACCTGCTTCCGTGGCCATACGGTACGCCGCCCGCATCACATGCCCCGGTACAGAACCATAGAGGTGCCCTGTCCTCGCTGGTCAATCGCGATTTTAACCTCTTCATCGAGGGCCGACCCGCCGACCGGCGTGAGTCATGTCTCGCTCTGGATGAACGTCCAAAGAGCGCTCGGCGGGCCGGCCCTCTCACGCGTCAGCCGCGGCGCGCCTCCGCCATGCGCTGCTCGGCGATCCGGTCGGCGGCGGCGGCCGGCGGAATGCCGTCCTCCTTCGCACGTGCGAATATAGCGAGCGTGGTGTCGAAGATCTTCGACGCTTTGGCCTTGCAGCGGTCGAAGTCGAAGCCGTGCAGCTCGTCCGCGACCTGGATCACGCCACCCGCGTTGACGACGTAGTCGGGCGCGTAGAGGATCCCGCGGTCCGAGAGGTCCTTCTCGACACCGGGGTGCGCGAGCTGGTTGTTGGCCGCGCCGCAGACGATCTTCGCGGTGAGGACGGGCACGGTGTCGTCGTTCAGGGCGCCGCCGAGCGCGCAGGGGGCGTAGACGTCCAGGCCCTCGACGCGGATCAGCGCGTCGGTGTCGGCGACGACGGTGACCTGCGGGTACTTGTCGGTGATCCGGCGGATCGACTCCTCGCGGACATCCGTGATCACGACCTCGGCGCCGTCCTCCAGGAGGTGCTCGACGAGGTAGTGGCCGACCTTGCCGACGCCCGCGACGCCGACCTTGCGGCCGCGCAGGGTCGGGTCGCCCCACAGGCTCTGCGCGGAGGCGCGCATGCCCTGGAAGACACCGAAGGCGGTGAGGACCGAGGAGTCGCCGGCGCCGCCGTTCTCGGGGGAGCGGCCGGTGGTCCACCGGTTGGTGCGGGCCACGACGTCCATGTCGGCGACGTAGGTGCCGACGTCGCAGGCCGTGACGTACCGGCCGCCGAGGGAGGCCACCATGCGCCCGTAGGCGAGCAGCAGCTCCTCCGTCTTGATCTTCTCGGGGTCACCGATGATCACGGCCTTGCCGCCGCCGTGGTCGAGACCGGCCATGGCGTTCTTGTACGACATCCCCCGGGAGAGGTTCAGCGCGTCGGCGACGGCCTCCGCCTCGGTGGCGTACGGGTAGAACCGGGTGCCGCCGAGGGCGGGGCCCAGGGCGGTGGAGTGGATGGCGATGACGGCCTTGAGGCCGGAGGCGCGGTCCTGGCAGAGCACGACTTGCTCGTGGCCACCCTGCTCCGAGTGGAACAGAGTGTGCAGCACGTCAGCGGGGACGACAGGAACGCCGGTCACATCGGTCACGGTGGTGACTCCCAAGTAAGAAGCGGCGATGGGTGGGTCCTCCTACGGGTGGGGAGGACCGGTTCGGCAAGAGAGTAAGTCCTACGCGTGCGTAGATCGGCCCCAGTGCTGAGGATCACCCCCTCGCGGAGTACCTCCGTGGAAGGATTTGCGACATGTCGGTCGCCTCCTCGGTCCTCGTTCCGTACGCGTCCTATCTGCGGGTGTACGAGCCGCTGGCGGCGTTTCCCGAGCCGGAGCGGAGTCACTGGGCGGGGTACGCGCGCCGGGTGGACACGCCCACGGCCCAGGACGAACTGCGCCGTTCCCTCGCGGACTTGGTGCCGACCCCGCCGGTCCCGGTGCCGGTCCACGAGAGCCGGGACGCCTTCGTCGCGCACGTGGACGGGGTGGTCGTGGTCTGTCCGTGGCTGACCCGGCTGAGGGGCTGGCTGGCGCTCCAGGAGCTGGCGGAGGGGCGGGAGCTGCCGGGGACGGTGCTCGACGCGATGGTGCCACCGGTGGTGCGCGGGCAGGTGACGGCGGACCACGAGCGCTGGCTGGAGCGGAACCCGGACGCGCGGCCGTGGATCCGTACGGCGGTCTGGCAGGTGCCGGTGCGCTGGTTCACGCTCTTCGGGGGCGAGGAGCGGGAGTACGTGCCGGGGGAGCCGGGGCCGGAGAGCGGGGCGGGCAAGCCGCCGGTCCTCCGGTACCGGACGCCGATGGTGCAGGCGCGGCGCCGGCTGGCGCGGGCGCTGCGGACGCTGCGCGAGTCGGCCGACGAGGGGCCGCTGACCGAGGGCCTGGTCGACGTGGGCCGGTGGCTGGAGGAGTTCCATCCGCGCTCGCTGGTGGAGCTGGACTACGGCGGCCTGGTGCACCTGGTGCCGGCGGAGCGGCTCGCGGACGACCGGTCGGCGGCGGATGTCGCCGAGGGGATCGCGGCCCTGCGGGACGGCGACGACGAGGGTGTGCGCGAGGCGTACGAGCGGCTGGCGGAGCGGTGGCGGGAGATCCGGAACCTGCGGTTCGCCAATTGATCATCGACAAGACACGTCCGCCTGATGTAAATGATCTTTAAGCACGGCGAGTGCCGGGACGTAGGTCCCGATCCGGGCCTTTGGCTCAAGCGTGACGGACAGCACTTACCGCGCCCTTGCGCCCATCGCCCACCCTCGTGCCAAAATAGGACAAGGAGTCCGGGGAGGGTTCCTTCCGTCCAAGTATGGGCGGAACGCTCAGCATTGCACTCTATGGGGGGTCTGAGGACTCCTGATCGCTCTGTGACTGATCGTCACAGTGGCGTGACTGTCCGTTATGGCATGGTCCATCGACTTCCGCCGCTGATGAACACCTGCGAGGGCAATTCCATCGGTTTGGCCGACGTGGCTGGACGGATGGTGTAGTTGTAGTGCCGAGGACAAGCCGTTCGTCCTATAACCGACTCGGCCCGCGTCTGCCATTTCGGGCAACGCGGGTCAAGGTGCAGAATTTAGAGGAAAGAACCGAGAAGGTTCGGTTCTCCCGAGGAGGCCGCTCATGACCGCTCGCACCCCTGATGCCGAGCCGCTGCTGACCCCCGCCGAGGTTGCCACGATGTTCCGTGTCGACCCGAAGACGGTGACCCGTTGGGCGAAGGCCGGCAAGCTCACGTCCATCCGCACGCTGGGTGGACACCGCCGGTACCGCGAGGCTGAGGTCCGCGCTCTGCTGGCGGGTATTCCGCAGCAGCGCAGCGAGGCCTGAGGTACGCGCAACACCCCGCTTTACCGGGCACTTCCGGGTCCCCCAACCTGGATCGCCCACCCCTAGCTCTGCCGACCGATGCCTGCCCCAACAGGCTCTTGGTCACTGATCGCGCTGGACTCCGCCGGGTCCAGCGCGATCTTTTTTATGCCCGGGACTGGAGCTTCGGGGGTGGTGCAATTGCACATATTAAATCGGGTGGGTGTAGGGAGGGTGTAAGCGAAGGGGTTTCTGAAACTCGTTCGGTGACACCCGTCACATGCTCGAAGTCTTGCCAAGGAACAGCCTGCCACTCCCTGATGGGCGCTCAACTCGCCCTTGGTCCGGGGCCGGTAGGACTTTCGTCCTCGGTGTTCGACTCGGGCTCCTGGTCGTCCAGGACGTCCTGGGCGTCCATGGCGAGCCGCAGGAGGCGATGGCAGACGGGGCAGTGGCGCGTGACGTGTCCGTAGCGGGACGCGGCCGCCAGATGGGCGCGCAGAAGCGCGCGTGTCTCGTGTCTCGACTCACGTGCTGCGGACGCCGCGGCCATGCGCGCCACCTCCGGTGTGGGCCCCCGATTCCCTGATGTCTGGGGTACCGGCGGGCACGTGACTCCGTCAATACGCGGGACACATGTCCGAGGTTCGAGTCGGGCACACGACGAAGGCCCGCACCTTGCGGTGCGGGCCTTCGTTCACGCGGTCCTGACGGGATTTGAACCCGCGGCCTCCACCTTGACAGGGTGGCGAGCACTCCAAACTGCTCCACAGGACCTTGCTCGCAGCTCCGTACTGCGTGGGCTGCGAGAGAGACTGTACAGCAGGTCAGAGGGTCAGGTCGAACTCGCGCCTGGCGAGCGTCCCGCTACGGCGCCGCGGCGTCGATCGCCTTCACGATCCGCTTGTCCGAGACCGGGTACGCCGTGCCCAGCGCGTGCGCGAAGTAGCTGACCCGGAGCTCCTCGATCATCCAGCGGATGTCGGTGACCTCCTTGGGCACCGGACGCCCCTTCGGGAGCTGTTCGAGCAGCCACGCGTACTCGTCCAGCATCTCCTGGACCTTCTCCATGCGCGTGGTGTCCCGCTGGACCCCCGTCGGCATCTGCTGCAGCCGCCGGTCCACCGCCACCAGATAGCGCATCAGGTCCGGCAGCCGCCGCAGACCGGTCTTCGTGACGAACCCCGCCGGCACCAGCCACGCCAGCTGCTCGCGCACGTCCGCCAGGTTGTTGATCAGCGCCAGGCTGTTCGTGGCCTTCAGCCGCCGCTCGCACGCCTGCCAGGCGGCCAGGATCTGCTGGACCTGGTCCACCGTCCGTACCGTCGTGTCGACGAGATCCGCGCGGACCTTGTCGTACAGCTTCCGGAAGGACTCCTCGTCCCAGACCGGACCGCCGTGGTCCGCGATCAGCTTGTCCGCCGCCGCGGTCGCGCAGTCGTCGAAGAGCGCCTGGATCGAGCCGTGCGGGTTCCGGGACAGCGCCAGCTTCTGCTGGTTGGTCAGCCGCTCCGAGGCGAACTTCGCCGGGTTCACCGGAATGTTCAGCAGGATCAGCTTCCGCGTCCCCTGCCACATCGCCAGGGCCTGCTCCGCCTCCGTGTCGAAGAGGCGTACGGACACGGTCTCGCCCGCGTCCACGAGCGCCGGGTACGCCTTGACCGGCTGCCCGGCCCGCCGGGTCTCGAAGACCTTGGTGAGTGTGCCGATCGTCCAGTCCGTGAGCCCTGTGCGCTCCAGGGACTGCCCCGAGCCGCCGGGGCCGCTCGTGGCCGCCGCGGCGGCCTGGGAGAGGGCCTGGCGGGCCTTCGGGCGCAGCTGGAGCTTGAGCGCCTCCAGGTCCTTGCTCTCGGCGAGCTTGCGGCGCCGCTCGTCGACGATCCGGAAGGTGATCTTCAGGTGGTCGGGAACGCGGGTGAGGTCGAAGTCCTCCGCCGTGACCGGGACGCCCACCATCCGCTGCAGCTCGCGCGCGAGGGTGACCGGCAGCGGCTCCTGGAGGGGGACGGCACTGTCCAGGAAGCGGGTCGCGAAGTTGGGCGCGGGGACGTAGTTGCGGCGGATCGGTTTGGGGAGGGACCGGATCAGCTCCGTGACGACCTCTTCCCGCAGACCCGGGATCTGCCAGTCGAAGCCCTCGTCCGTGACCTGGTTGAGGACGTGGAGCGGGATGTGCACGGTGACACCGTCCGCGTCCGCGCCCGGCTCGAACTGGTACGTCACCCGGAACTTCAGCGGGCCCTGCCGCCAGGAGTCCGGATAGTCGTCCTTGGTGACACCGGCGGCCTTCTCGTTGATGAGCATCTCGCGCTCGAAGTCGAGGAACTCCGGTTCCTCACGGCGCTTGTGCTTCCACCAGGAGTCGAAGTGCGCCCCGGAGACGACGTGTTCGGGGACCCGCTGGTCGTAGAAGTCGAACAGCGTCTCGTCGTCGACCAGGATGTCCCGGCGCCGGGCGCGATGCTCCAGCTCCTCGACCTCGGTGAGAAGCCTGCGGTTGTCGGCGAAGAACTTGTGGTGCGTGCGCCAGTCGCCCTCGACGAGCGCGTTGCGGATGAACAGGTCGCGGGAGGCCTCCGGGTCGATCCTCCCGTAGTTCACCTTGCGGTCGGTGACGATCGGCACGCCGTAGAGCGTGACCTTCTCGATCGCCATGACCGCTGCCTGGTCCTTCTCCCAGTGCGGCTCGCTGTACGTCTTCTTGATCAGGTGCTGGGCGAGCGGCTCGATCCACTCCGGCTCGATCTTGGCGTTGACCCGGGCCCACAGCCGTGAGGTCTCCACCAGCTCGGCGGACATGATGAACCGCGGGGGCTTCTTGAAGAGCGCGGAGCCGGGGAAGACCGCGAACTTGGCGCTGCGCGCGCCCAGATACTCGTTCTTCGCGCCTTCCTTCACGTCCTTCATCCCGATGTGGGAGAGCAGACCGGCGAGGAGGGAGGTGTGCACCGACTGCTCGGGCGCGTCCTCCTCGTTGACGTGGATGCCCATCTGCTTGGCGACCGTCCGCAGCTGCGCGTAGATGTCCTGCCACTCGCGGATGCGCAGGAAGTTGAGGTACTCCTGCTTGCACATCCGGCGGAAGGACGACGAGCCGCGCTCCTTCTGCTGCTCGCGGATGTAGCGCCAGAGGTTGAGGAAGGCGAGGAAGTCGCTCGTCTCGTCCTTGAAGCGGGCGTGCTGCTGGTCGGCCTGGGCCTGCTTCTCGGCCGGGCGCTCGCGCGGGTCCTGGATGGAGAGCGCGGCCGCGATCACCATGACCTCGCGTACGCAGCCGTTCTTGTCCGCCTCCAGGACCATCCGGGCGAGCCGGGGGTCGACGGGCAGCTGGGAGAGCTTCCGGCCCTGCTGGGTCAGCCGCTTCTTCGGGTCCTTCTCGGCGGGGTCGATCGCCCCGAGCTCCTGGAGGAGCTGGACGCCGTCGCGGATGTTGCGGTGGTCCGGCGGGTCGATGAACGGGAACTTCTCGATCTCGCCGAGGCCGGCCGCGGTCATCTGGAGGATGACGGAGGCCAGGTTCGTACGGAGGATCTCGGCGTCCGTGAACTCCGGGCGGGAGAGGAAGTCGTCCTCGGAGTAGAGCCGGACGCAGATGCCGTCGGACGTACGGCCGCAGCGGCCCTTGCGCTGATTGGCGCTGGCCTGCGAGACGGGCTCGATGGGAAGGCGCTGGACCTTGGTGCGGTGGCTGTACCGGGAGATACGGGCGGTGCCCGGATCGATCACGTACTTGATGCCGGGGACGGTCAGGGACGTCTCGGCGACGTTGGTGGCGAGCACGATCCGGCGGCCCGTGTGGGCCTGGAAGACGCGGTGCTGCTCGGCGTGGGAGAGGCGGGCGTAGAGGGGGAGGACCTCGGTGTTGCGCAGCTTCTTCTTGAGCAGGGCGTCCGCGGTGTCGCGGATCTCGCGCTCACCGGAGAGGAAGACGAGGATGTCGCCCGGACCCTCGGCCTGGAGCTCGTCGACGGCGTCGCAGATCGCGGTGATCTGGTCGCGGTCGGACTCCTCGCCGTCCTCTTCGAGGAGGGGGCGGTAGCGGACCTCGACGGGGTACGTCCGTCCGCTGACCTCGACGATCGGCGCGTCGCCGAAGTGGCGGGAGAAGCGCTCGGGGTCGATGGTCGCGGAGGTGATCACGACCTTGAGGTCGGGGCGCTTGGGCAGCAGCTGGGCCAGATAGCCGAGCAGGAAGTCGATGTTGAGGGACCGCTCGTGGGCCTCGTCGATGATGATCGTGTCGTAGGCGCGCAGCTCGCGGTCCGTCTGGATCTCGGCGAGCAGGATGCCGTCCGTCATCAGCTTCACGAAGGTCGCGTCGGGGTTCACCTGATCGGTGAAGCGGACCTTCCAGCCGACCGCCTCGCCGAGCGGGGTCTTCAGTTCCTCCGCGACTCGCTCGGCGACCGTGCGCGCGGCGATCCGGCGGGGCTGGGTGTGGCCGATCATGCCCCGCACGCCCCGGCCCAGTTCCAGACAGATCTTGGGAATCTGCGTGGTCTTTCCGGAACCCGTCTCACCGGCGACGATCACGACCTGGTGGTCACGTATCGCCTCCAGGATCGCGTCCTTCTTCTGCGAGACGGGCAGCTGCTCGGGGTACGTGACCGCGGGCACGCGGGCGGCACGCCCGTCGACGCGCTCCTTGGCCTTGCCGGCCTCGGCGGCGATCTCGTCCAGGACGGCCTCACGGGCCTCGGGCTTGCGGATGCGGCGGGCGCCCTCGAGACGGCGGCCGAGCCGGTGGGCGTCCCGCAGCGAGACCTCGGCCAGGACGGACTGGAGGGCGGCGAAGGAAGTAGACATACGGAACCCAGGATCGCACCTGTGGCCGATAACCGGCGAACCGATTTACCGGGGTCCGCGCCCGCGGCCCGTACCATTTCGGGCAGTCCACCCGAGAGGCTTCCCGATGTCCCGCACCCTTCGCGCGTCGGCTGCGTTCGCCGCCGTCGTGGGTGTGCTGCTCGGGCTGCTGGTGTGCGGCACGGCCGCGGCGCCGGCGAGCACCACGGTGGTCGTGGACGCCGGAGCCCCGTCACCGGGGTGTGGCCAGGGACACGCCGACGGAGCCGCCCGGCCCGCGACCCCGCCGCGCCCGAACGGGTTCGGGGAGCTGCTGCCCGTGCTCGCGGCCGAGCGCCCGGCCGACGGGGCCTGGGCCGGGGGCCAGGACATACGGGACCTGCTGCCGGGTCCGGAGCCGCCGGAGCTCGTACCGCCGTCACCGATGGATTTGTCGATCCTGCGCGTGTAGAGGGCGGGCCGCTGTCGCCGTCCGTCCTCTTTCTCCATGTTCAGGAGCGTTTCTCCATGCCCAAGTCCAAGGCCCAAGCCAAGTCCAAGGCTCAGACCACGTCCGCCTCCGGATCCACGTCCACGTCCAGGCCGCTCGTGATCGTCGCCGGCGTGGCGGTCGCCGCCGCGCTGCTCGGCCTCGTCTCGTACACCGCGACCAAGCCCTCGGCCGGGGGTTCCGCCGGTTCGTCGTCCTCCGCCGCCGAGGTCTCCGCCGACCCGTCCGCCGGCGTCTATCCGGAGCTGGAGGCGTACGCCCGCCGCGACGCCTCCGACAAGCTGGCCCTCGGGCGGGCCGACGCGCCCGTCGTCCTGATCGAGTACGCCGACTTCAAGTGCGGCTACTGCGGGAAGTTCGCCCGCGACACCGAGCCCGAGCTGGTGAAGAGGTACGTCGACAACGGCACCCTTCGCATCGAGTGGCGGAACTTCCCGATCTTCGGCGAGGAGTCGGAGGCGGCGGCCCGCGCCTCGTGGGCGGCGGGGCAGCAGGGCAGGTTCTGGGAGTTCCACCAGGCCGCTTACGCCGAGGGGGCCAAGGAGAAGGGCTTCGGCGAGGACCGGCTCGCCGCCTTGGCGAAGGAGGCGGGAGTCGCGGACCTGGCGAGGTTCACCCGGGACGCGGACAGCGAGGCCGCGCGCGCGGCGGTGAGCAGGGACCAGGAGCAGGGGTACTCCCTGGGAGCCACCTCGACGCCGTCCTTCCTGATCAATGGGCGGCCGATCGCGGGCGCGCAGCCGATGGAGACGTTCACGCAGGCGATCGACGCGGCGGCGAAGGCGGCGAAGACGGCGCAGCCGAAGAAGACGGGTCCGTCGGCTTCGGGCGGCCCCCGGTGAGTTCGGACATCGGCTATCTGGCCGCCTTCCTCGGCGGCCTCCTCGCCCTGCTGAGCCCGTGCAGCGCCCTGCTGCTCCCGGCGTTCTTCGCGTACTCCATCGACTCGACGAGCCGGCTGCTGGCCCGTACGGGCATCTTCTACGCCGGTCTGGCCACCACCCTCGTCCCGCTCGGCGCGGCCGGATCCTTCGCCGGACGGCTGTTCTACGGCCACCGGGATCTGCTGGTGGCCCTCGGCGGCTGGCTGATCATCGCTCTCGGTGTCCTCCAGATCCTCGGCATGGGCTTCGCCTCCCGCCGTATCGCCGAGGTCAGCGGCCGGATCCGCCCCACGACGGCGGTCTCCGTCTACGCCCTGGGCCTGGTCTACGGGCTCGCCGGGTTCTGCGCGGGCCCCATCCTCGGCAGTGTGCTGACGGTGGCGGCGCTGAGCGGCAGCCCGGCCTACGGCGGACTGCTGCTCGCGGTGTACGCGCTGGGCATGGCGGTGCCGCTGTTCCTGCTGGCGCTGCTCTGGGAGCGGTACGAGCTGGGCCGGCGGCGCTGGCTGCGCGGCCGGCCGCTCCGGGTCGGCCGCTTCGAGCTGCATTCCACCTCGCTGCTGTCGGGCCTCTTCTTCGTGGTGCTCGGCACGCTCTTCCTGGTCTTCGACGGCACGACCGCCCTGCCGGGGCTGCTGTCGGTGGACGACTCGTTCGCGGTGGAGGAACGGGTGGCGGCGGCGGGCCGCGCGGTGCCGGACTGGGCGCTGATGGTGGCGCTGGTCGCGGTCGTGGCGCTGGTGCTCGCGGTCCGCGGCCGGCGCGTGAGGCGGCGCCAGGAGGGGTGAGGGGCTGGGCCGCCCGGCTCTGCGGGGCCGGGCGGGGCCTGGCTCACGTACGGGTGTGCGGGTGGGACGGGCACCGCTGGGGCGGGCGTACGGGTGTACGCGTACGAAAAAGGCCCCGTTCTTTCGAACGGGGCCTTCGCTTGTGGCTGGGGCCGGGGTCGAACCGGCGACCTATCGCTTTTCAGGCGATCGCTCGTACCAACTGAGCTACCCAGCCACGAGATCATTTCTGACCTCAGCGATCCTGACGGGACTTGAACCCGCGACCTCCACCTTGACAGGGTGGCGAGCTAACCAACTGCTCCACAGGACCTTGCAATGTGCGAGAACTAGTCTCGCACACGTTGTTGCGTGCCCCCAACGGGATTCGAACCCGTGCTACCGCCTTGAAAGGGCGGCGTCCTGGGCCACTAGACGATGAGGGCTAAGGGCCCACCTGGGCGCTTCTCAGCGCGTCGGGGACGTGAGAAGCATATGGGATGCCGGCGGCTATCGCCAAAACGGTTTCCCGTGGGGCGACAATGGGCGGGTGCTGGAGATGACGCGCGAGGAGTTCGAGGAGCTTGTCGCCGAGGCCCTGGACCGGATCCCGCCGGAGCTGACGCGGCTGATGGACAACGTCGCGGTGTTCGTGGAGGACGAACCCTCTCCGGACGACCCCGAGCTGCTCGGGCTGTACGAGGGGACCCCGCTCACGGATCGCGGGGAGTGGTACGCCGGGGTGCTGCCGGACCGGATCACGATCTACCGGGGGCCCACGCTGCGGATGTGCGAGTCGCGCGAGGACGTGGTCGCGGAGACCGAGATCACGGTCGTGCACGAGATCGCCCACCACTTCGGCATCGACGACGAGCGACTGCACGCGCTGGGCTACGGCTGACGAAGCCGCACGGCTCGGGGTGCGGCTGATGAAGCCGCGCGGCTCCGGGTGCGGCTGACGGCCGACGGCTGAGCCTCTCGCTTCGTACGGCCGAGGCGGCCGTAGGCGTGTCCCTTGCGGCGTCAAGGGAGTTGGGCAGCGAGACGCGTTCCCTGCGCGTTCCCGTTTCCGCCCGATGTCTCCTGGAGGTGCCCTCCGTGCGCCATTTGCCCACCCGTGTGCGATGGGCCGCCACCGCGCTGGCGGTCGCCGCCTGCGCCGGTCTGAGCGGCTGTATGAGTGTGAGTGACGAGGGTGGGAAGCCCGCACCCGGCAAGTCCGCGGGGAAGCAGGGCGTGGCGGCCGAGGTCGACGGCGGTGTCGGGGGCACGGGCGGGCACGGCGGGGCCGGGCGAGAGGGATCGGACGAGGGCGGGCCGGACGCGGACGGCGCCGGCGAGGAGTCGCCGGTCCCGAGCGGATCGCCCTCGGCCTCCGGGAAGCCTCCGGCGGGCGCGTCGGCGGGGCTGGGCGGCAAGCCGAAGCCGTCGGCCGAGCCCGGTGGGGCCGGCGGGTCCGGTGGGGCGGGTGGGCCGAGTGCGCCGAGCGAGGAGACCACGCCCCCGGCGGAGCCGTCGTCGTCTCCGCCGCAGGAGCCGTCCGCGACCCCGGACCCCACTCCGGAGCCGACCGCGGAGCCGTCCGATCCGCCGACCTCGTCGCCCGGCGCGGACACCCACATGGGTGCCATGAGGGCGGCGGACGGGCCCGGTGGACACGCCGAACCGGAGGCATCGCCGCAGGTCGGGCCGGTGTGACGGAGCCGGTTTGCAATGAGGCGGGGAGGGTGCGTATGGTTATAGATCGTTTGATCCCATTGCCCGGCGCCGAAACAGAAGAGCGCCGTGTGGCGCGTACTCTCCCTAGCCGTGGCTGACCGCATTGAGGCGGTCGATTTGCGAATTCACGGAGTTGACGGGCGCGTGCCGAGACTCCGGAAGGTTTCGCATTTCGCATGTCCATTTTCAGTCCTGACCACGCCGTCCTGCCCGAGAACGACGAGATCGTCGAGGCCGTAGAGGCCGCCGTCGACGAGGCCGCTGTCGAGGAGACCGCCGAGGCGGCCGAGTCCTCCGAGCCGACGATCACCTTCGCCGACCTGGGCCTGCCCGAGGGCGTCGTGCGCAAGCTCGCGCAGAACGGTGTGACCAGCCCCTTCCCGATCCAGGCCGCGACCATCCCGGACGCCCTGGCCGGCAAGGACATCCTCGGCCGCGGCCGTACCGGCTCCGGCAAGACCCTCTCCTTCGGTCTGCCGACGCTGGCGCAGCTGGCCGGCGGCCACACCGAGAAGAAGAAGCCCCGCGCGGTCATCCTCACCCCGACCCGCGAGCTCGCGATGCAGGTCGCGGACGCCCTCCAGCCGTACGGTGACGTGCTCGGCCTGAAGATCAAGGTCGTCTGCGGCGGTACGTCGATGGGCAACCAGATCTACGCCCTCGAGCGTGGCGTCGACATCCTCGTCGCCACCCCGGGCCGTCTGCGCGACATCATCAACCGTGGCGCCTGCTCCCTGGAGAACGTCCAGGTCGCGGTCCTCGACGAGGCCGACCAGATGTCGGACCTGGGCTTCCTGCCCGAGGTCACCGAGCTGTTCGACCAGATCCCCGAGGGCGGCCAGCGCATGCTCTTCTCCGCCACCATGGAGAACGAGATCGGCACGCTGGTCAAGCGCTACCTGAAGAACCCGGTCAGCCACGAGGTCGACAGCGCCCAGGGCAACGTCTCGACCATGACGCACCACGTCCTCGTCGTGAAGCCGAAGGACAAGGCGCCGGTCACGGCCGCGATCGCCGCCCGCAAGGGCCGCACGATCATCTTCGTCCGCACCCAGCTGGGTGCCGACCGCATCGCCGAGCAGCTCATCGACTCCGGCGTGAAGGCGGACGCGCTGCACGGCGGCATGACGCAGGGCGCCCGTACCCGGGTCCTCGAGGACTTCAAGAAGGGCTACGTCAACGCGCTCGTCGCGACCGACGTCGCCGCCCGTGGCATCCACGTCGACGGCATCGACCTGGTCCTGAACGTGGACCCGGCCGGTGACCACAAGGACTACCTGCACCGCTCGGGCCGTACCGCGCGGGCCGGCAAGTCCGGTGTCGTGGTCTCCCTGTCGCTGCCGCACCAGCGCCGCCAGATCTTCCGCCTGATGGAGGACGCGGGCGTCGACGCCACGCGCCACATCGTGCAGGGCGTCGGCGCGTTCGACCCGGAGGTCGCCGAGATCACCGGTGCGCGTTCGCTCACCGAGGTCCAGGCCGACTCGGCGAACAACGCGGCCAAGCAGGCCGAGCGTGAGGTCGCCGAGCTCACCAAGCAGCTGGAGCGCCTGACGCGCCGGGCCGCCGAGCTCCGCGAGGAGGCCGACCGTCTGGTCGCCCGTTCCGCGCGCGAGCGGGGTGAGGACCCGGAGGCCGCGGTCGCCGAGGTGACCGAGGCCGCCGAGGCCGAGGTCGCTGCGGTGACGGCCGCTCAGGTGGCCGAGGAGCGCCGCGAGGAGCGCCGTGAGGAGCGCCCGGCGTTCCGCGACGAGCGGGGCAACTACGAGCGCCGTGACCGTGGTGGCGACCGCGGCGGCGACCGTGGAGGCTTCCGCCGCGACAACGACCGTCCGTCCGGTGGTTTCCGCCGCGACGACCGTCGGGACAACGACCGTGGTGGCTTCCGTCGGGACAACGACCGTCCGTCGGGTGGTTTCCGTCGGGACAACGACCGTCCGTCCGGTGGCTTCCGCCGCGACGACCGTCCGTCGGGCGGCTTCAACCGTGACGACCGCGGCGGCGAGCGTGGCGGCTTCCGCCGCGACAACGACCGTCCGTCCGGTGGCTTCCGCCGCGACGACCGTCGGGACAACGACCGTCCGTCGGGTGGTTTCCGTCGGGACAACGACCGTCCGTCCGGCGGCTTCCGCCGCGACGACCGTCCGTCCGGTGGTGGCTTCAACCGTGACGACCGCGGCGGCCGCTCCTTCGACCGTCGTGACGACCGCCCCTCGGGCGGCCACCGCGGCAGCGACCGTCCGTTCAACCGCGACCGTCGCGACGACCGCCCCGCCGGCGGCTTCCGCTCGGGCGGCGACCGCCCGTACGGCCGTCGTGACGACCACCGTGGCGGCGACCACCGCGGCACCGGCACGAACACCGGCACGAACACCGGCTCCTTCGGGCGCCGTGACGACAAGCCGCGCTGGAAGCGCAACGGCTGATTGAGCCGAGGCCGAAGGCCCGCATCGCACCTCACCGGTGTGGTGCGGGCCTTCGCCGTTTGAACGTGTCAGAAAATGGCGGGCGTTTCCGGCCCTTGATCGCGGACATCGCGGGCTACTGCACCGGCTGACCCCCGGGTTCTGGTCGCACCTCCGTTGCGCCATGACCCGCCACTGCCGATACCCGATCGGCTGCGGGGCCTGATCCGGCTATGCTGCGGGGGTGCCCTTGTGCGGAGGGCCGTTAGCTCAATTGGCAGAGCAGCGGACTTTTAATCCGTTGGTTGTGGGTTCGAGTCCCACACGGCCTACCGATCGGCCCCAGGTCAGAGACTCTCTGGCCTGGGGCCGAACTCGTTCCCGGGCGCCCCGTTGTCAGTGGTCCGCGCGAGGATCGCAGTGGGTCCGCGCCGTCGTGGCCGGGCCGGAGGAGGGATGGCGATGGCCGAGGTGTTGTTGTTCCACCACGCGCAGGGGCTGACGGACGGCGTGCGCGGCTTCGCCGACGAGGTGCGGCGGGGTGGGCATGTGGTGCATGTGCCCGATCTGTACGAGGGGCGGACGTTCGACAGTCTCGAGGCCGGCGGCGGGTACGCCCAGGAGGTCGGCTTCGGGGCGATCGTCGAGCGCGGCGTACGGGCCGCCGAGGGGCTGCCTGGGGGGCTGGTGTACGCCGGGTTCTCGCTCGGGGTGCTGCCCGCCCAGAAGCTCGCGCAGACGCGGCCCGGTGCGGCCGGAGCCCTGTTGTTCAGCGCGTGCGTGCCCGCAGGGGAGTTCGGTACGGCCTGGCCGGGCGATGTTCCCGTACAGGTCCATGGGATGGACGCGGACGGGTTCTTCGCCGGCGAGGGAGACCTCGACGCCGCCCGCGCCCTCGTGGCGGGTACCGAGGGCGCGGAGCTGTTCCTCTACCCGGGAGAACGGCATCTGTTCGCCGACAGCAGCCTGCCCTCGTACGACGAGAGGGCGGCCGGGCTGCTCCTCGAGCGGGTGCTCGCCTTCCTGGAGAAGTCCGGGTGACTCACTGCCCGATGCCGAGCCGTTCCAGCCGCTCTGGGTCCGCCAGGATGTCGATCTCGACGATCCGGTCGTCGACGATCGTGAAGGCCATGAGCGCCATCGCGTGACCCTCCGCGATCGAGACGACGCCGGCCGCGCCATTGACCAGGACCGGCCGTGCGGTGTGGCGGAAGCGGGCGAAGGTGAGGGCCTGGCCGATGACCGCCTCGGCGCCCCGTACGAATTTCGAGGCCGCCGCGCGCAGGGTGCCGCCGTCGGCGCGCAGGACCACGTCCGGGTCGAGGACCGCGAGCAGGCCCTCGAAGTCGCCGCCCCGGGAGGCCGCGAGGAACGCGTCGACGGCCTTGCGCTGGCGCGTCACGTCCGGTTCCGGCGCCGGGCCCGCCCCTCGCACGCGGCGGCGGGCCCGGCTGGCGAGCTGCCGGGCGGCGGCCGGGGTACGGCCCACGACCGGGGCGATCTCGTCGAAGGACACCGCGAACATGTCGTGCAGGACGAACGCCAGCCGCTCGGCCGGTGCCAGCGTCTCCAGGACCACCAGAAGGGCCAGCCCCACCGAGTCGGCGCGCAGCGCCTCCTGTTCGGGTCCGGCGTTCTCCCCGGCCGCGCTCACCACCGGGTCGGGTACGTAGTACTCCAGCGGGTCCTCGCGGCGCGCGGCGCGCGAACGCAGCATGTCGAGGCAGACGCGGCCGACGACCGTGGTCAGCCATCCGCTGAGGTTCTCCACCCCCGACACGTCGGAGCGGCAGAGCTTGAACCACGTCTCCTGGACGGCGTCCTCGGCCTCGCTCAGCGACCCCAGCATCCGGTACGCGACCGCCCGCAGGTGCGCCCGGTCGGCCTCGAAACGCTCGGCCAGGAGGTCCTTCTCGCCCATCGGTCCCTCTCCCTCGTCGTCATGCATCTTCCGTCACCTGCCGGACGGAAGACGCCCCCGGAAAAGTGACGTGCCGGACGCGCCCGGTGCGCTGAGTCGCCCGATCTGAAAGATCCCCGCCGCGCCCCGGCGAACGCCCCGTTTTCCCCCGCCGATCCGCTTCGGTACCGGGAATTTCCCCTTCAGCGAGTCGATCTTCGACCGTAGATTTTCACGCATGACGACAACGACGCAGGTCAATTCGGTACTCCGCACCCCGCCGGCCACGCCCGCCGCCGCGGCCGCGTATTTCGCCGCCGGGCTCGCCTTCCACGCCGACGTCTCCGACGTCGCCGCCGCCCTCGTGGCCGGCGGGGACCCCGGTTTCGTGGTCCTCGACTCGCGCTCCACCGCCTCCTGGGACCAGGGCCACATCCCCGGCGCCATCCACCTGCCGACCGCCCTCATCCCCGAGCAGGCCGAGCAGCTGCTCGACAAGTCCGTGCCGGTGGTCACGTACTGCTGGGGCCCCGGCTGCAACGGTGCCGCGCGCGCCGCGCTCGCCCTCGCGCAGCTCGGCTTCCAGGTCAAGGAGATGCTCGGCGGCTTCGAGTACTGGGTGCGTGAGGGCTTCGCGTACGAGACGTGGGAGGGCGCCGGGAAGAAGGACGCTGACCCGTTGACGGCCCCCGTCGACGCGGAGGACTGCGGCTGCTGAGGAAACGGATTTCCGAATCGGCCGCCCATGCCGTAAGGTCATATTCACCGACGCGGGGTGGAGCAGCTCGGTAGCTCGCTGGGCTCATAACCCAGAGGTCGCAGGTTCAAATCCTGTCCCCGCTACTCAGTAGCAACGAAGGCCCGGATCCATTCACTGGATCCGGGCCTTCGTCGTGTCCCGGCGCGTTTCCGTCGCGTTCCGGCGCGGCCTTTTCCGCCGCTTGACCTTGACGCGACGTCAAGATTTAGCGTTCTCGGCATGGAGTGGTCGATCCAAGAGATCGCCAGGAAGGCCGGCACCACCAGCCGCACGCTCAGGCACTACGGCGAGCGCGGACTGCTGGAGCCCAGCCGGATCGGCGCCAACGGTTACCGGTACTACGACCAGGCGGCACTCGTGCGGCTGCAGCGCATCCTGCTGCTGCGCGAGCTGGGGCTCTCGCTGTCCGCCATCGCCGAGGTCCTCGAAGGTCAGCGGGACACGTCCGCCGCCCTGCGGACACATCTCGCCCTGCTGGAGCAGGAGCGGGAGCGCATCGGCCGGCAGATCGAGTCGGTACGGACCACTCTCCACAAGACCGAGAAGGGAGAAGAGCTCATGGCTGAGGAAGTGTTCGACGGGTTCGACCACACGCGGTACGAGGCGGAGGTCACCGAGCGCTGGGGCCGGGAGGCGTACGAGAAGGGCGACCGCTGGTGGCGCTCGCTCGGCGCCGAGGAGAAGCGGGCGTTCATGGACCGCCAGGCCGGCATCGCCCGTGATTTCGGGCAGGCGGCGCGGGACGGTCTGGCCGCCGACAGCGACGAGGTCCAGGCGATCACGCGGCGCCACGTCGAGTGGCTGTCGACCACCACGACACCGTCGAAGGAGTATGTGATCGGCCTCGGCCGGCTCTACGTCGACGACCCGCGCTTCACCGCCAATTACGACAAGCACGGCGAGGGCACGGCGATCCTCGTCCGGGACGCGATGAAGGTCTACGCCGAGCGCAACCTGTAACGGAAGCTCCTGGAGTAAACGGTGGCCAAAACCGCGCCCGTCCTTTTGCCCAGGCGCAAGCACGCGCCGTAGTGTCGCGCGCACCATGTGTGATCGAGATGCGACGGATGTACGAGCAGCAGCAGGACGGCGGGCGCCCGCCGTCCTGCTGCTGCTCGCCCTCGTCGCACTGATCGCCGGCGTCTGTCATGGGACGCACGGGCACATGCTGCCCCTCGCCGACCGGACCGGCACCGTCGTCTCCGCCCCCGCCCCCGCCCTGCCGCACGGCTGCGAGGGGAACGGTGAGGCGTGGTCCTTCGACGTCCATCTGCCGGCGCAGACCGCCGCCTCGCAGCTCGCGGCGCCGGACGCCGGAGGAGCCGTACGCCTCTCGTACGACGAGGTCTTCCCCGCCGATCCGCACGCGCGCTGTGTCCGGGGCAGGGCGGGGCCCGGCCCCGAGCCGGGAAGGCTGCTGCTCGCCCTCGGAGTGGACCGGAACTGAGCCGGGTCTCGCCCTCGCGTGACCAGGTTTCCTCCGCGTACCACGTCAAGGACGTACCCCATCATGAGCAAACTGCTGCCCGGCGACGGCCTGCCCGGCGCCTCCCTGTCCCGCACCGCCCCTTCCCGCACCGCCCCTTCCGGCACGGCCCTGTCCGACAACGCCCCTTCTCGCACCGCCCTGTCCGGCAGGACGATGTCCGGCGTCGCACCGTCCGTCGCCGATCAGACCGTCGGCAACACCCCCGTGCTGTGGATGGACGACGGCTACTGGGCCAAGCTCGAAGGCTTCAACTTCGGCGGCATCAAGGACCGCGCCGCCCTCCACATGGTCGAGCAGGCCCGCCGCCGGGGCGAGTTGCGGCCCGGCGCGCCGATCGTCGAGTCCACCTCCGGCACCCTCGGTCTCGGCCTCGCCCTCGCGGGCGTGCTGCACGGCCACCCGGTCCATGTCGTCACCGACCCCGGCCTCGAACCGATCGTCGAGCGGATGCTCGTCGCGCACGGCGCCCAAGTCCATGTCGTCTCCGAGCCGAGTGCGCACGGCGGCTGGCAGCAGGCCCGGATGGACCGCGTCGCCGAGCTCCTGACCACTCTCGACGGAGCCTGGTGGCCCGACCAGTACGGCAATCCCGACAACCCGGAGGCGTACGCCGGGCTCGCCGCCGAGCTCTCCCAGCAGCTCGACCGGATCGACGTCCTCGTCTGCGCGGTGGGTACGGGCGGGCACTCGGCCGGCATCTCCCGCGCGCTGCGCGCCACCAGCAGCCCCGCCCTCGAACTGGTCGGCGTGGACTCCGTCCACTCCACCGTCTTCGGCCTTCCGGCGGGCGAGCGGCTGATGCGTGGGCTCGGGTCCTCCATCCACCCGGGCAACGTCGACCACGAAGCCTTCGACGAGGTCCACTGGGTGGGCCCCGCGGACGCGGTCCGGGCGGCCCGCCGGCTCGCGGCCCGTCAGTTCGCCACGGGTGGCTGGAGCGTGGGCGCCGTGGCGCTCGTGGCGGGGTGGCTGGCCCGGACGCGGCCGCGCGGCACCCGGATCGCGGCCGTCTTCCCGGACGGGCCGCAGCGGTACTTCGACTCGGTGTTCAGCGACGAGTTCTGCGCCGCCCACGGACTGCTCGACGCCCCGGTACGGGAGGAGCCGGCGCCGTACGAGAGCGACGCGCCCGTCACCGGCTGGACCCGCCGGGTGCTGGAGCGGCCGACGCACTCGGGGCGGGTCCGATGAGTACGACACCCACCACGGCCACCGCCGCCGCCAAGGGCGGGATCTGGAAGCAGAGCCGCACCTTCGAGCCCGCCGTGCGGCTGCTCTTCCTCAACCAGCTCACCATCAACCTCGGCTTCTACATGCTGATGCCGTACCTCGCCGCGCATCTCGCGGACGGGCTCGGCATGGCGGCCTGGTCGGTCGGTCTCGTCCTCGGCGTCCGCAACCTCTCCCAGCAGGGCATGTTCCTGATCGGCGGCGCTCTCGCCGACCGGTTGGGTTTCAAGCCGCTGATCGTCGCGGGCTGCGCGCTGCGGACGGCCGGCTTCGGGGCGCTCGCCTTCGCCCAGTCGCTGCCCGTGCTGATCGCCGCCTCCGTGGCGACGGGCCTGGCGGGAGCGTTGTTCAACCCGGCCGTACGGGCGTATCTGGCGGCGGAGGCGGGGGAGCGGCGCGTCGAGGCGTTCGCCCTGTTCAACACGTACTACCAGGCGGGGATCCTGCTCGGGCCGCTGGTGGGGGTGGCGCTGACGGGCGTCTCCTTCCGGCTGACGTGCGTGGTGGCGGCGGTGCTGTTCGCCGCGCTGACGGTGGTCCAGCTGCGCCATCTGCCGGTACGCGTACGGGAGGAGGCGGCCGAACCGGCCGGGGAGGGCGGCCAGTTCCGTACGGTGCTCGCGAACCGGACCTTCTGGCTCTTCTCGCTCGCGATGACCGGCTCGTACGTCCTGTCCTTCCAGGTCTACCTCGCGCTGCCGCTGGCCGCGGACAGCACGGTGGTGACCACCGCGCTGTTCGTCGTCTCGGCGCTCGTCGCCCTGGCGGGCCAGCTGCGGATCACGGCCTGGTGCAAGCGCCGGCTGACGCGCGAGCGGTGCCTCATCCTCGGTCTGGGGCTGATGGGCGCGGCCTTCCTGCTGCCGGTGGCGGCACGCGGGGTGGCGGGCCTGCTGCTGTGCGCGGCGGTCCTGGCGCTCGCGAACGCGGTCCTCTACCCGTACGAGATGGACACGGTCGTCGCCCTTTCGGGCGGGCGGTGGGTGGCGACGCACTACGGCCTCTACAACACCGTCTGCGGGGTCGGCATCACCCTCGGAAACCTGGGGACCGGCGCGCTGCTCGACCTGACGGGCCGGTCGGTCACGCCGTGGCTGGTCCTCTGCGGGGTGGGTCTCGTCTGCGCGGCGGCGGTGGGGGTGCTGGCCCGGGGCGGGCGGCTCGCGGGGACGCTCTGACCTCCGGTCCACCCGCGCCCCCGGGGGCGCGTGCCCGGGCCTCGGGGCCACGTGTCTTGGGTCCCGTGTGCCTCCGTGGCGCGTGTCCCGGGTCTCGGGCGCGGCCCGTGCCCCTGTGTCCGTGCCGGTACCCCGGTCGGCGGAGCGGGGGTCGCCGCGCGGCGCGGCTACCGCCACGCTGGGAAGGGCGCGGTACCGTCCGTCGCCGTGTACGGACCGGGCAGGAGAGCACAGGTGGGGCAGCAAGCGGCGGGGAACGGGTCCTCCCCCGGGCCGCGCCCGCGCGGTGAGCGTGCGCGGCGGTTCATCCGCGCCCTGCCCCCGCTGATCATCGCCGGAGGGGTCGTCTTCGACCTGTCCACCCCGCCCGCCTACACCGCCGCCCCGATGTTCTCGGCCGCACCGCTCATCGCGGCCCCGTTCTTCTCGATGCTGACGACCCTGCTCACCGGGATCGCCGCCGTCGTCGCCAGCGTCGGACTGCACATCTACAACGACACCCTCACCGACGTCCCGGCACTCACCGAGACCCTCACCGTCATCACGGTCTCCGCCCTCGCCCTGCTGATCAACCGGGTCGTGCGGCGCAGCGGCGAGCGGCTGGCGTCGGCCCGGGTGATCGCGGAGACGGCGCAGAAGGCGGTGTTGCCGACGCCCGCCGAGCGGATCGGCGGGCTGCAGATCGCCGCCCGTTACGAGGCCGCGCAGGCGGACGCGTTCATCGGCGGCGATCTGTTCGCGGTCCAGGACACGCCCTACGGGGTACGGCTCGTGGTCGGCGACGTACGGGGCAAGGGGCTCGACGCGGTCGAGGCCGTCGCCGTCGTCATCGGCGCCTTTCGCGAGGCGGCCGAGCAGGAGTCGACGCTGGAGGGCGTGGCGCAGCGTCTGGAGCGGGCGCTGGCCCGTGAGGGCACCCGAAAGACCGGTCTGGACGCCGCCGAGGGGTTCACCACCGCCGTACTGGCCGAGATCCCGCGCGGCAGCGGTCTCGTACGGGTGGTGAACCGCGGGCACCCGGAGCCGCTGCTGCTGTACGCGGACGGGGAGCTGTCCCTGCTGGCGCCGAGCGAGCCGGCGCTGCCGCTCGGTCTGGGCGAGCTGGCCGCGTGGCCGGACCGGGCCGACGAGGCGCCGTACCCGCCGGGCGCCACGCTGCTCCTCTACACGGACGGTCTCTCCGAGGCGCGCGACGCCGCGGGAGCCTTCTACGATCCCGCCGAGCGGCTCGCCGGGCGGATCTTCCCGGGGCCGGAGGCGCTCCTGGACGCGCTCGTCGACGATGTGCGCCGGTACACCGGGGGCGGGACGACGGACGACATGGCGCTGCTGGCGGTGAGCCGCCCGACGCAGGGGCAGCCGGAGCGGCGGCGGACGATGCCCGTGGTGCCGTGACCATCCGTAGTCGACGGGTACCACTCCGATAACAATTGACACACCGTCAGAATCACGTTGTTCGCCGGGTGTTTGCTGAAGGGGGGTCAAGTCGGGCCATTCTGCCGCAATCTCGCGAATGATCAACCGGAACGGCTTGGAAACGGGACCCCGTGTCTATTAACGTTCGATAACGCAGCGCGGTCGTCCCAGCCGTCGCAAGAGACGGCACCGTGCGCACGCGCCGAATCCTGAAAAGGAACCGGGGAACCACCAATTGGGGTGAATCGGGCACCTTCGCACTCGTGCGACAACGCCCGTAGGAGACCTTCCTGCTCCGAACCCGTCAGCTAACCCGGTAGGCGAGAAGGAAGGAAAGGAGCACGCCTCCGTGGCGTCCAACACCCCTGCCCCCGAAGCTCCCTTCGACGCGTTCGGTGCCTCGGGTGCCCCCGGGGCGGACCCCGGCACAGGCGCGTGGGAGGAGTGGAATCCCACCGAGGACTCCCTTCGCCAGCAGGCGCGCTCCGGCGCCGGCGGCCGTCATCGCGTCGTCAAGCAGCGCTCCAACTTCGCCCGCTCCTCCACCGTCCTGGGCGTCGGTGTCATCGCCGCCGTCGGCGCGGGCGGCCTGGCCACCGCGCAGGAGAAGCCGGCCGTCTCGATATCGCTTCCCGACCTCGGCCTCCCGGACGCCTCGGAGCTGCCCGGCGTCGGCGAACTGATCTCCGACGGGAACGGCGGGACCGACGGGAACGGTGGCGGGGACGGCTCGGGCTCCGGTACGAACAACCCCCTGCCGCTCACCGCCTCCCTCACCCTGGAGGCCGAGGGCACCGGCGACACGGACGCCTCGGCCGGATCGGCCACCGCGACCACCGCCGACGCCGGCGAGGCGCTGCGCGCCCGCATCCTCCAGCAGGCCGAGCAGCAGCAGGCGTCCGCCGACGCCGCCGAGAAGGCCGCGGTGGAGAAGGCGGCGGCCGAGAAGGCCGCCGAGGAGGCCGCCGCCAAGGCGACCGCCGCGGAGAAGGCGGCCGCCGAGGCGAAGAAGAAGGCCGAGGAGGAGGCCGCGGCCAAGGCTGAGGCGGAGCGCCTGGCCAAGCTCGCCGCCAGTTACGCCCTGCCCACCTCCTCGTACACCATCACCTCCACGTTCGGTGAGTCCGGCTCGATGTGGTCCTCCGGCTACCACACCGGCCTCGACCTCGCGGCCCCCACGGGCACCCCGGTCAAGGCCGTCCACGGCGGCACCATCAAGTCCGCGGGCTGGTCGGGCTCGTACGGCTACCGGATCGTCCTGGAGCTGGAGGACGGTACGGAGGTCTGGTACTGCCACCTGTCGTCCATGACGGTCGGGGCGGGTCAGTCCGTGGGCACCGGCGAGACCATCGGCCGCGTGGGCGCGACCGGCAACGTCACCGGCCCCCACCTCCACCTGGAGGTCCACACCCCGGGCGGCTCCGGCGTGGACCCGTCGGCCTGGCTGCGCGGCAAGGGCCTGAACCTCTGACCCATCGCGGAAAGGGCGCGAGCGGGCGGCGCGAACCGAGGGGACGACGGGCGGCGCGAACCGAGGGAACAGCGGGCGGCGCGAACCGAGGGGAGGCCGCAGCGGCGAGGCGTGCCGGAATAGCCCGCGTGGCGGGGGTGGTTGTGGAGCCTATGACTTCTCTTCGCCGACTGGGCTCCTCGGACCTGCACGTCTTCCCGCTCGCGCTCGGAGGCAACGTCTTCGGCTGGACCGCCGACGAGACGCGGTCCTTCGCCGTCCTCGACGCCTACACCGCCGCGGGCGGCAACTTCGTCGACACCGCCGACTCCTACTCGGCCTGGGCCGAAGGCAACGAGGGGGGCGAGTCCGAGACCATCATCGGCAAGTGGCTCGCCGCGCGCGGCAACCGCGCCGACGTCGTGATCGCCACCAAGGTCGGGGCCCACCCCCGGTACAAGGGCCTCTCCGCCGCCACCGTCAAGGCCGCCGCCGAGGAGTCGCTCCGCCGCCTCGGCACCGACTACATCGACCTCTACTACACCCACTTCGACGACGAGTCCGTCCCCGTCGAGGAGATCGTCACCGCACTCGACCAGCTGGTGAAGGACGGCAAGGTGCGGGCCGTCGCCGCCTCCAACATCTCCCCTGAGCGGCTGCGCGCCTCCCTCGACTTCGCCGAGGCCGAGGGGCTCGCCCGCTACGTCGCCCTCCAGCCGCACTACAACCTCGTCTCGCGCGAGACGTACGAGGGTGAGCTCCTGGAGACCGCCGAGCGCGCCGGTCTCGCGTCCGTGCCGTACTTCGCCCTGGCCTCCGGCTTCCTGACCGGCAAGTACCGCCCCGGAACGACCGTCGACAGCGCCCGCGCCCAAAGGGCCGGCGCGCACCTGGACACCGAGCGGGGCAGGGCGGTGCTCTCCGCGCTCGACACGGTCGCGGACGCCCACGGCGCCGAGCCCGCCACCGTCGCGCTCGCCTGGCTGGCCTCCCGGCCGACCGTCGCGGCACCGATCGCCTCGGCCCGTACGGTCGAGCAGCTCCCGGCCCTGGTCGCGGTCGCCGACCTCACGCTCACCGAAGCCGAGCTGACCTTGCTCACCGAGGCCTCCGCGGTCTGAGCCTGTTGACCGAGGCCTCCGCGGTCTGAACCCGCTGGTCGAGGGCTCCGCGCTCTGAGCCGGTTCCGACGTGGGTCGGGGCCCGGTCAGCTCCGGTACGGGTTGTAGCCGCCGTAGTCGAGGTACTGCGGCGGCGCCCACACCCGGCCGGTGGCCCGCGCCGCGTACGTCAGCGCGGGAGAGGCGACCGCCTTGCGCTGCCAGAGGTGGTGCAGCAGCTCCTGCTCGCGGGCGGTGAAGTCCTCCTCCGCCGTTCCCCGCTCGGCCCGGTGGCGCAGAAAGGCGAGGGTCGTCGCGAACGCCTCGTACTCCCCGACGGCCTGCGCCGCCGGCTTGCCGTACGTTCGGGCGGCGAAGTCGCGGGCCACCGAGCGGGCCCGCATCGAGGAGAGCGCGAGGGGTTCGGCGGGGGACAGCCAGCCGGCCGCCGCGTACGCCGGGAGCTGCCCGGATATGGTGCGCAGCTCCTTCTGCCGGCTCCATATCGCCAGCCAGGTCAGCAGCCCGAAGACCGGCACCATGAACATGCCGTACACCGCGAAGAAGCCCCATGGTCCGAAGACGGCCGAGCCGTTCCACAGGGCGTGCATGCCCATGGCGAGGACCAGACCGGTCAGCGGCAGCAGGATCCGGCGGACGCGCCGGCGGCGGGCGGCGAGGGCGGCGAAGCCGAAGCCGAGTCCGGTGAGCACGGTGAAGAGCGGATGCGCGAACGGCGACATCACGATCCGTACGAAGAACGTTCCGGCGGTCACGGAGCCGAGGCCCGAGCTGCCGAACTCCTGGTCCTCGCCGAAGGCGTTGCCGAGATAGAGGATGTTCTCCGTGAAGGCGAAGCCGGTGGCGGTGAAGCCCGCGACGACGACTCCGTCGAGGAGGCCGGTGAAGTCCCGTCTGCGGAAGAGGAAGATCAGCAGGATGGCGGCTGCCTTCGCGCTCTCCTCGACCACGGGCGCGACGGCGGTGGCGCCGAGGGTGTCCGCGGACGCCGGGTCGGCGGTCGCGGTGGCGATCCAGCGGACCGCGAAGGAGTTGGCGAGGATCGCGACGAGCGCGGCGGCGAAGGCGCCCCAGGCGAAGGCGAAGAGAAGGATCTTCCAGGGGCCGGGCTCCACGCGGTCGAGCCAGCGGAACACGGCCATGAGGAGCGGCACGGGCAGGACGGCCAGGCCGAGGCCGACCAGGAACCCCTCGGTGCCTGTCTGATCCCGCACCAGCGCCAGGATCACCAGGGCGCAGAGCGCGAGCACCGTGATCACGGCGACGGCCCGGACCACCTTGCTGCGCCAGAAGGCGCGCCGGGGCCGGTAGCGCCACTGGGCACGGCCGGGGACGGCGGGGAAGGCCGGCTCCTCGGTGTCCCGGGCGGGTACGGGGGCGGGTACGGGGTTCGACACGTATGCGACCCTAACCAGCCCCACCGACAGCGTGCGCGGGAGTTCTACATCCTGTGGAAAAGCAGGTCGTGCACGACGTGTCCCTTGTCCAGACCCTGTCCCTCGAAGCGGGTGAGGGGGCGGAACGCGGGGCGGGGGGCGTAGCCGCCGTCGGGCTGCGTGTTCGCGAAGTCGGGATGCGCGGAGAGCACCTCCAGCATCTGCTCGGCGTACTCCTCCCAGTCCGTCGCGCAGTGCAGGACGGCGCCGGGCTTCATCCGCGTCGCGAGGAGAGAGAGGAACTCCGGCTGGATGAGGCGCCGCTTGTGGTGGCGCTTCTTGGGCCAGGGGTCCGGGAAGTAGACGCGGCAGCCGTCGAGGGCGTCGGGGGCGAGCATCTCGCGCAGCAGGATGATCGCGTCGCCGTTGGCGACCCGGACGTTCTCGAGCCCGTTGCGGTCGGCGAGACCGAGGAGGTTGCCCTGTCCGGGGGTGTGGACGTCCACGGCGAGGATGCCGGTGCCGGGGTCGGCGGCGGCCATCTGCGCGGTGGCCTCGCCCATCCCGAAGCCGATCTCCAGGACGACGGGGAGGCCGCCGAACATCTCCTTCAGGTCCAGGACCCGCTTGCCGTCGATGTCCAGACCCCAGTCGGGCCAGCGCTTGAGCATCGCCTCGGCCTGCCCCGCGGTGACGCGGCTGCGCCGGGGCTGGAAGCTGCGGATACGCCGCTCGTGGTGCGACCCGGCGGGATCGGGCAGGGGCCCCTCACCGGCGGCGAACATCCGACTGCCCCGCCGCGCGACGACGGGCTCGGCGAGGGACTGCGGAAGGGTTTCACGAGACTCAGACACAATGCGGCAATTCTACGGGGTCGGGGCCTCGTCCCCCCGTGTGGCGATCGTTCCGCAGGGCTGGGAAGCCCGCAGCCCTGCGAAACGATCGCCGCAACCGGGGGCGGCTACAACATCGCCAAGGCCCTCGCCGCCACCTCGCGGCCGATCGGGAGGGACGCCGTCGCGGCCGGCGAGGGGGCGTTCAGGACGTGCACCGTCCGCGAGGCCTCTTGGATCAGGAAGTCGTCGACCAAGGTGCCGTCCCGCAGGACCGCCTGTGCGCGCACGCCCGCCGCGGCGCGCCGCAGATCACGCTCCTCCACGACCGGCAGCAGTCTGCGCACCGCCTCCGTGAAGGCCCGCTTCGACAGCGAACGCCGCAGCTCACCCGCTCCGTACCGCCAGTGCTCTCGCGCGATCGCCCATGATCCCGGCCACGCCAGCGTCCCCGCGAGGTCCCCCGGCCGGACGACCGACCAGCCGTATCCCTCCCGGGCCAGGGCGGGCACCGCGTTCGGCCCGACATGCACGCCACCGTCGATACCCCGCGTCAGGTGCACCCCGAGGAACGGGAACGCCGGGTCCGGAACCGGATAGACCAGGCCGCGGACCAGCGACGCGTTCGCCAGTTCGTAGTACTCGCCACGGAAGGGGACGATCCGCATGCCCGGGTCGTCGCCGGCGAGCCGGGCCACCCGGTCGCAGTGCAGCCCCGCGCAGTTCACCAGGACCCGCCCCCGCACCACGGCGCCGGCCGCCGTGCGGACGGCCACGCCCCACGGCCGCCGGTCGACCGCCGTGACCTTCGCGCCGTACAGGATCCGCGCCCCGGACGCCTCGGCGAGCTGCGCCGCCACCGCGCCGTAGTCGCAGATCCCCGTCGTGCCGACGTGGATCGCCGCGAGCCCCCGCACTCTCGGCTCGTACTCGGTGATCTGCGCCGGCCCGAGCTCCCGCACCGGAATGCCGTTCTCCCGGCCGCGCTGCACGAGCGCGTGCAGCCGCGGCAGCTCCTCGCGCCCGGTGGCGACGATGAGCTTGCCCGTGACCTCGTACGGAAGGCCGTACTCCGCGCAGAACTTGACCATCTCGGCCGCGCCCGCGACCGCGAACCGTGCCTTCAGGGACCCCGGGCGGTAGTAGATCCCGCTGTGGATCACCCCGCTGTTGCGTCCCGTCTGGTGGCGGGCCGGGCCGTGCTCCTTCTCCAGGACGGTGACCCGGGTGCCGGGCGCGGCACGGGTCAGGGCGTACGCCGTCGACAGACCGACGATCCCGCCGCCGACCACGAGCACGTCGCAGTCCACGTCCCGCACGGACACCCGCACCACCTCCCACCCCGATAGTGCACTGGCCCACTGACACAGCCGCTAAACCCGGTGGGACACGCGTCACGCCGGCCCACGCGGTCCCACGCCGGAGCTCAGGGACTCACGCGGTCCCACGCCGGAGCTCAGGGACTCACGCGGTCCCACGCCGGAGCTCAGGGACTCACGCGGTCCCACGCCGGAGCCTCAGGGACTCACACGGACCCACGCTGGAGTCCCAGGGACTCACACGGACCCACGCCGGAGTCCCAGGGACTCACGCGGTCCCACGCCGGAGCCTCAGGGACTCACGCGGGAGCCATCAGGAGCGGCCGGGCCCGCTCCCGCAGCTCCATGACCCGGGGCTCGTCCCCGTACGGTTCGAGCCGGTGCAGCAGATCGCGTACGTACTCGGTGGTCCGGGCGGACGAGATCCGGCCCGCCACCTCCACCGCGCGCGTGCCCGCCGCGCAGGCCGCGTCCAGGTTGCCCGACTCCAGCTCGGCCACCGCCGACACGACGAGCCGCAGCCCGTGCGAGCGGACGTACTCCTCCGTCGGCCGGGACAGCGCCTGCTCGGTGAAGCGGCGCACCTGGCGCGGCGCCTTCAGGTCCCGGTAGCACTCGGCGGCGTCGGCGCAGAACCGGTCGTACGAGTAGAAGCCCAGCCAGGACGGGTCGGCGTCGCCCTCCCGCGAGCGCTCCAGCCAGCCCTCGGCCGCCTTGAGCGCGGCCGCGGCCGCCGCGCCGTCGTTCGCCTTCGCGTGCGCCCGCGCCTCGACGAGCCGGAAGAAGGACATGGTGCGGGCGGTGGCGAGCCCGCGGTTGCGTTCCAGGGCGGCCTGGGCGAGGTCCACGCCCTCGTCGGCGAAGCCCCGGTAGGTGGCCTGCAGCGACATGGAGGCGAGGACGTAGCCGCCGAGCGGCACGTCGGCGGCGGCGCGCGCGAGGCGCAGCGCCTGGATGTAGTAGCGCTGGGCGGCCTCCTGCTGACCGGTGTCGAAGGCCATCCAGCCGGCCAGCCGGGTCAGCTCCGCCGTGGCGCCGAACAGGGCCCGGCCGACCTCGTCGGAGTACGAGCCGAGCAGCAGCGGTGCGGCGTCGACGCGTAAGCACTCCGGGACCATGGAGGAACGCCAGTCGCCGCCCCCGTACTTGGAGTCCCAGCGGCGCGCGTCCTCGGCGGCCTCGCGGAGCTTGGCGACGTCGCTGTGGCCCACGCGCGCGTGGAGGCCGGTCTCCGGCCCGTCGACCGTCTCGTCGGGGCCGCCCGCGCCGGGACGGTGCGGCAGCCGCTCCACGGAGGAGTCGGCGGGTGTTATCAGCCACCGGGAGGCGGGGGTCGCGTACGCGCTGACCGCGAAGGATCCGGCCAGCGACTGCCAGATCCCGCCACCGCCGGCCCGTCGACCGGCGAGATCCAGCCGGTACAGCTCGGTGGCCGAGCGGACCGCCTCTCCCACGTCGCGGGGGAAGGCGAGGCCCACCTCGGGCGCCGGGTCGGCGTCCGCGAGGCCGATCTCGTGCAGCGGTACCGGCCGGCCGAGCTTCTGGCCGATCGCCGCCGCGATCAGATGCGGGGCGGCGCCCTGCGGCACCATGCCCTTCGACACCCACCGCGCCACCGACGTCTTGTCGTAACGAAGCGTCAGCCCCCGCTGCGCCCCGAGGTCGTTGACGCGCCGGGCGAGGCCGGCGTTGCTGATTCCCGCGAGGGCGAGAACCGTGCCGAGCTTTTCGTTCGGCCCGCGTTGCTCCCTGGACATGACGCCACCCCTCGACCACCCAGACGGCCGCCACGACGCCGGGCATAGGCGTGCGGCATTCGTAAACACAGCGTAGTTCGCCGCATCCCTACCGTTAAGGGGCGGTGTTCCCTATGGCGGGATTGTTGTGTGAATCGACGGAGGAGGGGCGGGCTGCGGAGAGCGGTCGGCGCCGGCGCTGCCGGGGGCGGCGCCGGGGAGCGTGCTCCGGTGGTGTGGCCGTGCGCCCGCCCGTGCGCTCTCGCCCGTCCGGAGCGGGAGCGCTTCCATGAGTGCTGCGTGGGTCGGCCCACCCGGCTGTGGACCGGTGGGCTGGGGGATACCGTCGCCCCCTCCCCGCGGGCGGCGGACGGCTCCGGGAGGCGTAGTGCGCCTCCCGGACTGCCGACGGCTCGAGGCGCCGTCCAGAATGGCCGAATGGCGACGGTGCGCAACTGGCCAATGCCAGGGGCGCATTCGCCTTTCGCGCGCCCTGCTCCTGAGCCCGTCCTGTGCGCCCTTGTCGTGGCAGCATGTTCCTCCACTGAACCGACGTGGAGGCGCCGATGCGATGGCTGGTGGGCTGGAGCAGTGTCGCCGCGAGCTTCGGTACGGCGGGAGCGGTGGGGGGCAGCGCGTCCGAGGGGCGCACGGTGCACCCCGTGGGCGCACAACTCCTGTGGGGTGACCCGGATCCGCTGTGGGCGGTCGGTGACTGGCGTCCCGACGAGATCCGCGTCGTCGGCGTCGACACGCACAGCCGCCTCGCCGTCCTGGGGTGTTGCGCCGCGAGCGACGAGGAACTGAGGAGCGGGCTCTTCGCCGCGCGAGGTGGCGCCCTGCGCCACCTCACGGCGTGGGCGGGCAGCTACACCGTCGTCGTCCAGGTCGGCCGCCGTGTCACCGTCACCGGCGATCTGGCGGGAGCCCGGCCCGTGTTCCACACGCCGTGGGCCAACGGCACCGCGTACGCGACCGCCGCGCTGCCGCTGGCCGACCTCATCGAGGCCCAGCTCGACATCGGCCATCTCGCCGCGCTGCTCGCCTGCCCCGAGACCCCGGAGGCGCTGCGCGACTCCACGCCGTACGAGGGCGTGAAGCGGGTGCCCCCCGGGCACGCGCTGATCCTGCGCGAGGGGTCGCGCGAGATCACCGGGTACGAACCGGTGGCCTCGCTCGCCGTCGCGGCGCCGCAGGTCGAGCCACGGCGGGCGGTGGAAGGGGTACGGGACGCGCTGGTCGACGCCGTACGGGCCCGGCTCACCGCGCCCCGGCACGCGCCGGAGACGCCGCTGCCGGACCCCGGGCCCGTCCCCGGCATGGGGCCCGCGGAGCGGCGGGCCGCCCGGGGCGGCGGACCGGCGCCGGGGATCGGCGCGGATCTGTCCGGAGGCAGCGCTTCCGGGACGCTCGCCCTGCTGGCGGCCGGTCTCCCGGGCGTGCCCGGGACGATCCTGGGCCACGGCACGGGCGCGGGGGAGCGGTTGCTCGCCGTCACCTTCAACGACCTGGCGACCCGGGCAGGTGCCCACCGCGAGGAGGAGCTGGAGCGGGCCCGGGTGATCGCGGCGAACCCGCGGCTGCACCACGTGGTCGTCGCGGCGGGCGAGGAGGCACTGCCGTACGCGGAGCTGGACGGTCCCCTGACGGACGAGCCAGGCCCGTCCCTCGTCGTCGCCGGCCGGCACCGGCGGCGCCTCGCGGGCGGCAGCGCGGACCACTTCACGGGCCTGGGCGCCCGGCAGGTCCTGGACGCCCATCCGGCGCGGCTGGCCGACCTGTTGATGGACCGGCGGCGCCGATCGCTGGTGCGGCCGGTGGCGGCGCTCGCGAAGGCGACGGGCACGCCGGCGGGCTCGCTCCTCGTACCGCTGACGGTCTACCGCGCCGCGCGCCGGCTGGCCCGCACCCCGTACCGCACCGGCATCGAGGCGGCGGCGACGGGGCTCCTGGAGGCGAACCGGACGGCGGCGGGCGCGTTCGGCCCGCTGGAGGCGTCCCTGTCCGCCCTGACCTGGTCGCGGCCCGGGCCGGCGGCGCGCTGGCTGACGGGCGAGGCGCTCGCTGAAGTATCGGTTCGCCTGAACCGGGCGGCGACGCTGCCGACGTCGGTGCAGCGGCCGGGGGAGGCACGCGCGCGTGCGGCGCTCGCGCGGGCCGCGGCCGACCACCGGGTCCTGGAGCAGGCCGCCGAGATCCGCAGCCAGCGGCTCCACGCCCCCTTCCTCGACAACCAGGTGGTACGGGCCTGCCGCGACCTCCCCGAGTCGCTGCGGGTCCAGCCGGGCGCACGGGCCACCGTCCTGCGCACGGTCCTGGCCGGCGCGGGCATCCACGACCTGCCGCCAGGCTGGGGCGCCCCGAACCCGGCGGTCCCGGCCGCCGCCACCCGTACGGGCCTGCGCGCGGCGCTCCCGGACCTGCTGGCCCTCTTCGACGCTCCGCTCCTGGCGGACGCGGGCCTGATCGAGGCACGCGTGGTCCGCAAGGCCCTGCGCGCGGCCGCCGACGGCGAACCGGTCCCGCTGGACGGCCTCGCCGACCTCGTCTCCACCGAACTCTGGCTCCGCCGCCTCCTGTCCCGCCGCGGCACCTGCTGGACGGGCACGGCGGCCCCACGGCAGCGCGCGGTCCCTGGGCCCCTGATCCCGGTGCGCCGCTCCCTCCTGACGTGAGGCGCCATCCGAACGAGCGAAAGCCTCCCCCGCTCCGCGCGCGGCCCGGCAGGGCCGGGAAACCCACGGGTGCTCACCGCCCCCGCCAGGGACAATGATCCTGTGCGGTACCTCATCCTCGGTTCCACCCAGGCCCTCGACCCCCACGGCACCCCCCTCCCCCTCGGCGGCGCCCGGCTGCGCGCGCTCCTCGCCGCGCTCGCTCTGCGCGCCGGACGGGCCGCCTCCGTCACCGAACTCGTCGACGACGTCTACGACGACGAGCCCCCGCACGACGCCCCCGCCGCCCTCCAGGCCCTCGTCGGGCGCCTCCGCCGCGTGATCGGGCGCGACGCCGTCGCGTCGGCGCCCGGCCTCGGCTACCGGCTCGTCGCCGACCCCGACGACATCGACCTGTACGTCTTCGAACGGCGGGCTCAGGAGGCCGCCGCTCGCCTCGACGCCGGCGATCCCGAAGCCGCCGCCACCCTTCTGCGCGGCGCCCTCGCCCTCTTCCGCGGCCCCGCCCTCACCGATCTTCCCGAGCACGCGCGCGTGCGCCCCGAGGCCCAGCGGCTCGCCGCCCTGCGCCGGCGCGTGGAGGCCGACCTCAGGCGCGGTGCCGTGGACGGACTCGTACCGGAGCTGTCCGCACTCACCACCGCCCACCCGTACGACGAGGGCTTCCGCGCCCAACTCGTCCGCGCCCTGCGCGCCGAGGGCCGGCAGGCCGACGCCCTCGCCGCCTTCGAGGACGCCCGCCGCGCCCTCGCCGACGGTCTCGGCGCCGACCCGGGTCCCGAACTGCTCGCCCTCCACAGGGAACTGCTCCAGGCGCCGCCCGAGCCACGGGAGTCCGGCAACATCCGGCCCCGCCTCACCTCCTTCGTCGGCCGCGAACCCGAACTCGCCGCCATCCGCGCCGACCTCGCCCGCTCCCGGCTCGTCACCCTCACCGGCCCAGGCGGCTCCGGCAAGACCCGCCTGGCGGAAGAGGCCGCCCTCGCGACCACCCGCACCGACGGCCCCGGCGCCTGGCTCGCGGAACTCGCCCCGCTCGACGACCCCGACGCCGTACCCGGTGCGGTCCTCTCCGCCCTCGGCCTCCGCGAGATCAACCTGATCACGCGCGACGGCCAGCCCCTCCAGGACGACCCCACCGCCCGTCTCGTCGAACACCTCGCCCGCCGCCCCCTCCTCCTCGTCCTCGACAACTGCGAGCACGTCGTCGACGCGGCCGCCGCACTCGCCGAGACCCTGCTCACCCACTGCCCCGGCCTGCGCGTCCTCGCCACCAGCCGCGAGCCCCTCGGCGTTCCCGGCGAGACCGTCCGGCCCGTCGAACCCCTGCCACCGCACCCGGCCCACCTCCTCTTCGCCGAACGCGCCCGCGCCGTACGTCCGGACTTCCGGCCCGACGCCGACCTCGACGCCGTCGACGAGATCTGCCGCCGCCTCGACGGCCTCCCCCTCGCCATCGAACTGGCCGCCGCCCGCCTGCGGCTTCTCACCCCGCGCCAGATCGCCGACCGGCTCGACGACCGATTCGCCCTCCTCACCTCCGGCAGCCGCACCGTCCTGCCCCGCCAGCAGACCCTCCGCGCCGTCGTCGACTGGTCCTGGGACCTCCTCGAACCCGACGAGCGCACGCTGCTCCGCCAGGTGTCCGTCTTCGCCGGCGGCTGGGACCTCCCCGCCGCCGAGTCCCTCACAGCCGCCCACGCGGCCGACACCCTCGGCGCACTGGTCGACAAGTCCCTGGTCGTCGCCGCCCCCACCGACGACGGCGAGATGCGCTACCGCCTCCTGGAGACCATCCACGAGTACGCGAGCGAGCGCGCCGCCGAGACCCCGGACCTGCTCGCCGCCGCCGAGACCGCCCACACCGCCCACTACACCGTCCTCGTCGAGGAGGCCGAACCCCGGCTGCGCTCCGGCGAGCAGCTCCCCTGGATCCGGCGGATCGAGACCGACCTCGACAACATCCGCGCCGCCCTCCACCGCACGGTCCTCACCGCCGCGGACGAGCCGTCCGCCCACCGGCTGGTCCTCGCCATGGGCTGGTTCTGGTGGCTGCGCAACTACCGCCCCGAGGGGCTGGCCTGGGTCGAACGCGCGCTCCGGCTCGGCACCGACCCGGATGATCCCGCCGACCCGCGCCACTGGCCCCGCATGCGGCTGCACATGCTGCACTTCTTCCTCGCCGTGGAGAGCCATACGGTCGGCGAATTCCGCGACGACCCCGAACTCGCCGCTCTGGTCCGGCGGGTACGCGCGGCCTTCGCCGAACACCCCGGCCCCGAGTCGGCCCGATTCCCCGGTCTGCTGTGGCCGTTCACGGCCTATCTCACCGAGAAACCGGACGTCGTCCGCGCGATGCTGGACGCCTCCGTCGCCCACTGCCGTCGCCATGGCGGCGAGTGGGAGATCGGTGTCAGCCTGATGTTCCGTACGCACATGGTCGTCGACATGCCCGGCGGCATGACCGGCATCGACGAGGACCTGGTCGAGCTGCGTGCCCTCTCCCGCCGGGTCGGCGACCGCTGGATGCGGGCACAGGTCGCGAGCGCCGCGGCGGAGGCGAACATGCTGCGCGGCCGGCACGCGGAGGCCGGCGAGGCGTACGAGGAGGCGCTGCAGCTCGCCCGTGAGGTCGGCGCACACGCCGAGGCGCCCTTCCTGATCGCGCGCCTCGCCGAAATCGCGTTCCGCGCGGGCGACATGGATGCCGCCGAGAAGGGCCTGGACGAGGCGTCCCGTGAGGCGGAGCGCTCCCACGTCAACGACGCCCGGACGTACATCGGGTCCATGCGCGCCTTGATCGCCCTGCACCGAGGCGATGTCCAGGCCGCCCGCGCCCAGCTCGACGAGGCGCGCCGAGTGGTGACGACGGGCGCCCCGCCACCCCATTTCGCGGCGGTACTGAGCGGTCTCGACGCCCGGATCCGGGCGGACGAGGGCGGCGGCACCGAAGCCGTCGCGGGCGCGGTGGCGGCGCTGCGGTCGGCACGGGAGGCGCAGTGCGCCGACTTCGTCATCGCCGCCCTGGCGGAGGGCGTGGCGATCACGCTCTCCCGCTGCGGCGCGCTGACCCTCGCCGTCCGGACCCTGGCGGCGGTCGACACCTGGCGCGGCGCGCTGGTCCGCTCCGCCCCGGAGGCGAGGGAGACGGAGGCGCTCACCACTCGCGCGCGCGAGGCCCTGGGCGAAGACGGTTACGCCGAGGCGTACGCCTCCGGCGCCCCGCTCGACGTCGAGGCCGTCATGACGCAGGCGCACGCGTACGTGACGGGGTCGGCCTGTCCGCGCACGCGTACGTGACGGGGGTGTCCCCTCCTCGCACGCGTACGTGACGGGGTCGCTCCCTCCTCGCACAGCTATGTGACGGGGTGTCCCGCCGCGCTCGCCGCCCACCCGCCGTCCATCTGACCGGCGCGGCGGTTGGGCCTCACGCGCAGGTGATCTGGGACTGTGCCCAGTCCGCGACCGCGACCCGGCCGAACGGTGTGTGCGGCTCGACCACCAGGCGGAGCGTCTCGCGTCCGGCGATGCCGACGTGCACCGGCACCGGCGGATCGCCCGGCTCGACCACGGGGGACCGCCACAGCCGTTCGCCGTCCCCGTAGACGGAGAAGCGGACGCCGCCGACCCCGAGGGGGGCACTCATGTCGTCGATGCCCACGAGCGCGTCGTAACTGGTGCACCGCCGGTTGAGGTCGATGGTGAGCGAGGACGGCGCCTGCACCGTCACCCCGTGCGCGTACCGCTTGCCGCCCATCGACAGGCCGTCGCGCTGCCACATCGGGCTGCTCTCCTCGAGCCGTACCTCGGGCTTGGTGCCGTCGCCGGCGATGCCGTAGTCGAGCCGGCTCACCCGATAGAGGGACGGGGGCGCGGGCGGCTTGGGCGCGGTCCTCGACGGGCTGGGCTTCGGTGCGGGCGTCGGCTTCGGAGTCGGCTTGGGGCGGGGCTTCACCGTCCGGCTCGGCGTCGGCTTCGGAGGCGGGGCCGGCTCGGCCGTGGGCACGGGCGGCGGCGTGGGCCTCGGCTTCGGCGGAGCGGTCGGCTCCGACGGTACGACGGGGGCGACGGCCGGCGGGGACGGTTCGGGCTTCGCGACCGGCTGTGGGTCGCCGGACAGCGCCCACACCAGACCGGCGGCCGCCGCGGCGGCCACCGCGGCCGCGAGCCCGGCCTTCGCGGGCGCGCCGAGCCCCTCGGCGACGGCGGCGGACGACGCCCCGGCCGTGCCCGTCGAACCGGCTCCGGTGGCGGCGGCTGCCGCCCCGGCCCCGGCGGCCCCGGCCACACCGCCGGCCACCACGCCCGCGGCCTTGAGCGAGTACCCGGCGGCGAACCAGCCGATGACGGCGATCGGAAGCAGCGCCGGGATGCCGGCGTTGACGTGCTCCAGCTCGCCGGCCGCGAGCCGGCACTTGACGCACTCCTCCAGGTGCTGGCGCAGCCCCCGCTGGGCCCGCATCCGCAGCCCGCCGCGCGCATAGGCGCCGAGCCGGTCGGCGTAGCGGGCGCAGTCCCCGCCGGAGGTGAGGGACTGGCTGACGTGGGCCTGGAGGTAGGCCTGCTTCAGACCCTCGCGGGCCCGGCTGGCGAGGACGGCGGTGGCGTTGGCGGTCAGCCCGAACAGCGGCGCGACCTCGCTCGGCGACTCCTCCTCGACGGTGGTGTGCCACAGCACGGCCTGCCAGCGCTCGGGCAGCGAACGGAACGCCTGCATGGCCAGGGACCGCTCGGCCTCGTGCATGGCCCGGACATCGGCGCCGAGGTCCAGCGTGTCCTGGTCAGAGAACTCGGAGCCGCGTGCGGCCTGCGCGGCGAACACGGCGAAGTCCTCGACCAGATGCTCCCGCTTCCGCGTCTTCGACCAGCTCGCGGCCACCCGGCGGACGGTGGTCAGCAGATAGGCGCGTACGGCCTGCTCCGGCCCGGCCCCGCGCCGTACCGCCTGGAGCGTGCGGGCGAACACCTCCGCCGTCAGGTCGTCGGCGGTGTGCGCGTCGCGGCAGCACGTCCTGGCGTAGCGCCGTACGGCCTCGGAGTGCCGGCGGAACAGCTCTTCGTACGCGCTGTCCTCGCCGTCCCGCATCAGCTGGATCAGCTCGGCGTCGGACGGGGGGAGTTCGACCGGCGGCGGCAGTACGCCGTCGTCCGCGTCTGCCGTGTCGTCCGTGTCCGCCTCGGCCCCGAGGGCACCGCCCTCGCGCTGCTGCGGCACACCCGGCTCGGCGCCCACGGGCGTGGGACCCGCCGCGCCCGTGACACCCGCCGCGCCCGTGGACGTACTCCACGAGCCTCCCGGGCCGCCCTGGCTCGGCACCTGCCAGGAGGGTGGGCCTCCGCTCCCCGGGGCGTCGCCGGTATCCGTGGCGCCGCCTTCATCCAGCGGCTCGTCCCGTCCGTCACCGCTCATCGCGGAAGCCCCCGTACGCACGCTCAGACCCGAACACCGGGCAAGCGTGACACAGAGCGGAGGCGCCCCGAACCGTCGCGTCCACTTACCACTCGTCCGGGGCGACTTCCTGTATCCGGGCGTAACCGCTCACGCGTTCGTGCCGTGCTCGACAGTTCCGGGAACGTCGAACAGGCGGGCGTGAGCGGCCGTCACCGCAGGGTCGCCCCGGACGGCCCAGGGCCTGTCCGGCCCTGACCCGCCGAGACACTTCCTACCGCGACCGCAGGCCCTCCAACAGGATGTCCAGGAGCCGCGTCGAGGCCGCCGCCTGCTGCGCCGCGTCCGGCAGAGCGGGCGCCGCCGTGGCTATGACGAGAAGGACGTCCGCCACGGTCACGTCCGCCCGCAGCTCACCGGCCTTCCGCGCCCGGTCCACCAGGAGCCCGACGACCTCCAGGAGCTCCGCCGCACCGGGGTCGTCCTGCTCGGCCACCGGCACCGCGCGCGGCGCGACCACCCGGGCCGCCGCCCGCTCCACGAAGCCCCGCTGGTGCGGCACCCGCGCCTCGCCGTCCGACGACTGGTCGCCCGACGCCGACGGCAGCGCGTCGACGACCGCCCCCTCGTCCACGCCCACCCGCAGCACCTGCGGAGGCAGCAGCCGCCCCGCTCCCGAGGCCACCGACGTCCGCAGGAACCGGGAGAGCGCAGACCACGGCTCGTCCTCCTGCCCCAGCGCCGTCCGCGCCTGCTCGGTCAGCCGGGCGGTCTCCTCCTCGGCTATGCGGCGCACCAGCACGTCCTTGCTCGGGAAGCGGCGGTAGACCGTGCCCACCCCGACCCGGGCGCGACGCGCCACGTCCTCCATCGGCGCTCCGTAGCCGAGCTCGCCGAACACCTCGCGCGCCGCGCGCAGGACGTGTTCCAGATTGCGCTGCGCGTCCACGCGCAGCGGAGCGGCCCGGCCGATCAACGACGATCCCGTCGACGTGCTCGTACGCCCGTCGGTCTGGCCGTCCGTCGCCGTGACGACGGCGTGGCCGTACGAATCCTGCATGTGCATAAGCGTTCCCCCGCTCATGATGTCTCCCCCCGGAGACTCCCCGCCCTGACACGGGACTCCGGACGCTTCCGCGCTCTGGTCTACGCGCGGCGGCCCGATGCCCCGACGACATACGAACATAGTTGAGTCGGGGTCAATTCAGAAGGGGGAGTTCCGCACGGTGCGCCCCCCGATCGGAGCAAGGACCGGAACTCTCCCGATTCCGACCCCGCTCCTCACCCCCCGCGCCCACCCTGACCTGGGCGCTTTCCGTTGTACCCACCCTGTGCGCCACCCCGCGCTCCCGCACTTCCGCGGTCACACAATTTGCCGGGCCTGTGGACAAACCCCGGACGGCGTTGCGTCATGGGACAGTGACCGAACCTGCGCGCATTCTCGTTGTCGGCGGTGGCTACGTCGGGATGTACACCGCGCTGCGCCTGCAGCGGCAGCTCAAGACCGAGCTCAGAAGCGGTGCCGTCGAGATCGTCGTGGTCACACCCGACCCGTACATGACGTACCAGCCGTTCCTCCCCGAGGCGGCGGCCGGCTCCATCTCCCCCCGCCACGTGGTCGTCCCGCTGCGCCGCGTCCTCGACAGATGCCGGATCGTCATCGGCGAGGTCCACGCCGTCGACCACGCCAAGCGGACGGCGACGCTCTCGACCCTCGCCACCGAGGAGGAGGGCACCGGCAACATCCAGCTCACGTACGACGAACTCGTCATCGCGCCCGGTTCGATCTCCCGCACCCTGCCCGTCCCCGGCCTCGCCGACTACGCCATCGGCTTCAAGACCGTCGAGGAGGCCATCGGGCTGCGCAACCACGTCATCGAGCAGATGGACATCGCCTCCTCCACCCGCGACCCCGGCCTGCGCGACGCCGCCCTCACCTTCGTCTTCGTCGGCGGCGGCTACGCGGGCGTGGAGGCCCTCGCCGAGCTGGAGGACATGGCCCGCTACACCGCGCGGTACTACCACAACATCAAGCCCGGGGACCTGAAATGGGTCCTCGTCGAGGCGACCCACCGGATCCTGCCCGAAGTCGGCGAGGAGATGGGGAAGTACGCGATCCGCGAGCTGCGCGCCCGCAACATCGACGTACGTCTGGACACCCGGCTGGAGTCCTGCGAGGACCGTGTGGCCGTCCTCAGCGACGGCAGCCGGATCCCCACCCGTACCGTCGTGTGGACGGCCGGCGTCAAACCCGCACCCGTCCTCGCCGCCACCGACCTGCCCCTCAACGAACGCGGCCGGCTCAAGTGCACGGCGAAACTGACCGTCGACGGCGCCGAGCACGCCTGGGCGGCCGGCGACGCCGCCGCCGTCCCCGACATCACCGCGGACGAGCCCGGCCGGGAATGCGCCCCCAACGCCCAGCACGCGGTGCGTCAGACCAAGGTCCTCGCCGAGAACATCGCCGCCTCCCTGCGCGGACAGCCGCTCAAGGAGTACGCCCACAAGTACGCGGGCTCCGTCGCCTCCCTCGGCCTCCACAAGGGCGTCGCCCACGTCTACGGCCGCAAACTCAAGGGATACCCGGCCTGGTTCATGCACCGGGCCTACCACCTCAGCCGCGTCCCCACCTTCAACCGCAAGGCCCGCGTCCTGGCCGAGTGGACCCTCTCCGGCCTGTTCAAACGCGAGATCGTCTCGCTCGGCTCGCTGGAACACCCCCGCGCCGAGTTCGAACTCGCCGCCGCACCCCCGCCCCCCAAGGAAGGCCCCGAGCCCGGCTGACACCGATGTCAGTGCGCTCGGTCACACTGGACGTGTGACCATAGGTGGGCTCACATCTGCACAGAGTGACTCAGCACGGCCGACGACACCACGAGGCATACAGATCCGTGAACTTCACCCGTTGGAGCGCCCGGCTCCCCGGCACGCAGCGCCGCATGGCCGCGCGGGGGACCGAAGGCTCCGTGCCCGCGGCCCGCGGTGAGTACGGGCCGCAGCTGGAGCACCTCGCCGACGAGACCGCCGACGTCCCCGCCCTGGAGGACTTCTCCGTACGGGAGGTCATCGGACGGCTCCCCGGCCTGGTCGCGCTCGCGCACGGCCCCGAGCACCGCATCGCGTACGTCAACGACGCCTACGCCGCCGCCTTCGGCCCCCGTCCCGCCGGGGCCACCGTCGCCGACGCCTGCCCCGAGGCGCACGAACTGGGCCTGCTGCCGCTGATGGACCAGGTCCTGCGCAGCGGCAAGCCCCGTACGGTCAAGTCCCGCAAGACCAAGGACGGCGGCTCGTACACGGTCACCTGCCTTCCCGTGGAGTCCTCGGGCTCCGACGGTGGCGGCGTCCTCGTGCACGCGGCCGACGTCACCGACCACGCCGAGGCCGCCGAGCGGCTGCGCGCCAGCGAGCGCCGGCACCGCGAAACCGCCGTCACCCTCCAGCGCTCGCTGCTCCCGCAGGAGCTGGAGCAGCCCGACGACCTGCGGATCGCCGCCACGTACCAGCCCGGCGGCACCGACGCGGCCGTCGGCGGCGACTGGTACGACGTCATCACCCTCGGCGCCGGCCGGACGGCCCTCGTCATCGGCGACGTGATGGGACGCGGGGTGCGCGCCGCCGCCGTCATGGGCCAGCTCCGCACGGCTGTACGCGCCTACGCCCGCCTCGACCTGCCCCCGCACGAAGTGCTCCAGCTCCTCGACGGTCTCGCCGCCGAGATCGACGCCAGCCAGATCGCCACCTGCGCCTACGCCGTCCACGACCCCAACGAGGGCCGGCTCGTCTACGCCTCCGCAGGCCACCTCCCGATCCTCGTCAGGGACGAGGACGGTTCGGTCCGCCGCGCCGAGGACCCCACGGGGCCCCCGCTCGGCACCGGAGGCTGGCTGCACACCTCCGGCACGATCGCCCTGCCCCCGGGCTCGACCGCCGTCCTCTACACCGACGGGCTGGTCGAACGCCGCCGCGAGGACATCGACGAGGGCGTCGCCGCCCTGGAGCGCGCCCTGTCCGGCGCCACCGGCACCCCGCAGGTGGTCTGCGACCGGCTGCTGCGCTCGCTCGGCGTCACCGCCGACCACGACGACGACGTGGCGGTGCTGGTCGTCCAGCATCCCGCCCGCAAGGGAGCCGACGCGGAGCTGTTCCACAACGCCGCCCTGGAGCTCCTCGGCGGTGTGGAGGCGGCGCCACGCGCGCGTGCCTTCGCGTCGGGCGTTCTCGCCAGCTGGCGCTTCCCGGTCGAACTACGCGATCTCGGCGTGCTCGCCACCAGCGAGCTGGTCGCGAACTCCCTCAAGCACGGCACCCCGCCCATGCGCCTCAGGCTCCGCCGCACCGACCGCCGGCTGATCATCGAGGTCACCGACGGCGACGACCATCTGCCGCGCCGCCGCAGAGCGGAATCGGAGGACGAGGCGGGCCGCGGAATCTCGATCATCGCGACGATCGCCTCGTCCTGGGGAAGCCGCCGCACGCCAGGGGGTGGCAAGGCGGTCTGGTGCGAGTTCGCCCTGCCGGACTGAGACAGTCCGGCAGGGGGTGTCCTAGGCGGCGGCGGTCTCCTTCTCCGGCCGGTGCCGCGCGACGATCCGTGACGTCTTCGCCGCGAGCGACGGCTGGTTCTGCACCGGAGTGAGCTGCTTGCCGAGACGGACCGCCAGGAACGTGATCCCGAGCGAGAAGAGCACGAAGGTCACGATGTAAGGCCCGTGCAGCGCGGCCCCCATCGGCCCGCCCACGGCCGGACCGACCGCCAGCGCCAGCTGCTTGACCAGAGCGAACGCCGAGTTGTACTGCCCGACCATCGACTCCGGCGCCAGGTCGGCCACCAGCGGCGCCACGGTCGGCGACAGCATCGCCTCGCCGAGCCCGAAGAGGGCGTACGTGGAGATGAACGCGGCGGTCGCCATGGTCTGGCTGCCGTGCCCGAGGCCGGCGTACCCGGCGATGACCCATGCCACGGCCCAGATCAGACCGACGGCCGCGATCACCCGCGTCCGCCTGCGGCGCTCGACGAACCTCAGCACCACGAACTGGGCGACGACGATGACCGCCGTGTTGGCGGCGAGCGCCATCCCCAGCGTCGACGGCTCGATCCCGGCCGCCTCGGTCCCGTACGCCGCGAGACCCGACTCGAACTGCCCGTAGCAGGCGAAGAACAGCACGAAGCCCAGGACGCACAGCTGCACCATGGCCTTGTGCCCCAGCAGCGCCTGCACACCGCCGCCCTTGGAGGCGGAGGGCCGGTCGGCCTGGAGGGCGGGGGAGCCCGGCATCCGCACGGTCAGCACGATCCCCGCCAGGACGAGGAACATCGCCGCTTCGATCGAGAAGAGAAGAAGGAAGCTGCCGGGCCGGCTCTCGTCGACGAGCTGGCCGCCGATCAGACCACCGACGCCGAGTCCCAGGTTCTGCAGGAAGAACTGCGTGGCGAAGGACCGGGTCCGGCCGGCCGGGTCCGAACACCAGACGATCATCGTCGCCAGCGCGGGCTGCATCACGGCCGTACCGGCACCCAGCAGCGCCGCCGACCCCACCACCGCGGCCACGCTCCCCGACAGCCCCATGCCCAGGGAACCGAGGGAGGCCAGCACGGCCGCGACCAGCAGAACGGGGACGGGGCCGCGCCGGTCGATGGCGCGCCCGCTGAAGGGAAGAACGACAAGTGCGGCCATGGCGAAGACGGCGAGCACGATGCCCGCCGTGGTCGCGCCCAGATCCCGCACCTGAGCGACATACACATAGAGGTACGGAACGGTGAAGCCGAGTCCGAACGCGCTCAGCGCGCTGCCCGCCTGGATTCGGCGCATCGCTGCACCCATCGCCTTGGTCACACTCACCCACTTCGGTCGCGGGTTCAGCTCTATACGCCTGAACCCTGAAGACTTCAATCCTAAAGTTCGATGCTTAACTGTACACATCGAAGGACTTCAACGCCAACGTCGACCGTGGGATACTCCCCGCATGTCCGACACCCCCGAGCAGTCCGGCCCGCAGCCCCTGCAGGAGCCGAGCCTCGACGAGCAGATCGCCGCCTACCAGCGCGAGTACCGCGACCTCGACCCCCAGGTCGAGAAGGTCGTCTCCGCCCTGGGCCGGCTGAACCGCCGGATGAACGTCGCGTACGGCCGCCAGGTCGCCGACCTCGGCATCAGCAACGCCGAGTGGGAGGTCCTCAAGACCCTCGTCCTCGCCGGCGCCCCGTACCGCCTGGGCCCCGGAGAGCTGGCCAAGCGCCTCGGCCTCACGCCGGCCGCGATGACCCACCGCATCGACCGCATGGCGGGCGAGGGCCTGGTCACGCGCGACCGCGATGAGAACAACCGCGTACGGGTGATCGTGGAGCTCACGGACGAGGGCCGTTCGAAGTGGCTCGAGGCGATGCGCATGGCGACGGACTTCGAGGAGGAGCTCCTCCAGGACCTGTCGAGCGAGGAGCGCGGCCTCCTGGGCGAGATGCTGATCCGCCTGCTCAGGCGGGTGGAGCACACCCAGCCGGACGCGGGCGGCCGACTGACCGACCTCGACTGAGGAAGCCGTCCGGGGCCTGGCGGGGCGGGGTTGACACGCCCTGGCCGTATCCGTAGTGTTCTCCGAGTTGTCACGGGGCCGGAACGGTTCTGCGACAGCCACTCCCGCCGCTGATGCGGCATCTCAAACCAGCACGACCTCCCGACCGGGACGAATTTCGGCATGCCGAAATTCATTTCGAAAGACTCGATTATGAGTCGCTCGGGAAATCCGCTAGAGTTTGAGCGTCGGAACGGCCCAACAGCCGGGAAGACAAACCCCGCTGACTGGGAATCAGGCCCGAAAGGATCTGATAGAGTCGGAACCGCCGGAAAGGGAAACGCGAAAGCGAAGAACGGACCGGCAGCCCGCTCCAGCGGGTGGCGGAAACGGAAAACGGATCTGCTAAGCTGGAAACACGAAAGACCGAAGGGAAAAGCCCGGAGGAAAGCCCGAGAGGGTGAGTACGAAGGAAGCGTCCGTTCCTTGAGAACTCAACAGCGTGCCAAAAATCAACGCCAGATTAGTTGATACCCCGTCCATCTTCGGATGGCGAGGTTCCTTTGAAAGCCCTACCGGCCCATGCGGCGGGTAGGCAACAACACAGCGAGGACGCTGTGAACGACCGGTCCTATTCCGACCGATCGTTCCGCTCTCGTGTGTGTGCACCGGATAACCGGT